>CALXFW010000032.1 GCA_944387685.1 uncultured Oscillospiraceae bacterium
AAGAGAAGGCTCGTGGTATCACGATCAACACCGCTCACGTTGAGTACGAGACCGACAAGCGTCACTACGCTCACGTTGACTGCCCGGGCCACGCCGACTATATCAAGAACATGATCACCGGTGCTGCTCAGATGGACGGCGCTATCCTGGTTATCGCTGCTACCGACGGCCCCATGGCTCAGACCAAGGAGCACCTGCTGCTGGCTCGTCAGGTTGGCGTGCCCTCCATCGTTGTGTTCATGAACAAGGCTGACCTGGTTGATGACGCTGAGCTGCTGGAGCTGGTTGAGATGGAGATCCGTGAGACTCTGTCCTTCTACGAGTTCCCCGGCGACGACATCCCCGTTATCCAGGGTTCCGCTCTGAACGCTCTGATCTCCGAGTCCAAGGACCCCGAGGCTCCTGAGTATGCCTGCATCAAGGCTCTGATGGACGCTGTCGACGACTATATCCCCACTCCCGACCGTAAGGCTGACCAGCCCTTCCTGATGCCCGTTGAGGACGTCTTCACCATCTCCGGCCGTGGTACCGTTGCTACCGGCCGTGTGGAGCGTGGCGTTGTCAAGAAGAACGAGCCCGTGGAAATCGTTGGTCTGCGTGAGGACAAGCTGAGCGCCGTCGTGACCGACATCGAAATGTTCCACAAGCTGCTGGACTACGCAGAAGCCGGCGACAACATCGGCGCTCTGCTGCGTGGTATCGACAAGAAGAACATCGAGCGTGGCCAGGTTCTGTGCAAGCCCGGTTCCATCCACCCCTACACCAAGTTCGCTGGCCAGGTTTACGTCCTGTCCAAGGAGGAAGGCGGCCGCCATACCCCCTTCTTCAACAACTATCGTCCCCAGTTCTACTTCCGTACCACCGACGTGACCGGCATCATCTCCCTGCCCGAAGGCGTTGAGATGTGCATGCCCGGCGACAACGTGGTCATGAACGTGGAGCTGATCACCCCCATCGCCATTGAGAAGGGCCTGCGTTTCGCTATCCGTGAAGGTGGCCGTACCGTTGGCTCCGGTGTTGTCACCGAGGTCCGCGACTAATCTCAGGTTCTGACGCATTTTGCCCCCAGCCGTTTGGCTGGGGGCTTTTGCGGGTTTACGAAAGAAAGCACCGCGAAAAGCGGTGCTTTGGCAACACGAACCTGTAAGCCGGGTTCTGTCTTGACAGCCATCTATCTAGCCCCACGGTTGCCCGTGGGGTCAAGCCGCCTCCTCGGAACGGTCGGGCCGACCTTGTGTTCCTCCACGGCGTTGCTCCGGGATAGAGTTTACAGCGTGGAACCCATGTCACCATGGGCCGGGTGCGCTCTTACCGCACCTTTTCACCCTTACCGAAGGGCAAGCCCTCCGGCGGTATCTCTCTGTTGCACTTGTCCTGAGGTCACCCTCGGCGGGCGTTACCCGTTATCCCTGCCCTGTGGAGCCCGGACTTTCCTCATCTGGGGCCTTTGGGCCTCCATCCGCGGCTGTCCGGTCCGGTTGCTCCGCTATTGTACTGCAAAGCGGAGCAAATGTCAAATGTCTTGCAAAATCTTTCCCGGATGTATATACTAGTAGGGATAAGCGGCGCTGGGCTGCGGATTTTCACAGGAAATGAGGAGCGGTATCATGTCTGCGTTTGAAGAATATTTTCAGGGACTTCAGGGCAAGTCCATTGCGGTGCTGGGACTGGGTGTGAGCAATCGTCCCCTGGTGCGGCTGCTGCTGGAATTTGGCTGCCGGGTGCTGGGCTGTGACAAGACGCCTCGGGAGCAGCTGGACGAGGAGGTTCTGGAGCTGGAAAAGCTGGGCTGCAGGCTTCATGTGGGGGAAGGGTATCTGAACGACGTGGAGGCGGACGTGGTGTTCCGCACCCCGGGAATGCACCCGGACAATCCTGCCATTGCGGCTCTGCGGGCCCGGGGGGCGAAAGTTACCTCGGAGATGGAGGTGTTCTTCTCCGTCTGTCCCTGTACGCTGCTGGCGGTGACCGGCTCCGACGGAAAAACCACCACCACCACCCTGGTGTCGGAAATGCTGAAGGCAGCAGGAAAGACGGTCTGGCTGGGTGGAAACATCGGAACCCCGCTGCTGCCTCTGGTGCGGCAGATGAAGCCGTCGGATTATGCGGTGGTGGAGCTGAGCTCCTTCCAGCTGATGGACATGACCCACAGCCCTGCTCGGGCGGTGATTACCAATCTGGCGCCCAACCACCTGGACATTCACAAGGACATGGCGGAGTATGTTCAGGCCAAGACCAACATTTTCCGCTATCAGGACGAAAGCGGACTTCTGATTCTCAATGCCGACAATGCCATCACCGCCCAGTTCCGGGGCAACGGCACCACCCGCTTCTTCTCCCGGCTGGGCAAGGCGGATGTGTGTCTGGAGAATGGGGTAATCTGCCGCCATGGGGTGCCGGTGCTTCCCATGGAGGACATCCTCATTCCCGGTGTCCATAATGTAGAGAATTACATGGCCGCCATTGCCATGGTGGAGGGGCTGGTGGAGGACGAGATAATCCGCCATGTGGCCAAAACCTTCGGCGGCGTGGAGCATCGGATTGAGCTGGTTCGGGTGAAGGACGGGGTGCGGTTCTACAACGATTCCATCGCTTCCTCTCCCAGCCGGACCATTGCCGGCCTGCGCAGCTTCCCTCAGAAGGTGATTCTCATCGCCGGAGGCTATGACAAGCACATACCCTACGACGTTCTGGGGCCGGAAATCTGCGCCCATGTGAAGAAGCTGTTCCTGGGGGGCGCCACCGGACCGAAAATTCGCCAGGCAGTGGAAAGCTGCCCGGAATACAATCCCAAGGAACTGGAAATTGTGGACTGCGGAAGCTTTGACCCGGCGGTGCAGGCAGCGGCAGCCGTCGCAGAGCCCGGGGATGTGGTGCTGATGAGCCCGGCCAGCGCCGCCTTCGACCAGTTCAAGAATTTCATGGTCCGGGGGGACCACTACAAACAGTTGGTAAAGGAGCTGTGACCCCATGGATATTACCAAAGTGACCCGTCCCATGCGGAAGCTGCTGCCCCTGAAAACCTGCGGGGCGGTGATTGTGGCCGCCGGTTCCGCCTCCCGGATGGGAGGCATCGACAAGGTGATGGCCCAGCTGGGAGGGGAGCCCATGATTCAGCGGACCGTCCGGCAGTTTCAGAACTGTGACGCGGTTTCGGAGATTGTGGTGGTCACCCGGGAGGACCTGATTGCCCCCATTACCAGCCTGTGCGGGGATATGCCCAAAGTGCGGGCGGTGGTGGCCGGTGGGGCAAGCCGCCAGGAATCGGTGCACCGGGGGCTGAACGCCCTGTCTGACGGAATCCAGCTGGCAGCCATCCATGACGGCGCCCGGCCCCTGGTCACCTGGCAGGTGATTGACCGTGCCATCCGGGCGGCCAACACCTACGGCGCCGCCGCGCCGGCCATTGCGGTGAAGGACACCATCAAAGTGGTGCGGGGGGGCGTGGTAGAGAGCACGCCGGACCGCGCCCTGCTGTACGCCGTCCAGACGCCCCAGGTATTTGACTTTGACCTGCTCCGGGGCGCCATGAAAAAGGTGGAGCAGGAGAATCTCACCGTCACCGATGACTGCTCCGCCGTGGAGCAGATGGGGATGAAGGTGAAAATCGTGGAGGGGGACGAGCGGAACCTGAAGGTCACCACCCCTCTGGACCTGAAAATCGCGCAGACTCTGCTGGAGGAAATGGAATGAGAATCGGACATGGATATGACGTTCACCGGCTGGTGGAGGGCCGGGACCTGATTCTGGGCGGGGTGAAGATTCCCTATGCCCTGGGCCTGGACGGACACAGCGACGCGGATGTGCTGCTCCACGCGGTGTCCGACGCGCTGCTGGGCGCCGCGGGACTGGGTGACATCGGACGGCACTTCCCGGACACCGACCCCAGGTACAAGGGAGCGGACTCCCGGGTGCTGCTGGAGATTGTGGGGCAGAAGGTGGCCCAGGCGGGCTACCGGATCAGCAATATTGACGTGACCATGATCGCCCAGAAGCCCAAGCTGAAGGATTACATCGGCCGGATGGAGCAGAATATTGCCGAGAGCCTTCACATTCTGCCGGACCGGGTGAATGTGAAAGCCACCACCGAGGAAAAGCTGGGCTTCACCGGCAGCGGGGAAGGCATGGCCTGCCATGCGGTGTGCCTGCTGGAAGAATGACAATGTGCCCCGGCGGACGGTTTTCCCGTCCGCCGGGGCACAACTGCGCTTTTCTCAGCGCTTGATGTCGAACTTCATGTTCATGATTTCCTTAATGGCGCCGGCATCGTCGGTGATGTTGGCGTCGCCGTGGATGGTATGCTTGATGACGGAGCTGGCAACGGCGAAATTCACCATATCCATGGGCTTGTAGCCGCGCATCATGGCGTAGATCAGGCCGCTGGCGAAGGCGTCGCCGCCGCCCACCCGGTCCAGGATATTGAAGGTGAAGAGCTTGCTCTCAAAGGTATGTCCCTGGTACCACATGAAGGCCTTCAGGCTGTTCTGGGAGCCGGAGTGGGCATAGCGCACATGGCGTCCGATGCACTGGATGTTGGGATAGCGCTCAATGAAGTGCTGAAACACCTCATCCTGCTGCTCATAGCTGGGCTGGAGGGGTACGCCGTCCTTCCAGTCGCCCTTGCTGTGGTCGTTTTCGTCCTTCCACAGATGATAGGGCTCAATGCCCAGCAGCACATCCACATAGGGCAGGCACTCGGTGCAGTAATCCCGGGCTTCCTCCCAGGTCCACAGCTTGGAGCGGAAGTTGCCGTCAAAGCTGGTGGTAAGGCCCAGCTCCTTGGCGACTTTCAGGCACCCCAGGATAAAGTCCGCGCAGCTGGGGCACAGGGCGGGGGTGATGCCGGAAACGTGCAGCCAGGTGAAGCCCTCCAGAAGCTTGGGGATGTCCACCTTGCTCAGATCATACTCGGTAATGGCGGAGTGCTTCCGGTCGTAGGTGACCTTGCTGGCCCGGATGCCGTAGCCCGTCTCCAGGTAGTAGGTGCCCAGCCGGTGGGTGGGCGTTTCCTCCGGCGTGGAGAGGATCACCGGGGTGCAGTGGACATCGTTGGAGCGGAGCATCCGGATGGCGCTTTTGCCGATGGAATTGTTGGGAACCACGGAGAAGAAGGTGGAGTCGATTCCCAGATTCGCCAGAGCCAGGGCAATGTTGGCCTCGCTGCCGCCGTAGGTAGCCTCAAATTCGTTGGCCATACGGATTTTCTGATAGTTCGGGGGTGTAAGGCGAAGCATGATTTCGCCGATTGTGATGAATTTATGACCGCTTTTCTGCTGGGTCAGCAGGGGGTTGTGATGTTCCATGGTGAGCCTCCTTTGATTCGGATAAAATCATTATAACGGATACCTTGGCAAAATTCAATAGACATTCCGGGAAAACTGCAGCTTTTTTTGGGGGTTTTCACAACCGGCGGGAACTACCTGGGGAAATTGGGCACCTGCCGGGGGAAAGGCGCATAGATTGAGCCGGGAGGGGTTGCCGATGAAACACTATTTTATTACCTTCCGCTCCATCACCTTTGCCCAGCGGGCGGAGCGGTTGATTTCCCGGGGCGGCGTGCGCTGCACCATGCAGCGTACCCCGAAATGGATGGAAGAGCAGGGCTGCGGCTATGCCCTGCGGGTCTTGTCGCAGGACATCCGCCTTCAGGCGGAGCAGCTGCGCCAGGCCAAGGTGCCCATGCGCCGGATTTACTGGCATAAGGATGACGGAATGTTTGAGGAAGTGGCGTTATGATCTATCTGGATTTTGGGGCGACCTCTTTCCCCAAGCCAGCCGGGGTGTACCGGAGTGTGCTGGGGGCTATGGCCTCCTGTGCCAATCCGGGCCGGGGCGGGTATGAGGCCGCCATGGAGGCGGCCCGTCAGGTCTATGCCTGCCGGGAAACGGCTGCAAGACTCTTTTCCTGCCGTCCGGAACAGGTGGTGCACACCGCCAGCTGCACCCAGGGGCTGAACATTGCCATACGCTCTCTGGTCAAACCCGGCGGCCGGGTGGTGATATCCGGCTTTGAGCACAACGCCGTCACCCGGCCCCTCCATGCCCTGGGGGCGGAAATCCAGGTGGCGGGCCGCAGACTTTTTGACTGGCAGGATACCCTGGAGGCGTTTGACAAAGCCCTGACCCCGGGGGTTCAGGCAGCGGTGTTCACCCACGTCTCCAACGTGTTCGGCTATATTCTGCCGGTGGAAGAGATTGCCGATCTGTGCCGTCGGCGGGGGATTCCCTTTGTCATTGACGCCGCTCAGTCTGCCGGGACTTTGCCGGTGCACTTCGAGAAGCTGGGGGCGGATTTTATTGCCATGCCGGGACACAAGGGGCTGTTGGGGCCCCAGGGTACCGGACTGCTGCTGTGCGCCCGGCCGGGGCAGCCGCTGGTATATGGCGGGACCGGAACCGCATCCCGAATGCAGACCATGCCGGAGGACCTGCCGGAGCGGCTGGAAGCCGGGACCCTGAACGTGCCGGGAATTGCCGGACTGAACCGGGGCATGGCATTTGTGGAGAAGCTGGGCACTGCTGCACTGCTGCGCCGGGAGCACCGGCAGCTGAAGCGGTGCGCCGCCGGGCTGGAAAGGCTGGGAATGCGGGTATTCGCCGGGGAGCATCAGGCGGCCACCCTCTCCTTCCTGCCGGAAACGGACTGCGAGGAGGCGGCGCAGCTGCTGGCTCAGCAGGGGATTGCGGTGCGTGCCGGCCTGCATTGCGCCCCTTTGGCCCATGAGAGCGCCGGAACGGTGGAATCGGGTACCGTGCGGGTCAGCTTCGGCTGGAGCAGCAGCGATGGGGATACTGCGGCTTTCCTCCGGGCAGCGGCGGGGATTCCCCGGTTTCAGAAATAAAAAATTTACACAATGACTATTGCCATTGGCTTTTGGATTCGCTATAATGATACAGATAATAGATCAGTATACGCTAGCGGATTCTGCTCTGTGGAATAGTTGACATAAAAAGGGGAACGGATATGATGGATACCCTTCAGAATTTCTTCCAAAACCTTCGGAGTATGCAGTGGAACGATTACCTGGATATTCTGGTGGTTGCCTTTCTGATATATAAGCTGCTGCCCTTGATCCGGACGCCGCACATGATGCGGCTGACCCGGACGGTTGTGCTGCTGGTGCTGGTTGCCGGCGCCACCGGCATTCTGAAGCTGTACACCCTGAACTGGCTGCTCAACCAGCTGCTGGCCGTCGGTCTTCTGGCCTTCGTGGTGCTGTTCCAGCCGGAGCTGCGGCGGATGCTGGACCACCTGGGCACCGTACGTCTGCGGAATTTTTTCGGTTCCACCAAGCCGGTTCAGGAAGTGGACGCCATGATTACCCAGACCGTCCGGGCCTGCGAGATCATGAGCGAGGAGAAGGTGGGAGCGCTGATTGTCTTCGCCCGGGAGCAGCACCTGAATGAATACTATAAGACCGGCACCCAAATCGACGCCTTGGTGTCCGAGCAGCTGCTGCGGAACATCTTCTTCCACAATTCCCCTCTCCATGACGGAGCGGTGATCATCCGGGAGGGGAGAATCGCCTTCGCCGGCTGCGTGATGCCCCTGTCCAAGAATCCCAATATGCCCAAGGAGCTGGGCACCCGGCACCATGCGGCGCTGGGCACCAGCGAGGTGACCGACGCTGTGGTGGTGGTGGTCTCCGAGGAAACCGGCACCATCTCCGTGGCGGTTGGGGGAATGCTCAAGCGGCATCTGGCGCCCCAGACGCTGGAGAAGCTGCTGCAGAATGAGCTGAACCCGGACCAGAAAAAGGAGGAACGGGGGGACCTGCTGGAACAGGTGAAGAAAAAGCTGACCAAGCACGGCAAGGAGGACGGGCATGAAACGAAATAAGCTGTACTCTATCCTGCTGTCCCTGGCGGTTGCCTTTGGCCTGTGGCTGTATGTGGTGAACACGGTGAGCCAGCAGGATGACAGAACTTACTACAATGTCCCCGTGGTGATGGAAGGAGAGTCCCTTCTGAACGAGGACAACCTGATGGTGACCAGCCGTTCCGTCAGCTCCGTGTCGGTGCATCTGTCCGGACCCCGGGGAGAGCTGAACAAAATCACCAACAGCAACGGCCTGACGGTCAAGGTTGACTTGTCCAAGATCAATGAACCGGGGGAAGACATTGACCTGGTTTACACGGTGGTTTATCCCAGCAATGTCAACAGCAGTGCTCTGACGGAAGAATCCCGGAATCCTCAGGTCATCAGTGTGGACGTGGACTACCGCAGGACCAAGGAGATTCCCGTGACTGTCAGCTGGACGGGCACCCGGTCGGAAAATTATATTTATGATACGGAGAATGCCGTCCTGGACAATCCCACCATTACGGTGGCCGGACCGGCTGCGGTGGTGGATCAGATTGACCATGCCCAGATTGAGGTGGATCTGTCCGAGCAGGTGAAATCCATCAGCGAAAGCTACCGCTATACCCTGTGCGATGTGAACGGGGAGCCGGTGGATGCGGAGCAGGTGGTGACCAGCGTGGAAGAGGTCCGCCTGGAGATGCAGATTCAGCGGATTAAGGAAGTGTCCCTGGTGGCGGATGTGGTGTATGGCGGCGGCGCTACGGCGGAGAATACCCGGATCACCCTGTCCCAGGATACCCTGCGGGTGTCCGGCGGGGAGGCGGTGCTGGCGGAGCTGGGAGACAACTTCACGGTCTGCACCATCCGCCTTGCGGATGTGGAGAATGCCAGCAGCAAGCTGACCTTCCCCATTACCCTGCCGGAGGGCGTGACCAACCAGACCGGCGTGTCGGAGGTAACGGTGACGGTACAGATTTCCGGTGTAACCACCAAGGAATTTACCGTGGAGAATTTCCGGGCCCTGAATGTTCCGGAGGGGCTGTCGGCAGAGATTATCAATGCCAGCCTGACGGTGAAGGTACGGGGACCGGCGGATGAGATCACCAAGCTGACCGAAGAGGATATTACGGCGGAGGTGGACTTTGCCAACGCGGAGGCGGGTACCGCCACCTATCGGGCAAATATCGTCTTTGCAGAGGGCTTCTCCAACGTAGGCGCGCTGAAGACCAACTCCGTTACCGCTACGGTTCAGGCGGAGGAGTCGTAACCATGGAGCAGCTGGTTCGGGTGAGAAAAACCTACGAGAACGGGACGGCTCTGGTGGTACACGTCCGGGAAAGCGCCTGCTCCGGAGACTGCCACAAGTGCTCCGGGTGCGGCGCTGCCAAGGAGGCGGTGCTGATAACTGCGGACAACCCCCTGGGGGCCAGACCGGGAGACCTGGTGAAGGTGGTTTCCCAGACAGGACCCGTGCTGAAGGGAGCGGTTGTGCTGTACCTGGTGCCCCTGGCCCTGTTCTTCCTGGGATATTTCCTGGGGGACCTGGGGGGGGGATACGGCCCGGCGGCGGGAGGCCTGGGGTTTGCCCTGGGCGTTGCCGGGGTGGTGGTGTACGACCGGAAGGTCGTGGCCAGACAGAACATCGGATATACCATAACGGCCTATGCGGAGGCTTCGCCTGCGCGGGCGGATAGAAAAGAGGATTAACAGCCATGGTTAAGAGCATGACCGGCTACGGCCGGGCGGTGGAGACGGTAAACGGACGGGAATTCACGGTGGAGGTCCGTTCGGTGAACAACCGGTACCTGGACTGCTCCGTAAAGCTGCCCCGCAGCCTTTCCTTTGGAGAGGATGCGGTGAAGCAGGCGGTAAAGACCGTCATTTCCCGGGGAAAAGTGGATGTATTCGTGTCCGTGCATACGGAAGGAGCGGCGGATGTTCAGGTTACGCTGAACGAGGCCATGGTGCAGGGCTACCTGGATGCCATGCGGCAGATGGCGGAGCATTTCCCCGTCCGGGACGACATCAGCGTGTCCCTGCTCTCCCGGATGCCGGAGGTTTTCACCGTAGAGCGGGCGGAGGTTGACGAGGAGCAGCTGCTGGCGGACCTGATGGGTGTGGTGCAGCTGGCTCTGGAGCAGTTCGATGCCATGCGCACCACTGAGGGCCGGGCCCTGGAGCAGGACCTGCGCAGCCGGGGAGATACCATCCTGGAGCTGGTCTCCCGGGTGGAGGCCGGAAGCGGCCAGACGGTGGCGGACTACCGCACCCGGCTGGAAAACAAGCTGAAGGAAGTACTGGCCAACACCGCCATTGACGAAAGCCGCATTCTGACGGAAGCCGCCATTTTTGCGGACAAGGTGGCGGTGGACGAGGAAACCGTCCGTCTGCGCAGCCACCTGGAGCAGATGAACACCATGCTCATCACCGGCGGCGCCGTGGGCCGGAAGCTGGACTTCCTGCTTCAGGAGATGAACCGGGAGGCCAACACCATCGGCTCCAAGTGCTCCGATGTGCAGCTGGCCCGGATTGTGGTGGACATCAAAGCGGAGCTGGAAAAAATTCGGGAACAGACCCAGAACATTGAGTGAGGAGGGGCCATGAAGCTGATCAACATCGGGTTCGGCAGCATGGTTTCTGCCGGACGGCTGCTGGCCATTGTGGCGCCGGACTCCGCCCCCATCAAGCGGGTGATCCAGGAGGCCCGGGACCGGGGGATGCTGATTGACGCATCCTACGGCCGGAAAACCAAGGCGGTGCTGCTGATGGATACGGATCATGTGATCCTGTCCGCCATCTCTCCGGAGGTGATCTGCGCCCGCTGGCAGGACAAGCAGGCGCCTGCAGAGGAGGAGACAGAGGAATGAAAAACAAGCTGATTGTGATTTCCGGTGCTTCCGGTGTGGGAAAGGGCACGGTGCTGGGCATTATGATGCAGCAGCGGCCCGATCTGTCTTTTTCCGTTTCCGCCACCACCCGCCCCCCCAGACCCGGGGAAACGGAGGGGGTGCACTATTATTTCGTCACCAAAGAACGCTTCCGGGAGATGATTGACCAGGGAGCGTTTTTGGAGTATGATGCCCACGCGGCCAATTATTACGGCACCCCCAGGGAGCAGGCCGTGGAGAAGCTGGCCAGGGGCCCGGTGCTGCTGGACATTGAGCCCAACGGGGCCAAACAGGTCCGCCGGTCCATGCCGGATGCGGTGCTGATTTTTATCATGCCCCCCAGTCTGGAGGAACTGGAGCGCAGGCTCCGGGGCCGGGGCGATACCCCGGAGGACCAGATTCAGATGCGCATGGAGCGGGCTCTGTGGGAAATGGAGCAGCGCTTCTGGTATGACCATGTGGTGGTCAATGATGACGCGGAGCGCTGTGCCCGGGAAATTCTGACCATCATCGCCGATTCGGCGGAAGAATCAAATTGAGTTGGAGGATGTTTGTATGCTTTACCCCCCTGTTGCAGATTTGCTGAAGAAAGTGGACAGCCGCTACCTGCTGGTGAACGTGGTGGCCCATCGTGCCCGCCAGATTGCCGCAGAAGCGGAGGCGTTCCAGGAGGAACTGCCGGAGAAGCCGGTGACCCTGGCCATCCAGGAGGTGGCGGAGGGCAAGCTCACCGCCACGGTGAAGGATATCTATAAGAACTGACGCCCCTGACCGGGCCTTTGGCCCCGGGGGGAAAACATGGGGAGGATGGGTATGATCGGGCAGATTGCGGTTTCCGCGGCGAATTATGCCATAGACAAGCCCTACTCCTATCGGATTCCGGAGGACATGACCCTGCTGCCCGGGCAGCGGGTCCAGCTTCCCTTCGGCCGGGGCAACAAGACTGCCGAGGGCATTGTGCTGGCGGTGGTCCTCGGGGACGGACGGGATCTGAAAAGCGTGGAGCGGTGCCTGGATGACGGGCCCATGCTCACGGAAAAACAGCTGCGGCTGGCCGCTTTCCTCCGGGAGCGGTATTTTTGCACGTTTTACGACGCCATTCGGGCCATGCTGCCCGGGGGGCTGTGGTTCCGGGAGAAACGGACGGTGCGCCTGACCCAGGACAAATCCTGGAAGGACGCCCAGATTCGCAAGGAATATGCCCGCCCCATGCTGGAACTGCTGGAGCAGCTGGGCGGCCAGGCGGAGGATTCCGCCCTGAGCCAGCTGGTTCCCGACGAGGAAATTCGGAACCAGACCCTTGCCTACCTGGCCCGGAAGCGCTGGATTGCCACCCAGACGGACTATCAGCGCCGGCTGGGAGACAAGACGGAAAAAATCGCCTCCCTCAGCGTACCCGCCGAGGAGGCCATGGCCTTCGCCGCCAGCCGTCCCAGGTCCGCCGCCATGCAGCGCTCGGTGCTGGAGCTGCTGTGCAGCCTGGGCAGTGTGGCGGTCAAGGAGCTGTGCTACTACACCGGCGCCGGAATGGGCACCGTCACCCGGCTGGAGAGCCTGGGCTATCTGACGCTGTCGGAGCGCTCGGTGCTGCGCTGCCGGGAGATTCGCCCCGCCAAATTGGACGGCCCGCTGGTCCTCAATCCGGAGCAGCAGCGCTGCTTTGCCGGGCTTTTGGAGCAGATGGGCCGGGAGCATCCCGGGGTTGCCCTCCTCCAGGGCGTCACCGGCTCGGGAAAGACCGCCATTTATATCAAGCTGATTCAGGCCTGCCTGGAGCAGGGGAAAAGCGCCCTGCTGCTGGTGCCGGAAATCGCGCTGACGCCCCAGCTGCTGGGGCTGATGGCAGCGTATTTCGGCGGGCAGGTGGGGATTCTCCACAGCAGCCTGGGGGCGGGGGAACGCTACGACCAGTGGAAGCGGGTTCGGGATGGACAGGCCAAGGTGGTTGTGGGTACCCGCTCAGCGATTTTTGCGCCCTGCGACCCGGGACTGATTATCCTGGATGAGGAGCAGGAGCATTCCTATAAATCTGAAAATACCCCCCGGTATTCCGCCAAGGAAGTGGCGATTTTCCGGGGTGCCAAAGAGGGGGCGCTGGTGCTGCTGGGCTCCGCCACCCCTTCCATAGAGACTATGTACCGGGCAAGGTCCGGGGACTATGCCCTGTACCGGCTGACCCGGCGCTATAACGGCTGCCCCCTGCCGGAGGTGGAGATTGTGGATATGCGCCGGGAGCTGAAGCTGGGGAACGATCTGTCTCTGAGTGTGCCTCTGCGCCAGGCCATGCTGGAGGCCTGGGAAGGGGGGCGGCAGGCCATCCTGCTGCTGAACCGCCGGGGCAACAGCCGGGCCCTGGTCTGCGTGGACTGCCGGAAGACACCGGAGTGTCCCCGCTGCGGCATCCGGCTGACCTACCACAGCGCCAACAGGCGGCTGATGTGCCATTACTGCGGCTATTCCCAGCCGGTGCCGGAGCGGTGTCCCGACTGCGGCGGCCCGCTGAAAACCCTGGGCATCGGCACCCAGAAGGTGCAGCAGGAGCTGGAACTTCTCTTCCCCGACAAAAAATCCCTGCGGATGGATACGGACACGGTGAACGCCGTGAATACCCATGAGAAAATCCTGAAGGAATTTCAGGAGGAAAACGTCCCCGTTCTGGTGGGCACCCAGATGGTGGCCAAGGGCCTGAACCTGCCCAATGTGACCCTGGTGGGGGTGCTGGATGCGGACCTGAGCCTGTACACCGGCGGCTACCGGGCGGGGGAGACCACCTTCAATATGCTCACCCAGGTGGTGGGCCGGGCGGGCCGGGGAGACGCCCCGGGAAAAGCGGTGATTCAGACCCTGGTGCCGGAGCACGCGGTGATTGGCCTGGCTGCCCGGCAGGATTATGACGGATTCTATGATCTGGAAATCAACCTGCGCCGGGTGCAGAACGCCCCGCCCTTCGGGGACGTGGGGGTGATCACCCTGACGGGACAGGAGGAGACGGCGGTGCTCCGGGGGGCGGTGAAGCTCCGGGACAGCCTGAACGGCTGCCTGGCCCAGCCCCAGTATCAAAGTGAGCGGTGTACGGTGCTGGGTCCGGCTCCCTGTGCGGTGCCGAAAATCAACTACCACTTCCGCTACCAGCTGACGCTGCGCTGCCGGATGACCCGGAACCTGCGGCTGCTGGTGGCGCATCTGCTGCGGCAGTTCAGCAAGGACAAGGCCAACAAGGGCGTCACTGCCTTTGTGGATGTGAATGGATTCGACGAATAAAGAGAGGAAAGAATTATGGGACTGCGGAAAATTCTGACGGATGCGGAACCGGCCCTGCATAAGGTCTGCCGGCCGGTGGAAAAATTTGACCGGAAGCTGCACAAGCTCCTGGACGATATGAAGGAAACTCTGGCGGATGCCAATGGTGTGGGCCTGGCAGCCCCCCAGGTGGGCATCCTGCGCCGGGTTGTGGTGGTGGACACCGGGGAAACGGTGCTGGAGCTGGTAAACCCGTCCCTGGTGGAGACCGATGGGGAGCAGGTAGGCGCGGAGGGCTGCCTGAGCGTGCCGGGGAAGTACGGCCTGGTGAAGCGGCCCTACTATGCCAAGGTCCGGGCCCAGAACCGGGACGGGGAGTGGTTTGAAGCCGAGGGGGAGGAGCTGATTGCCCGCTGCTTCTGCCATGAGCTGGACCACCTGGACGGCATCGTGTATACCGAGATTATGGAGCGCTTCCTGACAGAGGAGGAGCTGTGCGCCGATGAGGACGGGGAGACGTCCGAATAAGAAATTTTTCGGAGGAATACCATGCGAGTTGTGTTTATGGGCACGCCGGATATTGCGGCGACCTGCCTGAAAAAAATTCTGGCCGACGGCTTTGAGGTGGTGGGGGTTTACACCCAGCCGGACCGTCCCAAGGGCCGGGGAATGAAGCTGGTCTGCTCCCCGGTAAAGGAGGTGGCTCTGGCAGCGGGAATTCCCGTGTTCCAGCCGGAGAACTTCCGGGAGGAGGAGACGGTGGAGCAGCTGCGGGCTCTGAAGCCCGACGTGTGCGCCGTGGTGGCCTATGGGCGGATTCTGCCCCAGAAGGTGCTGGATGTGCCCACCAAGGCCTGCATCAATATCCATGCCAGCCTGCTGCCCCAGTACCGGGGTTCCGCCCCCTATCAGTGGGCCGTGCTGGACGGACAGAAGGAAACCGGCGTCACCGCCATGTACCTGTGCCGGGAGATGGATGCCGGAGACATCATCGACGTTGCCCGCACCCCCATCGGCGAGAACGAGACCGCCGGGGAGCTGCTGGACCGGCTGGCGGTGCTGGGCGCAGACCTGCTGAGCAAAACCCTGAGCCGGTTCGCCGCCGGGGATGTGCCCCGGACGCCCCAGGACCCCTCCCAGGTTACCTATGCCCCCCTGCTGGACAAAACCATGAGCCCCATCGACTGGACCAAATCCGCCTGGCAGGTGCACAACCATGTCCGGGGCCTGCATCCCTGGCCGGTGGCCACCATGGAGCTGGAGGGCAGGACCTTCAAGGTTCACGATACCCGGGTGGCGGAGGGCTCCGGCAAGCCCGGGGAGATTCTGGGCCTGACCAAAACGGGCCTGCTGGTGGCCTGCGGCGAAGGAGCGGTGGAAATCACCGCCCTCCAGGCCGAGGGCGGGAAACGGATGTCTGCGCCGGATTACTTCCGGGGCCATCCGCTGAAAGCCTGATGGGTGCCCGGGAGACGGCGCTGAATGCGCTGATTGCCTGCCGCCGGAGCGGCGCCTGGTCCAACGGTGTGCTCAAGGAGTATATCCGCCGGGACCGGCTGGACGGCCGGGACGCGGCTTTGGCCACCCGGCTGTGCTACGGCGTGCTGCAAAACCGGAATAAATTGGATTTCTATCTGGCCCAGCTGCTTACCGGGCGGCTGAAGGACCTGCACCCGGCGGTGCGGGACATCCTCCACCTGGGGCTGTACCAGATTTACGAACTGGATAAAATTCCCGATTCCGCCGCAGTGAGTCAATCGGTGACCCTGGCAAAGGCCTACTGCAAAAATCCCAGGGCGCCTGCCCTGGTCAACGGGGTGCTCCGCCGGGCGGCGGATACCAAGGGGACCCTCCGGGAGCCGGTTTCCTATGCGGACCGGTACAGCCATCCGGAGGAACTGATTTCCCTGCTGAAGGCCAATCTGCCCAAGGGAAAGCTGGAGCCTATGCTCATTGCGGACAACCAGACCCCCAGCACCGTCATTCAGGTGAACACCCTGCGCGTCACCCCGGCGGCGCTGGCGGAGCGGCTGGCCCGGGAAGGCGTCGCCGCAGAGCCCCACGGCTGGATGCCTGGGTGCCTGGTGCTGCAGAACACGGGAAACCTGGAGACCCTCCCGGCGTTCCGGGAAGGCCTGTTTTATGTCCAGGACCCCGCCTCCCGGCTCAGCGTCCTGTGCGCCCAGCTCCCTTCGACCGGGGCCCGGGTTCTGGACTGCTGCGCCGCACCGGGAGGAAAGAGCTTTGCCGCCGCCATTGCCATGGAGGGCAGGGGAGAGATTGTCTCCTGCGACATCCACCCCCACAAGGCGGAGCTGATTCGCCGGGGAGGGGAACGGCTGGGCCTGTCCGGCATAGAAGCCCGGGTTCAAGACGCATCCGTGCCCGTACCGGAATGGGCCGGGGCGATGGATGCGGTGATTGCCGATGTGCCCTGCTCCGGTTTGGGGATTATCCGCAAGAAACCGGATATCCGCTACAAGGACCTGAAGCAGACGGAGCAGCTGCCGGAGCTTCAGCTGTCCATTCTGCGAAACCAGGCAGGCTATGTAAAACCCGGCGGGGTGCTGATGTACTCCACCTGCACCGTGCTGCGGCGGGAAAATGAGGACGTAGTGGCCCGGTTTCTGGAAGAAAACCGGGAATTTGCCCCGGAGCCGCTGGCGCTGCCGGAGGTTTTTCCCAAAAATGAAACCGGGATGCTGACGCTGATCCCGGGAGAATACGACACCGACGGATTTTTCATCTGCCGACTGCGGAGGAATGTATGAACCTGAAATCCCTGACCCTGCCGGAGTTGGCGGATATCTTCAAAGAGCTTGGCCAGCCCGCCTTTCGGGCAAAGCAGGTTTATACCTGGCTCCACAAGGGTGTCCGCTCCTACGAGCAGATGACCAATTTGCCCAAGGAGCTGCGGGAGCTGCTGGAACGGCAGTACCCCATCTGCCCGCCGGAGGCGGTGCGCCGCCAGGAGTCCCGGCGGGACGGCACCATCAAATATCTGTGGCGGCTGTCCGACGGCAACTGCGTGGAGACGGTGCTCATGCGATACCACTATGGCAATACCGTGTGCATCTCCACGGAGGTGGGCTGCCGGATGGGCTGCGCCTTCTGCGCCTCCACTCTGGGAGGCTTGGTGCGGCGGCTGGAGCCCCAGGAAATGCTGGACCAGGTGCTCTTCACCCAGGTGGATTCCGGTCTGCCGGTATCGCATATTGTCTTGATGGGCATCGGGGAGCCCCTGGACAACTTTGACAATGTGCTGCGCTTCCTGGAGCTGGTGAACAGTCCGGAGGGGATGAACATCTCCATGCGGCACATCAGCCTGTCCACCTGCGGCCTGGTGCCGAAAATCGATGCTCTGGCGGAGAGGAAGCTGCAGTTGACCCTGTCGGTTTCCCTCCACGCACCCAATGATGAGATTCGCAACCGGATTATGCCGGTGAATAAGGCCTACCCGATGGAGCAGTTGCTGGAAGCCTGCCGGCGGTACTATCAGGCTACCAGCCGCCGGATTTCCTTTGAATACGCCATGATCCGGGGCGTCAACGATTCCCAGGACAACGCCCGGGAGCTGCTGGAACGGATGAAGGGGCTGCCCGCCCACTTCAACCTGATTCCGCTGAATCATGTGGAGGAAAGTCCGCTCCAGCCCAGTACCCGTGGAGCGGTGGCGGCGTTTCAGAAGACCCTGGAGGACGGGGGCATCCCTGCCACGGTCCGCAGGACCCTGGGCGGAGACATCGACGCCTCCTGCGGGCAGCTTCGCCGGAACTATACCCGGCAGACGGAAAAGAGAGAGCCCTGAGAACATAGCCTCGGAGCGAAAACCGCTCCGAAGAAGAGAGAAGACAGAAAGGAGCCTGGGATATGCAGAGCTGGGGATTGACCGATCCTGGCAGCGTCCGGAAACAGAATCAGGACGCCTACGAAATTGAACAGCTGGACCGAAACACCCTGCTGTGCATCGTCTGCGACGGCATGGGTGGCGCCAAATCCGGAAACATTGCCAGCTCTCTGGCGGTGGATGTGTTTGTGGAGGAGATTCGTCGGTGCTGGGTCCCCAAGATGGATGGGGAGAAGGTTGACCAGATGCTCCGCAGCGCGGTGAAGCTGGCGAACTTTACCGTGTATGACCAGGCGGTGCAGTTTGAGGAGTTTGACGGCATGGGCACTACCCTGGTGGCGGCCCTGATCTCCGGACGGCGGGCCACCGTGGTCAATGTGGGAGACAGCCGGGCGTACGGCATCAACCGCAGCGGTATCCAGCAGATTACGAAGGACCACTCCCTGGTGCAGATGA
>CALXFW010000033.1 GCA_944387685.1 uncultured Oscillospiraceae bacterium
CCGCCGACCTGATGACGGAGCTTGCCTGGGCGTTGGTGGTGTTCGTTCTGATTACCTACCACAAGATCAAGGCCGCCGGCATCCTCAGCTACCTGAAGGGCTTTCTGGATCCGGTCTTTATCCTTGCTCCCATCAACGTGCTCAGCGAGTGCTTCACGCCGGTTTCCATGGCCTGCCGTCACTTCGGCAACATTCTCTCCGGCACCGTCATCAGCACCCTGATCTACGCTGCCCTGACCACCGCCAACAATGCCCTGTTCGGCTTCCTGGGCTCCAGCCTGTATGCCGGCATCGCCCTGGTGATTCTGGGGGGCATTCTCATCGGTCTGGGTCTTTCCCGGAAGAAAAAGCGGATGTGGATTCCCGGAGCCATTCTGGCGATTCTTGGGGTACTGGCCATCCTGACCCGTCTTGGCGTCGACTACCCCTGGCTGACCATCGGCATTCCCGCCATCCCCAGCCTGTACTTCGACTGGTTCGGCGGCTGCATCCAGGCGTTCATCTTCTGCACCCTGACCACTCTCTTCATCAAACAGGCAGCGGGAGACTGATCCCATACGCCATTTGAATATTGAACCGAACTAAAATTTTAGGAGGAAATTTTCATGAATGACTTTCAGATTTTGGCCAAAGGTATCGCTCTGGCTGGCTGCGGCATCGGCGCCGGCCTGGCTCTGATCGCCGGCATCGGCCCTGGCATCGGTGAAGGCAACTGCGCCGCCGCTGCCTGTGATGCCATCGGCCGTCAGCCCGAGTGCAAGGGTGACGTGACCAGCACCATGATTCTGGGCATTGCCCTGTCCGAAACCACCGGTATTTACGGCTTTGTTACCGGCCTGCTGCTGATTTTCGCCGCCCCCGGTATGTTCATGAACTACCTGGCCTGATTCCGGTTCCCCCAACCCGAATTGCTGACCGGAAGGAGGCCAATCCATGGAACTATACCAATCTCTTGTGGCGGTCAATCCCGTGACGCTGATTGCGGCCATTGCCAACCTGTTCATTCAGCTGGTAATTTTCCGCTATCTGTTCTGGAATAAGATTCTGAACATTTTGGACCAGCGCCGCCAGGCCGCCGATCAGGAGATCTCTCAGGCCAAAGCTGCCCATGAAGAGGCTGCCGCCATTAAGGCAACCTATGAGCAGAATATGAAAGAAGCCAAAGCCCGGGCCGAGGGCATCCTGCTCAACGCCCAGAAAACTGCCACAGCCCGCAGCGAGGAAATCATTGGTCAGGCCCAGGCTGCTGCCGCCCAGATCAAGGTCAAGGCATCCTCCGACATCGAGCTGGAGAAGAAAAAAGCCATCAACGACGCCAAGGACGAGATCTCCGGCCTGGCTATGGCCATTGCCGGCAAGGTAGTGGGCCGGGAACTCAATTCCGCAGACCAGACGGAGATGATCGACCGCTTTATCCAGGAATTGGGTGACGGCGTATGACAGAAGTAGGAAATGTTTACGGTGAATCGCTGTATGAGCTGGCCAAGGCAGAATCCCTGAGCCAACGCATCGGCGAGGAGCTGGCTGTTCTGCAGCAGAGCTTCCGCCAGGAGCCGGATTTCATCCGTCTGCTGGGCACCCCCAGCTTGACCAAGGCGGAGCGCTGCCGGATCCTGGACGAAGGTTTTCGGGGGAAGGTCCATCCCTATGTGCTGAATTTTATGAAGATTCTCACGGAAAAAGGGTATATGCGGCATTTTTCCGATTGCTGTGACGCTTACACCCAGCACTTTGACCAGGACAACGGCATTGTGCGGGTTTCCGCCGTCACTGCCGTGCCCCTGACGCCCCAGCAGGAGCAGCGCCTGAAGGAAAAGCTGGAGCGGATCACCGGTAAGGAGATCAAACTGCACAACCGCATCGACCCCGCAGTCTTGGGCGGCGTGCGCCTGGACTATGACGGTCAGCGCCTGGATGACACCGTCTCCCATCGCATGGAAGCCATCCGGGATCTGCTGAGCAAGACCGTACTCTGATGAGAAAGCAGGGACTGTATGGAACTGAGACCCGAAGAAATTACGAAAATCATTCGAAACCAAATCAAGAACTACGAAAATAAAATTGAAGTCAGCGAAACCGGCGTAGTCATCCTGGTGGGCGACGGCATTGCCAGGGCCTCCGGCCTGGAGAAGTGTATGTCCGGCGAGCTGGTGGAATTTCCCGACGGCTCCTTCGGCATGGCCCAGAATCTGGAGGAGGATACCGTCTCCATCGTTATTCTGGGCAGCGATCAGGGCATCAAGGAGGGCGACACCGTCAAGCGCACCGGCCGGGTGGTGTCCGTTCCCGTGGGCCAGGGTCTGATCGGCCGTGTTGTGAACGCGCTGGGCGAACCCATCGACGGCAAGGGCGCCATTGAATCCGAAGGCTACCGCCCCATCGAGTCCCCTGCCCCGGGTATTATTGAGCGTCAGCACGTCAGCCGTCCCCTTCAGACCGGCATCAAGGCCATCGACTCCATGATTCCCATTGGCCGGGGCCAGCGGGAGCTGATCATCGGCGACCGGCAGACCGGTAAGACCACCATTGCCACCGACACCATTCTGAACCAGAAGGGCAAGGACTGCATCTGCATCTATGTGGCCATCGGCCAGAAGCGATCCACCGTGGCCCAGGTGGTGGAAAACCTCACCGCCGGCGGCGCTATGGACTACACCATTGTGGTGTCCGCCACCGCCTCCGAGCTGGCGCCCATGCAGTATATCGCCCCCTACGCCGGCTGTGCCATGGGCGAGTACTTCATGCACCAGGGCAAGGATGTGCTGGTCATCTACGACGACCTGAGCAAGCACGCCGTGGCCTATCGTGCCATATCCCTGCTGATCCGCCGTCCCCCCGGACGGGAAGCTTACCCCGGCGACGTGTTCTATCTCCACTCCCGTCTGCTGGAGCGGGCAGCGCAGCTGTCTCCCGAATTGGGCGGCGGTTCTCTGACTGCCCTGCCCATCATTGAAACCCAGGCGGGCGACGTTTCCGCCTACATTCCCACCAACGTCATCTCCATCACCGACGGCCAGATCTTCCTGGAATCCGAGCTGTTCAACTCCGGCGTCATGCCCGCTGTGAACCCCGGTATTTCCGTGTCCCGTGTGGGCGGCGATGCTCAGATCAAGGCCATGAAGAAGGTGGCCGGCTCCCTGAAGCTGCTCTACTCCCAGTACCGGGAGCTGCAGAGCTTCGCGCAGTTCGGCTCCGATCTGGATGCAGACACCAAGGCCCGTCTGGCCCTGGGCGAGCGGATTGTGGCGGTTCTGAAGCAGAAGAACAACGCCCCCAAGGAAGTGGCCCAGCAGGTGTGTATCCTCTACGCCGTCACCCACGGCTATCTGGGGGACATCGACGTGGAGAAAATTCCCGAGTTTGAAAAGCGGCTGGAAGAGCACGTGGAAAACCACCACCGCTCCGTTCTGGAAGCCATCCGGACCACCGGTAAGCTGGAAACCGAAACGGAGAACGCTTTGAAGGAAGCCCTGGACGAGCTGGTTGCACAGTTCGCCCCCTGAGGGAGGAGGTTGACCCATGGCTGGCGTTTCCACCAAAGAGATTAAAAACCGCATCCGAAGCATGGAGAGCACCAAGCAGATCACCAAGGCCATGGAGATGGTGGCTGCCTCCAAGCTTCGCCGCGCCCAGGCGCAGATTTCCAACTCCCGTCCTTACTTTCAGATTTTCTACTCCGCCATTCAGGAGATCCTCCAAGCAAACCGGGATTTTCAGTCCCCCTACCTGCTGGAGCTGCCTGTCAAAAAGCGTCTGTATATCGTCATTGCAGGCGACCGGGGACTGGCCGGCGGCTATAACAGCAACATTCTGAAGCTGGTCTATGCCGAAATGGAGCAGACCGAGGCGGTTGTGCTGCCCATTGGAAAGAAGGCGGTGGATTTCTTCCGGGCCAGGAAGATTCCCGCCCTCACCGAGCAGTATGCCGAGGCAGCGGATGTGGACATCGGCGACTGCTTCTCCATTTCCAAGCAGCTCAGCAGCGCCTATCTGGCGAGAGAGTTTGACGAGATTCGGGTGGCCTACACCACCTTCGTCTCTGTCCTGTCCCAGAATCCCGCCACCATGCGCCTGCTTCCCCTGTCCCGGGACGAACAGACCGGAGAGCCTGTCTCCCGCAGCCGGATGATCTACGAGCAGGACAGCGAGAGCGTCTTTGCCTCCATTGTTCCGGAGTATCTGGGCGGCATCCTTTACGGTGCCCTGTGCGAAAGCCGTGCCTCGGAGCAGGCCGCCCGCCGGGCTGCCATGGACTCCGCCACCCAGAACGCCGATGACATGATCGCCGACCTGAGCCTGAAGTTCAACCGGGCCCGGCAGGCAGCCATCACCCAGGAGATTACGGAAATCGTCGCGGGATCCTGAGTTCCCGGCTGCCGGGCACACGGAGTTGTGCCCTATCTTACCAAAAGGAGTTGAATCCCCAATGGCCAAAAACTATGGAACTGTGATCCAGGTTCAGGGTCCTGTTCTTGATATTCGATTCGCCGACGACCAGCTTCCCCAGCTGCTCAGCGCCATCGAGATTCCCAACGGCGACGCTGTCATTGTGGCGGAGGTCGCCCAGCACATCGGCGACAATGTGGTGCGCTGCATCGCCATGTCCTCCACCGACGGCCTCCAGCGGGGCGTTCAGGCGGTAGACACCGGAGCCCCCATCTCCGTGCCTGTGGGCGAGGAGTGCCTGGGCCGGGTCTTTAACCTGCTGGGGCAGCCCATTGACAATAAGCCCCCGGTTCAGGGCAGCGAGCGCTGGCCCATCCACCGTCCTGCCCCCTCCTACGAGGAGCAGCAGCCCGCCACGGAAATCCTGGAGACCGGCATCAAGGTCATCGACCTGATCTGCCCCTACGCCAAAGGCGGCAAAATCGGCCTGTTCGGCGGCGCAGGCGTGGGCAAGACCGTGCTGATTCAGGAGCTGATCTACAACATCGCCACCGCCCACAACGGCTACTCCGTGTTCACCGGCGTCGGTGAGCGTACCCGTGAGGGCAACGACCTGTACAACGAAATGACCGAGTCCGGCGTTATCTCCAAAACCGCCATGGTCTTCGGTCAGATGAACGAACCCCCAGGAGCCCGTATGCGGGTAGGTCTGAGCGGCCTGACCATGGCAGAATACTTCCGGGATGTGAAGCACCAGGACGTGCTGCTGTTCATCGACAACATCTTCCGATTCACCCAGGCCGGTTCCGAGGTCTCCGCCCTGCTGGGCCGGATGCCCTCCGCCGTGGGCTACCAGCCTACCCTGGCCACGGAAATGGGCGCCCTGCAGGAACGTATCACCTCCACCAAGGACGGCTCCATCACGTCCGTGCAGGCGGTCTACGTCCCTGCCGATGACCTGACCGACCCGGCTCCCGCCACCACCTTCGCCCACCTGGACGCCACCACGGTTCTGGACCGCGGCATCTCCTCCCTGGGCATCTATCCCGCCGTGGACCCCCTGGACTCCACCTCCCGGATTCTGACCCCGGAGATTCTGGGCACTGAGCATTATGAGACCGCTCGGGCTGTCCAGAGCATCCTTCAGCGGTACAAGGAACTGCAGGACATCATCGCCATCATGGGCATGGACGAGCTGAGCGAGGAAGACAAGCTCACCGTCAACCGGGCCCGGAAGGTGCAGCGGTTCCTGAGCCAGCCCTTCCATGTGGCAGAGCAGTTCACCGGCTATCAGGGCAAGTACGTCCCCCTGAAGGAAACCATTCGCAGCTTCCGGGAAATCATCCAGGGCAAGCACGACGAGATTCCGGAATCCTACTTCCTCTTTGCCGGCTCCATCGACGAGGTGGTTGCCAAGTATCGGGGCGGTGAGAAGGCATGACACCCTTCCCCCTGAAAATCGTTACCCCGGACGGACTGATTTTTGACGGACAGGCGGAGAAGCTGATTGTCCGCACCACCAACGGCGATGTGGCCATTCTGGCCCGGCACATCAACTATGTGGCGGCGCTGGGAATGGGCCGGGCAGTGGTGGTCGCCGACGGCAAGCGCCGCACTGCCGCCTGCATCGGTGGGATGCTCAGCGTGGTGGACGGAGAGGTTACCTTGGTCCCCACCACCTTTGAGTGGGCCGACAAAATCGACGCCAACCGGGCGGAGCTGTCCCTGCAGCGGGCCAATAAGGTTCTCCAGGACAAGAACTCCACCAACACGGATATCCGTCTGGCGGAAGCCCGGCTCCACCGGGCGCTGGTCCGGAAGAACGTGGCTTCTTACAAGTAATGCAATTCCTCGGCATAGAAAGAATGCCGAGGATTTTGCTTGCATATTTCCGGGAAATCCGCTACCATATAGAAAAGCCAACGAAGGAGCCGCCGCCATGAATTCCATTTTGCAGTATGAAAAGCGCCTGTACTTCCCCACCCGGCGGGATTACTGGATCAGCCGGATTACACTTGAGGATAATTATCTCATCTGGAAATACCAATACTACCTGCGGAAAGAGGAATCTGCCGGCAATAAGCTGACAGAATATTGGTACCGCCGGAAAAAGAATATCCTGGGCTCCCGGCTGGGCCTGCAGATTTATGCCGGTACCTGTGGGAAAGGGCTGCACATCTGGCATTACGGCTCCATCATCATCAGCGGCGATGCCAGAATCGGAGAAAACTGCACCTTCCATGGCCAGGCCTGCATTGGCAGTGACGGCCTGTCCTCCGCCGCGCCGGTAATCGGAAGCCGGGTAGACATCGGCGTAGGCGCCAAAATCATCGGAGATGTATACCTGGCAGACGGCATCCGGGTGGGCGCCGGGGCTGTGGTCACCCGAAGCTGCTGCCAGGAGGGAGCCGTCCTGACGGGTATTCCTGCCAAAACTCTGGAAAAATGAAACAATACCCGCCGGTCTCGGCGGGTATTGGCTTTTTGTGAAGGTTACAGGTCGCAGTTGCCTACCGTTCTGGGGAAGGGAATGGCGTCACGGATGTTGCCGATACCCGTCAGGTACATGACGCACCGCTCGAAGCCCAGGCCGAAGCCCGCATGACGGGCAGAGCCGTACTTGCGCAGGTCCAGATAGAAGGCGTAATCCTCGGGCTTCATGCCCAGCTCTTCAATCCGGCTCTTCAGGATTTCGTAGTTGTCCTCACGCTGAGAGCCGCCAATGATCTCGCCGATGCCCGGCACCAGGCAGTCCATGGCCGCCACGGTCTTTCCGTCGGGGTTCAGCTTCATGTAGAAGGCCTTGATCTCCTTGGGGTAGTCGGTGACGAACACCGGGCGCTTGAACACCACCTCCGTCAGGTAACGCTCATGCTCCGTCTGCAGGTCGCTGCCCCAGTGGACGGGGTACTCAAACTGGTCGTTGTGGGGCTCCAGCAGGGCGATGGCGTCGGTGTAGGTAATGCGGCCGAAGTCGCTGTTCAGAATGCCGTTCAGCCGGTCCAGCAGGCCCTTGTCCATAAACTGATTGAAGAAGGCCATCTCCTCCGGCGCGTGCTCCAGAACGTAGGAAATGATGTACTTGATCATATCCTCCGCCAGGCGCATATCATCGTCCAGGTCGGCGAAGGCGATCTCCGGCTCGATCATCCAGAATTCGGCAGCGTGCCGGGTGGTGTTGGAATTCTCCGCCCGGAAGGTGGGGCCAAAGGTATAGATGTTCCGGAAGGCCATGGCAAAGGTTTCGCCGTTGAGCTGGCCGGACACCGTCAGGTTGGTGGGCTTGCTAAAGAAGTCCTGAGAGAAATCCACCTTGCCGTCCTCGGTGCGGGGCACATTGTTCAGGTCCAGGGTGGTGACCTGGAACATCTCCCCGGCGCCCTCACAATCGGAGCCGGTGATCAGCGGGGTGTGGACGTAGACAAAGTCCCGGTCCTGGAAGAACTGGTGAATGGCCATAGCCGCTAGGCTGCGGACACGGAACACCGCCTGGAAGGTATTGGTCCGGGGCCGCAGATGGGAGATGGAACGCAGGAACTCCATGGAGTGCCGCTTGGGCTGCAGAGGGTAATCGCCGGTAGAAGGACCCTCCACCGTAATTTCCGCAGCCTGAAGCTCAAAGGGCTGCTTGGCGTCCGGCGTCAGCACCAGGGTGCCCTGGATAATCAAGGCAGCGCCAATATTGATCTTGGAAATTTCCTGGAAATTCTCCAGGGTATCGTTATAAACCACCTGAATGGGGGTGAAATAGGTGCCGTCATTCAGGACAATAAAGCCGAACTGCTTGCTGGGGCGGCGGTTTCGCACCCAGCCGCCGATGCGGACTTCTTTTCCGGCATAGGCGTCGGTGTTTTTGAACAGCTCACGAACGGTAATCAGTTCCATTGAGAATCCCTCTCTCCTCGCTCGAAAATGTGGCTGGGAAGGCCTCGCCTTCCCGGTTTCCTTGAAAAAAGTACCCATTCAGTATACGCCAGTTAGGAAGAATTTACAAGAGGGAAATCGCATTTTTGTGGGAAATATTCAAATTTCCGGAGGTTGCCTCCGGCTTTCTCCGGGCATGACAGCCGAATTCTCGTAAGAATTCCCAAAAAATTAAAGAATTCTTCGTGTACAGCCCGGGCTTTCTGTGATATAATGGCGGAAGTTCTCGAAAAGGAGTCCCTTGCATGGCTGTTACATACGGGAAATTTCAGCGCAAGGAGCGGATTCTCTCCAAACCCCTGCCCCTGGCCGCGCTGCCTGTTTCCTTTTTTCTCATTGAGTTGATGGCATTCTGCTTTTTGTGCGCCCCGGAGGGGGCGCGCATGGTATCCCTCTCCTCCTGGGGGGAGGGCAAACTCACCTGGGCGTCCCTGTGGCCTTTGGCCTTCGGTCTGGTCTGGTCTGTGCTGCTCACCGCACTGGTCCGGCTGCTTCCCGGGCGTGCCTCCCGGATCGGCTACGGAATCTGCTACTTTCTCTTTCTGATTTACACCCTGGTTCAGACCGGATATTTTCTGCTGTTCCGGGAAATGATCTGGATTTCCGACTTCCGCTACGCTTCGGAGGGCTCGGATTATCTGGATGTTCTGCTGGAATATCCTCTGGCCTGGTGGATCAGCATTCCCCTGTTTTTGGGACTGGGGATACTGATTCTGTGGAAATACCCCGCCCCGTCCCACGGCTGGAAACCCCGGGCAGTCTCCGGAGCGGCTGCCGTCTGCGCCATTGCCTGCGCTGCCCTGCTTCCCCATGCGGTATTTCTGAATGACAGCGGCATTCTTTATGCCGGGTCGGACTACGGCCGGATGCAGTCGGCGCAGGCCGCCTATGAGAATATGTTCAGCGCCCACCGGCTCTATCAGGTCTGCGGCATTTACCAGACCGGGGTCAAGGATTTCTATACCAACTATCTCTATCCCCTTTCTCCCGTCTACGCCAGTGCCCTGGAGGATGCGGTGGAGGACGTGGATGACTACTTTGCCTCCCAGCCGGAAAAGGAGGACAACGCCATGACCGGTCTGCTCCAGGGAAAGAATGTCATTCTGGTGCTGATGGAATCCATGGATGACTGGATGATCGGGGAATACACCCCGACCCTGGAAAAGCTGATGTCTGAGGGGATTCAGTTCACCCAGTTCTATACTCCGGTTTATGGCGGCGTACGCACCTTCAATACGGAGTTCTGCATCAATACCGGTTCCTTTCTCAGCAGTCAGGGCGGATACGCTTTCGACTATGTCACCAACACCTTTGACCAGTCCCTGGCCAATGTTCTGGGCAATCTGGGCTATTCGGCGCTGACCTATCACTACAATGATCCCTCCTTCTACTCCCGGGGAGTGTTCTCCCCTGCCATGGGGTATGAGGAATACATATCCTACCAGGATTATGTGACCGATCTGAAGGATGACCGCCTGTATGACGATCAGTTCCTGTTCGACAACGAGCAGCTGTCGGACAGCTTCTTCCGGGAAGGGCCAAAGCTGAACTTTGTCATCAGCCGCTCCGCCCACCTGAGCTATAAATACAACGAGGTGCTCAGCTACTGGGGGCTGAAGCGGTATCCCGAATTCAAGGGGCTGACCGGGAGCGAGGAAACCGACTGTGCCTACCTGAAGGCCAAGCTGCTGGATGACTTTTTTGCCAGGATGCTCCAGGAGCTGGAGGCTCACGGGGAACTGGAAAACACGGTGATTGTGGGGGTGACGGACCACTACACCTACGGCTACAACAATGTGTCCGAGCTGATGGAGCTTTCCGGTGTAACGGAAGAGCTGCTGCTGGAGAAAACCCCCTGCTTCATCTGGAGTGCAGACCTGGAGCCCACCCAGGTGGACAAGGTGCTCAACACCTCCGATCTGCTTCCCACCCTGCTGAATCTTCTGGGTGCGGACAGCGAGTATTCCTACATTGGCAGCGACGCCTTCGACGACCGGTATTCAGGATTTGTCCCCTTCTCCGACGGCAGTTGGATCTGCGCCGATACGGTCTATGACGCCTCCTCCAACCGGTACTTTTCCCTCAGCGGCGGGGAGCTGACGGATACTCCCGCATTCCGCTCCCAGATTTCCCAGCAGGTACAGCAATTTATCCGGGTCAACAACCTGATTCTGAACACCGATTACTACGACTCCGAGCCGGAAGACGACGCCGCGTAAAAAAATCTCCGCTGTATGCTCAGCGGAGATTTTTTTACAGAAAAGAACCGTTACATGGCAAACTGGCAGATACAGAAGGCTGCGTAGATGGCCAGCAGCACAATGCCCTGCCAGCGGTGCAGCTTCTTGGTGGTCAGAGCCGGCACGGTGAGCAGCAGCATCACCGTCAGCATGATGGGAATGTCCATCACCAGGGACGCGTTGTGGCCGAAAATCAGGTTGCCCACCGGCACCTCAAAGGGCGCCAGGGTCACCGCAACGCCGGACACCAGCACCAGATTGAACACGTTGGCGCCAATGACATTGCCAATGCCCAGGGAGGCATGGCCCTTGCGCAGGGAGGTGATGGTGGTGACCAGCTCCGGCAGGCTGGTTCCCAGAGCCACAAAGGTCAGCGCAATGACCGTCTCCGGCACGCCCAGGCCAACGGCGATGATGGTGCCATGCTCCACCAGCAGGTCAGCGCCTACGGCGATCAGAGCCGCGCCCACCACCAGCCAGAACAGATCCTGCAGGAAGGTTCTGGGCTTGCTGTCGGAAGCCTCTTCCTCCTCCGCTTCCTCCGGGTTGTTCATACCCTGGCGGACGGTGAAGATCAGGTACACCACAAAGATGGCCAGCATAATCAGGCCCAGGGGCCGGGTGAACTCACCCATGATGTAGGCAGCCACGCAGTAGATGGCCGCACTGCCGAAGAAGAACAGCACCGGCATCTTCATGGACTTGGTGTTCACGGGGCCGGGATTCACCGCCACGGAAATGGCGGCAATCAGAGCCGTATTGCAGATGATGGAGCCAATGGCGTTTCCGTAAGCCATGGCACCCTGGCCCAGCATGGCGCCGGTGGCGGACACCATGACCTCCGGCAGAGTGGTGCCGATGGAAACCACCGTAGCGCCCACCACGATGTCCGGCAGGTGGAACCGCCGGGCAATGCCGGTTGCGCCGTCAACGAACCAGTCGCCGCCCTTGATCAGCAGCACCAGGCCAACGGCAAAAAGCAGGATAGAAAAAAGCATTTGGGACTCTCCTTCACGTTTTCTTATTTTACGGCAGACCGCCGAAAAATACGAAAGAAAACCCGTCTGATTCCCCGGAGGAAACGACAGGCCCTCGCCATATCCGATTCCCTTCACCGGGAAACAGCCGTCCCGGGGAGGGTCCCGCCACATTCTGCAATCTTTGGCGAATCTTAGGCAAATCTTTGTCAAATCTTTACCGAATTATGACATAACTGTATCATGACCCGGTGATAAAGTCAAGGCTTTCCAGAGATTTCTTGCGGAATTCCCCTCCCGGCGGTCTGCACCGGGCGGCATTGTGACTGCATTTCCCCCCGCCGCGTGCTACCATGGGAGGGAGAAACTGTCCAGGAGGAATGTTGGATGCGCACGTTTTGGAAAGATCTTGTCATCTCCATCGGGATGGGACTGGTTCTGCCCGGAATCATCCTGAATGGCGCGGTAACGCTGATGGGCCAGCCTGCGGCTCAGGCAGCCGCCCTTCCCACCCTTCCCGTGGAAACCCAGCCTGCGGTTACCGTTTCCCTGCCGGTACTGGTGCGCAGTGAAACCGGCGCTGTCCAGTCCCGGGATATGGATGCCTATCTGGTAGGCGTGGTGCTGGCGGAAATGCCCACAGATTTTGAACCGGAGGCGCTGAAAGCCCAGTCCGTGGCTGCCCGCACCTATGCCTGGAAGGCCTACACCACCGGCGGAAAGCATGAGGACGGCAGCGTCTGCACCCAATCAGCCTGCTGCCAGGCCTACATCGAGCCGGAGGAATACCTAAGCCAGGGCGGCACCATGACGGGGCTGGCCCGGGTAGAACAGGCCGTGACCGCCACCTCCGGATATGTGCTGACCTATGAAGGAGAACTGATTGAGGCCACCTACTTCTCCTGTTCCGGCGGCCGCACAGAGGACGCCGCAGCCGTCTGGGGCGCGGAATTCCCCTACCTCCAGTCTGTGGACAGTCCCGGCGAAGAGGATGCGGTGCACTACTGCGACACCTTTGTCTTTTCTGCGGAGGACTTCCAGCAGGCGCTGGGCATTGCCCTGGAGAGCCCCCCGGAGCAATGGTTTTCGGATGTGTCCTTCACAGACGGCGGCGGGGTGGCTGCCATGTCCATTGGCGGACAGTCCTTCACCGGCGTCCAGCTGCGCAGTCTGCTGGGCCTTCCCTCCACCAATTTCACCATCACCGTCCAGGATACCGGCATCACCGTCACCACCTACGGCTACGGCCACCGGGTGGGTATGAGCCAGTATGGCGCCGATGCCATGGCGGCAGGTGGCAGCTCCTGGCAGGAGATTCTGGCCCACTACTATCCGGGCGCTGAGGTAACTTTGGCAGAGGAATTCGCCGCAGGCTAGCACTTCCCCGGTTTTTTGTCAATTCTCAAAATCACGAATTCTTTCCACATTTTTTGTGTATATTGCTGTTTTTCTCGGGGGATTATGGATTTGAATTGATTTTTAACGGATTTTTCAGTATGATTAGTGTGTTAGAGGTTGCCGTTGGCAAACTTTGCGGCTAGATGTGTTTGGAGGAGTACACTATGAATGAAATGCTAGAAAAACTGAGTCAGATCGGCGTTGTGCCGGTTATCAAGCTGACCAATCCCCAGCGGGACGCAGGTCCCCTGTCTGATGCCCTGTGCGCCGGCGGCGTCCCTGTGGCAGAGATCACCTTCCGTGCCGCCGGTGCGGATGAAGCCATGCGGATTATGCTGGAGCGTCACCCCGATATGCTGGTAGGCGCCGGCACCGTGCTGACCACCGAGCAGGTGGACAAGACCATTGCCGCAGGCGGCAAGTTCGTGGTCACCCCCGGTCTGGATCCGGATATCGTCAAGTACTGCCAGTCCAAGGGCATTATCTGCTTCCCCGGCTGCAGCACCCCCACCGATTACCACACCGCTTACAAACTGGGTCTGGAACTGATTAAGTTCTTCCCCGCTGAGCAGTCCGGTGGTCTGGCCAAGATCAAGGCCATGGCGGCTCCCTTCTCCATGTTCAAGGTTATGCCCACCGGAGGCATCAGCCTGAAGAATCTGGCCGAGTACGCTGCCTGCCCCGTGATCGCGGCCTGCGGCGGCTCCTATATGTGCCCCGACAAGCTGATCTCCGAGGGCAAGTGGGATGAAATCACCGAGCTGTGCAAGAAGTCTGTGGAAGTATTCAAGGAGGCAAAAAAGAATGGCTAAAGTAATTACCTTCGGCGAGCTGATGCTCCGCCTGCAGCCGTATAACTACGAGCGCTTCGTCCAGTGCGACCATGTGGAGTTCACCTTCGGCGGCGGCGAGGCCAACGTGGCCGTGTCCCTGGCCAACTACGGCGTTGACGTGGCTTTCGTCACCAAGCTGCCTGCCCATGCCATCGGTCAGGCTGCCGTGAATTCCCTGCGCCGCTACGGCGTGGACACCACCAAGATCGTCCGGGGCGGCGACCGTGTGGGCATCTACTTCAACGAGAAGGGCGCTTCCCAGCGGGGCAGCGTGTGCATCTACGACCGGGCGCACTCCGCCATTCAGACTGCCGCTCCCTCCGACTTTGACTGGGACAAGATCTTTGAGGGCGCCGAGTGGTTCCACTTCACCGGCATCACTCCCGCTCTGGGCCCCAATGTTGTCCAGATGTGCGTGGACGCCTGCAAGGCCGCCAAGGCCCGGGGCATCAAGATTTCCTGCGATCTAAACTACCGGGGCAAGCTGTGGACCCGTGCCGAGGCCAACAAGGCCATGACCGAGCTGGCTCAGTACATCGACGTATGCATCTCCAACGAGGAGGACGCCAAGGACGTGTTCGGCATCGAGGCCGAGGCCACTGATATCTACGGCGGCACCCTGAACCATGAGGGCTACAAGTCCGTTGCCAAGCAACTGGCGGACAAGTTCGGCTTCGAGAAGGTTGCCATCACCCTGCGGGAGAGTCACTCTGCCTTCGACAACGGCTGGTCCGCCATGCTCTATGATGTTGCCAGCAACGAGTACTGCTTCTCCAAGAAGTACGACCTGCACATCATTGACCGGGTCGGCGGCGGCGACAGCTTCGGCGGCGGCCTGATCTACTCCCTGCTCAGCGGCAAGACCACCCAGCAGGCTGTGGAGTTCGCTGTGGCGGCCTCCGCTCTGAAGCACTCCATCGAGGGCGACTACAACATGGTCACCGTGGCAGAGGTGGAGAAGCTGGCCGGCGGCGACGGTTCCGGCCGGATTCAGAGATAATTTTCTACGGTTTCCCGCCCCCGGGAGGAGCTGCGCTCCTCCCGGGGGTTCTTCTGAAGGGCTTCCCATCTTTTTGTTGACAAACATTTTCCTGTATGATACAATCTGTCAGAATAAGGATGAACAGGACGATACCCACACGGCGGCTGACAGGAGATGTCCCCCGGCTGTGGGGCACAGATAGGAAGGAGTACCGTATGCGCTACCAGCAGAACCGTTTGGCACCGGCTTTTCCCTCCTGTTTTTCTTTTCCCGGTTCCGTTTTGGAACCGTTTTCTCTGAATACCGGCATTTTCCCGACTTTTGCAATGTAGCATTACATTGAAAGCCGGGTTTTTTCTGTCCAAAAATGCCTGGATTCCCCTTCCCTGTCAAAGCGAGGAGGCTGCGCATATGTGTATCCCTTCCTCTGGAAGCATCATCTGGAATAACGGAGGTATCGTGAAATGCAGAACCTGATGAACGTCACCGACCTGTCCAAAGCGGAAATCACCGAGCTGATTGCCACCGCCGAGGACATCATCGCCAACCCGGACAAGTACGCCGACTGCTGCCGCCGGAAGAAGCTGGCAACCCTGTTCTTTGAACCCTCCACCCGTACCCGCCTGAGTTTCGAGGCGGCTATGCTGGAGCTGGGCGGCTCCGTCCTGGGCTTCAGCGAAGCCGCTTCCTCCTCCGCCGCCAAGGGCGAGAGTGTGGCGGACACCGTGCGGGTTGTGGGCTGCTACGCCGACATCATCGCCATGCGTCACCCCAAGGAGGGCGCTCCCGTGGTGGCCGCCCGGACCGCCGGGGTTCCCGTTATCAACGCAGGAGATGGTGGGCACAACCATCCCACCCAGACTCTGGCTGACCTACTCACCATCTGGCGGGAACGGCACACCTTTGAAAATCTGACCATCGGCCTGTGCGGCGACCTGAAGTTCGGACGGACCGTTCACTCCCTGGTCCAGGCCATGGCCCGGTATCACGGCGTGAAGTTCGTCTTTATTTCCCCGGAGGAGCTGCGGATGCCCCGATATATCCTCACCGACACCCTGGAGCCTGCCGGCATCCCCTATGAGGAAGTGCGGAGCATGGAGGAAGCCATGCCCAAGCTGGACGTGCTGTATATGACCCGGGTGCAGAAGGAGCGGTTTTTCAATGAGGCGGACTACATCCGTCTGAAGGATACCTACATCCTCACCCCGGACAAGCTGGAAACCGCCAAATCCGACCTGGTCATCATGCACCCCCTGCCCCGGGTCAACGAAATCAGCGTCGCCGTGGATCAGGACCCCAGGGCCCACTACTTTGATCAGGTGAAAAACGGAAAATATATGCGCATGGCTTTGATTCTGAAAATGCTGGAGGTAAGGGTATGAACATCGGACAGATTAAAGACGGCATCGTACTGGACCACATTACGGCAGGCCGGAGCATGGAAATCTACAGAGTGCTGAAACTGGACAAGCTGGACTGCACCGTGGCCATGATTCAGAACGCAGAGAGCACCAAAATGGGCCGCAAAGACATCATCAAGATCAGCACCCTGATGGACCTGAATTTCGACGTGCTGGGTTATCTGGATGCGGGCATCACCGTGAACATCATCCGGGACGGCAAGGTTGCCCAGCGGCAGCGCCTGGCTCTGCCGGAGCGGGTGGTCGGCGTCATCAAGTGCAAAAATCCCCGCTGCATCACCTCCGTGGAGCAGGAACTGGTGCATGAGTTCAAGCTGACGGACCCAGCCAAAAAGGTCTACCGCTGCATCTACTGCGAGCAGGCTGCCTCCTCCAGCTCCCTGTAAGCGCTACCCCACACAGAAAGAAGAGATCCGAATATGAAAACCAACCAGAAGACTCCCGCCAGCGTCTTTTCCTACGATGGAATCCCCCCTGCGGGGCAGCTCATCCCACTTGGCCTGCAGCACGTGGTTGCTGCCGTGGTAGGCGTCATTACTCCCGCCATCATCATCTCCGGCAGCGATGTGTGCAACCTGAGCGTCGCGGATAAAACCATCCTCATCCAGGCGGCCCTGATCATCACCGCCATTGCCACCCTTTTGCAGCTGTTCCCCATTTTCGGCCGCATCGGCGCACGGCTGCCGGTGATTATGGGCATCAGCTTTGCCTACGTCCCCACCCTCACCGCCATCGGAATGCAGTTCGACCTGCCCACCATTCTGGGAGCGGAGCTTGCCGGCGGCTTTGTGGCCATTTTCTTCGGCATCTTCGTCAAGAAAATCCGGGTGTTCTTCCCGCCCCTGGTGACAGGCACCGTGATTTTCACCATCGGTCTGTCCCTGTATCCCACCGCTGTGCGCTACATGGCTGGCGGCGATGCTCTCAGCCCCTGGTTCGGCGGCCTGCGCAGCTGGGCGGTGGCTCTGCTGACCTTCGCGGTGGTCATCTACCTGAATAATTTCGCCAAGGGCATCTGGAAGCTGGGCGCCCTGCTGTTCGGCATGATTGTGGGCTATATTGCCGCCTTCTTTGTGGGAATCGTGGACCTGTCCAGCGTAAGCGGAGCCTCCTGGGTTTCCCTGCCCCCCATCATGCCCTTTGAAATCAAGTTCGTTCCCTCCGCCATTGCCTCCCTGGCCATTGTGTACATCGTCAACTCCGTCCAGACCATCGGGGACCTGACCTCCACCACCATGGGCGGCATGGACCGGCTGCCCACGGACCGGGAGCTCTCCGCCGGCATCATCGGCCAGGGAGTCATCAGTGTCATCGGGCCCTTTATCGGCGGCCTGCCGGTGGCCTCCTACAGCCAGAATGTGGGCATCGTCACCGTGAACAAGGTCATCAACCGGGCCGTGTTCGCCTTCGCCTCCTGCGTGCTGCTGGCGGCAGGCTTTATGCCCAAGTTCGCCGCCCTGCTTACCACCATTCCCCAGTGCGTCATCGGCGGCGCTACACTGTCCGTTTTCTCCACCATCACCATGACCGGCATCCGGATGATTACCTCGGAAGGTCCCTTCACCATGCGCAAGAGCTCCGTGGTTGGCCTGTCCGTGGCTCTGGGCACCGGCATCACCCAGGTGTCCGGCTGCCTGTCCGGCAACGGTTTCCCGGAGTGGGTGGCTACGGTGTTCGGCTCCTCCTCGGTGGTGGTCGCCACCATTCTGGCCATCATTCTGAATCTGGTGCTCCCCAAGGAAGAAACCAAATAAGCCAAACAAGATGTGCGGCAGACCGGTTGGTCTGCCGCACGTTTATGCTTCTGTCTCCGGCTGGAAGCCTTCCTCCAGCATTTTCTCTTCCTTTCGCTCCTGTTCCAGCTTCACTCTGGCCTTTCTGGCCGCATCCACAAAGCCCAGAAACTCCATGGACAGATATTTGCGCAGCTTTTCGTTTTCGCTCAGTGCCTTCAAATAAACGTGCAGGTTCTTGGGCTGAAGGATATCTGCCGGCCTGTCCACCTCGCCGCTGTTCAGCAGGGAGTACATCACGTCCACCAGCTGATTGCGCTCCTGGTTGGTCATATCCGCAAACCGGGTTTTCAGGGTGGCATCTACAAACTGGGAGGTTTCTGTGACCTCCTCCCCTGCCACAAAGGCATTGCCCATTACCTCCCAGGAGTAGGGGTCGTGCTGCAGCAGTCCGATGGTCTTGCTTCGAATCACCGTATACGGCTCCTCATGCCCCAGGAGCATTCCAATTACCGAGGACTGGGGAATGAATGTCCGAATTTTGGGCACCATGGTCAGGTACCCCGGGTCCCCCATGAGGTATTTCGTAAATCCCGGCCCGTCGTTGTTGAATACCTGCAGAATCCGGCTCTGAATCGCCGGGGAAGAGCGGGCCGCCGCAAATACCGCCAGATTTCCCCCCTTGGAGTGGCCGCCCAGCCGCATGGGGGCCTCGTACTCCTGCGCCACCTCCCGGGCATACTGCACCGCCAGGCGCTGCGCCGGGATGGTCTGCTGGAAGGTCATGTTAAAATCCTCCTTCCAGCCCACCAGTGTACTGTCCGTGCCCCGGAAAGCCAGGAACAGGCTGCCGTCGTCCAGCTGGAAGGTCATAGCTGCGAACTGCGTTTCCTGCTCCGGCCGGAATTCATCCCGGTACATACACAGCCTGGATTGGCCGAAGCGGACGGATTCCATGGCAATCCGCAGCAGCACAAGGTCATTCTTCACCCGGGAACGGGTCTCATAGTCCTCCCGGGCAAACAAATCCTCCCCAGCCTGAGCCAGGGTCAGAGGCACTCTGGGTTCCGACTCCGCCTGACCAGCATAGCGAATGTAGGCCAGAGCGGAAAAAATCAGGCCGTCCACCCCATTCAGCGGTGCCTGCGCAAAGGTCAGGTCACCCCGCCAGCGGATATAATCCATAATGTTTGCCATGCGTACTCCCTCCTTTTGGCCCAGTATAGCACAGGGCAGGATTTTTCTCCACCCTTTTTCCGGATAATTTGTATCCCCACTGGGATTTCCCCCTTACGGAAACGTTGACAAGCTTTTCCCCGGGAGGTACAATGGGGACATCTTTTACCCGGGAGGAATCACCATGGAAATAACCAGAGAGCAGGCCCTCGCCCTGCTTCAGAAGTACAACACGGAGCCTTTTCACATCCAGCACGCCCTGACCGTGGAGGGAGTCATGCGCTGGTTCGCCCAGGAGCAGGGAGAGGACCCGGAATTCTGGGGTCTGTGCGGCCTGCTCCACGATGTGGACTTTGAGAAATACCCCGATCAGCACTGTCAGAAGGCACCGGAGCTGCTGGCAGAGATTCACGCAAGCGACGCCATGGTCCACGCCATATGCTCCCACGGCTACGGCCTGTGCAGCGATGTAGCCCCCGAACACACCATGGAGAAAATTCTCTTCGCCGTGGACGAACTCACCGGTCTGATCGGCGCTGCGGCCCGGATGCGGCCCAGCAAGAGCGTAATGGACATGGAGCTGTCCTCCCTGAAGAAAAAATTCAAGGACAAGAAGTTTGCCGCCGGATGCTCCCGGGAGGTCATTTCCCAAGGTGCGGAGCGGCTGGGCTGGTCACTGGATACGGTTCTGGAGAAAACCATCCTGGCCATGCGCAGCTGCGAGGCATCCGTTGCCCAGGAGCAGGCCCGGCTCTGCGGATAATACAAGAAGCCCCGGAAGGCATGCCTTCCGGGGCTCATACTTTTATTGAATCTCCTTGAGTTCGTGGATGTACTGCCGACGGCGGCGTTCCCGCTCCGACATATAGGCGGAATCGTTGCCTGCATGGATTTCCCGCAGATAGTCATAGTGATTCTGCAGAATGTTCTCATTGTTCCGTGCCAGCATCATCACCGCGATGGAGGAGCACTGGTCGGAGGCACGCTCCAGATAAGTCAAAGCCTCCATAAACACCAAGCCTGCATTTACCGAGCAGGCCCCGGACTTCAGCCGCTTGGTGTGCCGGTCCCGCAGCATCATCACCATGTCGTCAATGGTTTCTTCCAGAGGCTCAATGGCCTTGGCCGCCTCATTGTCTCCCCGGGCAAAGGCATCCACCGTCACCTGGAGAATCTCCATGACCGCAGCGCAGATCAGCGACAGTTCCTTCTTGGCAGTGTCGGAGAACACGGCGTTCTCCCGGTGCATCTGCTCGGACAGCTCCACCAGGTTGGTGGCATAGTCGCCGATACGCTCGAAATTGGGCACCGTCTGAATCAGCATATCCAACTGCCGGTCATCCCATTCCGTCTCCACATTCTTGGACAGGCCGATGAGGAAGCGGTCCGTATCGTCGGTAAACTGGTCGATCAGATCTTCATCCTGATTGACCTCCCGGGCAAGTGCTGCGTCATATTTTTCCAGCATCCGGCAGCCCTTCTCAAAGTTGATCCGGGCCAGATTCCCCATGGCTGCAGCGGCCTTCACCGCCTCGGAAATGGCCACAGCGGGGGAAATGTACAGCTTTTCATCCAGGGTATGCAGTTCCGGATGCCGGTCGGGCTCCGGCTTGTCATCCCGCACCAGAATCATGGAGAGCTTTACCAGCACATCCGCAAAGGGAATCAGGGCGACAGCGGTGAGCAGATTGAAAATGGTCTGGAAATTGGCAATGTTTCCGCTGTCTACGGAGCGAATCCAGAAATCCGCGCCAAACACCGACATCTTCTGCAAAATGGTCATAACCACCAGAAACAGCACGGTGCCGATGGTGTTAAAGGCAATGTGTACCACGCCGGTGCGCTTGGCATCCTTGGAGGCGCCGATGGAGCAGACCATGGCGGTGGTGACGCAGGTGCCCAGGTTGATGCCCATGATTACGGGATAGGCCATGGCAAAGGTGATGCCTGCCCCGGGTACGGAGGCGA
>CALXFW010000034.1 GCA_944387685.1 uncultured Oscillospiraceae bacterium
CGGTGAATCACCTGGTTTTCCATCCCTTCCAGTTTATTCCATTTGACACAGCCTACCTGGCTTACGGCATGCTGATCGGGCTGATTGCCCCGCTGATGATTCAGACCGAGTATCTGCGCCGCCGGGATCTGCGTCCTGCAATCGAGAATGGCTCTGCCAAGTGGAACGAGAACCTGAACGACTACCAGAAGCGATATGTTTCCACGCCCCTGCTTGGCACCGGAAGTCCCAACATGATCTTTGCCCAGCAGCTTTATCTGAGCATGGATACCCGGAAAACCCTGCGCAACAACAATGTAATGGTCATCGGCGGCTCCGGCACCGGCAAAAGCCGCTTCTTCGTCATGCCCAACCTGATGCAGGCAAACTGCTCCTTTGTGGTCACCGACCCCTCCGGGGAGCTGCTGGAAACTATGGGTGCATTTCTGGAAGCGGAAGGCTATGAAATACGGGTATTCAATCTAGTCCAGATGGAGCACTCCGACGCCTACAACCCCTTTTCCTATATCCACAAGCAAGAAGATGTGCTGGTCATGGTGGACGCTCTGATTAAAAACACCACCCCGGCAGGGAGCCGGTCCTCCGACCCCTTTTGGGAGAAGGCGGAGACCGCTCTGCTGACGGCAATCTGCTTTTATGTTCTGGCCCAGGAGGAACCCCTCCACACCTTTGCCGCTGTGATGTATTTTCTCCGGCAGGCGGCGGCAGAAGAGGGGGAAACTTCCACCCTGGACAAGGTCTTTGAAGCCTTTGCCAAGTCCAACCCCGACCATATCGCCGTCACCAGCTATGCGGTGTACAAGTCCGCAGGGGGCGGCAAAACCGCCCAGTCCATCCTGATCTCCTGCCAGACCCGGCTTCAGATGTTCAACCTGGATGCGGTTCAGGCTCTGACCAGCACCGACACCCTGGATCTGGGCAGCATTGGAGACAAAAAGGTGGCGCTGTTCTGCATCACGCCCACCGGCAATACCACCTTCAATTTCCTGGTTTCCATGATGTACACCCAGCTCTTTGAAACTCTTTACCATCATGCGGAGACGGAATGCCCCGGGAAACGGCTGAAATATCCTGTGCGTTTTCTGCTGGATGAATTTTCAAACGTCGGCACCATTCCCAATTTCTGCCAGAAGTTAGCCACCATGCGAAAATACGAAATCTCCAGCAGCATGGTTCTGCAGGCGTTGAGTCAGATCAAGGCGCTGTACAAAGACGAGTGGGACGTGCTGGTTGCCAACTGCGACAGTCTGCTGTTTCTCGGCTGTCAGGACAGCACAACCCTGGAGTTTATCTCCAAATCTCTGGGCAAGGAAACCATCCGCACCATGTCCAGCAGCCGCAGCTTCGGAAGATCCGGCGGCAGCTCGGTCAGCTACAGCAAAACAGGCCGGGAGCTGATGACCCCGGATGAGCTTCGTACCATGGACAACAAGCACTGCATTTTCTTTCTCCGGGGCCTGGACCCCTTCTTTGCCAGAAAATACGACCTGAAATCTCACCCCAACTTCTCCCGATGCGCCGCCGGGGGCGGTCCCCGCTATGATGTGGCGCAGGAAAAACATACACCAAATTGGAGGCAGACAGATGATAAAAGTACCACTTAACAAGGATGTGGGCAGCTACGAAGCGAAGTTTGTTGGCCCCTTCACCCTTCGGCAGTCCCTCTGCGTTCTGGCAGCTGCCCCGGTCTGCTGGGGAATTTACAGCGGCCTGACTCCCATTCTGGGGGGAGACATTTCCGGATTTCTGGTGCTGTTCCCGGCGGCGCTGTGCTGGCTGATCGGCTGGTACAAGCCCTATGGGATGCACACAGAAAAGTTTATCCGCTCCATCTTCATTACCACGGTACTGGCACCGGCCCACCGGAAATACAAAATCCGAAACCGTCAGACAGAAATGCTGGCCGTTCTGGCTGCGTCAAGCACCGAGACGAACCAGCATAAGAAAAAGCCCAAGTACCGCATTTCCAAGGATGCAGTCCGTTAGGAGGTTATATGAGTAAGAAGAAAACCGCTCCGGAAACCGCTTCGGAGCAAGACCAGTTAAGCGCCGTGGTGGACACCCTTGCCAAGCAGAAGCAGGGAGACACTCCGGCCCCGAAAACCAAGAAACAGCTCCGGGCGGAACGCAGAGCCGAAAAGGCCAGAATCCGCTCCGACCGGGCGCTGCGGAAGAAAGCCAAAAAGCTGGTGATCCCCCGGACCGTCCAGGAAACCATTCCCTATTCCCGGGTCTATCCGGATTCCGGCATCATCGAAACCGCAGACGGTATCTTCACCAAAACCTATATTCTCGAAGACATCAACTATAAGGCAGCCAAGGATGAGGCCCAGGATGAAATCTACCGGAACTACTCCGATTTTCACAATTCCTTCGACTCCGGAATGGTATATCAGATCATGACCATCCAGCAGGCCATGAATGTGGTGGAATTGGAAGCCAACACCCTGATGAAAATGGAAATGGATGAAAGAGATGCCATGCGGGAAGAGTACAACAATACCATCCGCAAACACATCCGGGAAGTCAACCATCTGCGGGTCAAAAACCGCTACGCAACCGTCTCCGCCAAAGCTTCCAGCTACGAGCAGGCCCTGTCCC
>CALXFW010000035.1 GCA_944387685.1 uncultured Oscillospiraceae bacterium
CCGAAGTGCTTCTGGATGATGCTGCATCCCGGCATCCCGGGTTCTGCCAGGGCGGTGACGGTGGGAGCCTGACCGTCGTGGGCTTTGCGCCAGTTTTCCAGGGCTTCCAGAATGGACTCCCGGCTCCACTGGGCCACCAGGTCCCGCTTGGCCAGCTGCTGGAGCCTATGTATGGCCTGGGTTACTTCCTCCGTCTGCTCCTTTTCCTGCAGGGCACGGATTGCCATGTCCATGGCGGCTTTGATGGTAACGTTCATAGAAATAAGCCTCCTTCTCTTATTTCTACTACTTTACTTCGTTGGCACGCCGTAGGTGGAGAAACGGACCTGTTTGTCCGGGTCGAAGTTGGAGATGGCCTTGATCAGGCCGATGCAGCCAACCTGGAACAGGTCATCGGGATTTTCTCCCCGCTTGTCGAAGCGCTGGATCACCGACAGCACCAGCCGCAGATTCCCTTCAATCAGCGCCTCCCGGGCGGCGGCATCCCCGTTTTTGGCCCGGCGAAGCAGCGCGTCCATCTCCTTCTGGGACAGGACGGTGAGTTTGGATGTGTTCACGCCGCAGATCTCTACTTTTCCCTGCATGGTGTTCCTCCTGAAGTTAGGATAGGAACAGTATGCCCCAGGCGGGGAAAAAGATACCAGAACACAGCGGCCCAGTCGGCTTGTGCAGGGATTCGTTGCCGATGGAGGTTCCGCCCTCATCCAGTCCTTTCCGTCGCCGGGCTCTGACCCCGCTGAGCAGTTTATCCAAATCCTGATGCGGTTCTCCTGCATGACAATCAGCGGGCATGATATTTTCGCACTTGCCGTATCCATTTTCAAAAACGAGCCGGACTTCACACCATTGCTCCACTGTGGGCACTTTTTTCACGTTACACGAGAGACCAAAAAATGCTGCTCCCCTTAACGCTTTTTTAACCGGGTTTTCCAGCATGGGTTCGGCTACAGAAGGAAGAATAATGCCATGAAAATGTACGCTCCCCGGAAAACAGTGAGAGAAACGGGCTGCTGGCCTCTGCTGGAAAATGCTTATGAACATTCACAGCCTGGATGCTGATTCTTCACTGCATTGCCGGTGAAAGACTGACAGACCATCCCCATATGTGCGTTTTCGTAAAAAAAGCCTCTGCAAAAAGAAAAAATTCATAAAAATTGACGGATTCTTCTAAAGTACGGCCAGGGTGTTTTGCCCCATGCTTTGCTATAATCTCCTTGTAAAGATCTTCACAGCGGGAAAGGAAGGAGACGTATGACAGACAAATTTGCAGATTACAGCTCGATTGAACCGCTGCTTCGGGATGTGAGGCTGCCCAAAATGTTCCGTGTGACACAATCGTTTCCCCGGGAGCGGATTGAGGATGTTGCAGGGGAGACCCGCAGGCAGCTGCTGAGTGCCCGGATAAAAGGCAAAATTCGTCCGGGTATGACGGTGGCGGTTACCGGAAGCAGCCGGGGAATCGCAAACATGAATATTATCCTGCGGGAGGTGATTGCCTTCCTGAAAGAGGCCGGAGCCAAGCCCTTCATCATTCCTGCCATGGGGAGCCATGGCGGCGCCACTGCCGAAGGACAGACCCAGGTGCTGAACAGCTACGGCATCACCGAAGCATTCTGCGGCTGCCCCATCCGTTCTTCCATGGAAACGGTCCATCTGGGTAATGTGACGGACAATGGGGAAGTGCTGCCGGTCTATATTGACCGCTATGCCTGGGAGGCAGACGGCATTGTGGTTGTCAACCGGATCAAACCCCACAGCGCCTTCCGGGGACCTTACGAATCCGGTCTGACTAAAATGCTCTGTATCGGCCTGGGCAAGCAGAAGGGAGCGGACAGCCTCCACCGGGATGGATTCGGTACCTTTGCCACCCGGATTCCGTTGTTTGGAAATTTTGTACGGACCCATACCAATGTGCTGTTTGGCGTGGGCACCATCGAAAACGCCTATGACGAGACGAACAAGATTGTGGTGCTGCACAGTGAGGAAATTCCCCAGCAGGAACCGGCCTTGCTGGAGTACGCCAAGAGCCTGATGCCCCGAATCCTGGTGCCGGAAACGGATGTACTGATTGTCCGGGAAATCGGAAAGAACTTCTCCGGAAGCGGAATGGACCCCAATATCACCGGAACCTGGTCCACCCCTTATGGCGGAGGCGGAATCCGCAAGCAGCGAACCTGCGTGCTGGATCTGACGGATGTGTCCCATGGAAACGGACTGGGCATCGGACAGGCGGATACCACCACCGTCCGGTTCTTCAACAAAATGGACTTTGTCGCCACCTACCCCAATGCGCTGACGTCCACGGTGTTTCTGCCGGTGAAGCTGGCCATGGTCCTACGGGATGACCGTATGGCCATCCAAGCGGTGGTGAAGACCTGCAATGGGGTGTCTCCGGAGAATGCCCGGATTGTGCTTATCCGCAACAGCCTGCACATGGGCGAGCTGTATCTGTCCGAAGCCTTCCTGCCTCTGGCCGGGGAAACGGAAGGAATGGAAATTGTCAGCGAATGCCAGCCCCTTCCGTTTGACGAAGAGGGGAATCTGCTGATCTGGAACGACAAGGAGGAATGACAATGAGCAAAATCATTATGACCCAGGCCCTGTGCGCCGCAGGCTATGAGCCGCTGGCCAAAGAAGGTTCCATCTATGTGGCTAACGACGGAAATCCCAGCAACTACCTGGAGCAGCTGAAAGAGGCAGAGTGCATTGTGGTCCGCATTGGCCATATGAACCGCCGGGAGATGGAAGCTGCACCCAAGCTGCGGGTCATCGGACGCAACGGCATCGGCTACGACAGCATCGACATTGCGGCGGCCAACGACCTGGGCATTCCCGTGGTTATTGCCCCCCACTGCAATGCCGACTCCGTGGCGGAGCACACCTTGGCGCTGATGTTCGCTCTGGCGTCCAACCTGGTACAGTGCCACAATGAGGCGGTCAAGGGCAACTTTGAAATCCGCAACAGCGGAAAAGCCTTTGAACTCCAGGGGAAGACCGTGGGCATCATCGGCTTTGGGGACATCGGCAAACGGGTTGGGAAGCTGTGCCGGGCGGTTGGAATGAAGGTAATGGCCTACGACCCCTATACCACCCGGGAAGCTGTGGAAGCAGAGCGAACCGTGTACTGCCCGGAGCTGGACCGGCTGCTGCAAAACAGCGACGTGGTGACCATCCATACCCCCCTGAACCAGGAAACCCGGGGCCTGCTGGGAAAGGAAGAACTGGTCCGGATGAAACCCACCGCGCTGCTGATCAACTGCGCCCGGGGCGGAATTGTGGATGAGACTGCCTTGCTGGAAGCGCTGGAACAGGGCACCATTGCCGGAGCGGGTATCGATGTTACCGTGGAAGAACCCCTGCGGCAGGATAATCCCCTCTGCGCGGCTCCGAACCTGATTATTTCTCCCCACAGTGCTGCCCAGACCAAGGAGGCCACCATCCGTGCTGCCAGCATGTGCGCCGAGGGCTGCATTGCGGTGCTCCACGGCCAGCGCTGGCCCAATGTGGCGAATCCGGAAGTATATTCTCATCCCAGATGGAACAGCTAAAAAGAACAGGAGGAAACGACCATGATTGTTGACCGTATTGAGTACATGGGAGAGTACGCTGCCCAATTGCCCAATCTGCCGAAGGCGCTGGAACGAATCCGTCAGGAACCGGACATGGATGGCAGCCGGCATCCCTTCCCTGGGGGCTATGTCATGCGTCAGACCGGCACCACCAAGCCGATTCAGGACGCAGCCTTTGAAACCCACCGGAAGTACATAGATGTGTTCATCCTGGCAGAAGGGAAGGAAACCGTCCTTTGGAACCGAATCGAGAATATGGAGCCTACGGCGGAATACGACCCCGAAAAGGACAAGCTGGCGCTGAAAGGAACCGGCAGCGCCCTGGAGATGAAGCCAGGTATGTTCTGCGCGCTGTTTCCCACGGATGCCCATGCGCCCTGCCGCCATCCGGAAGGGCAGGAGCCTGGCACCTTTGTCAAATATGTGGTGAAGCTGGAGCTGTGAATCCCTTTTGACAGGGAATTTCCGCCCGGCGGGCGGCAGCCTGCCGGGCGGATTCGATTTCATTCGTACCGCTTTCAAATGGCCCGTTCTTATTGCTCCTTCTGGGCTCGTGTGCTACAATAGCCGTGAGCGTATCGCTTGCGGAGCAATTGTGGGATGATTGCCAGGTGCTTGCGGTGAATCCATTTCGCTGGGGGGTGGTGCTATGCCGATTTATGTACAGGTACACCGGATTGTAAAAGAGCGTAAGGGCCATGGGGAATACATCCCTTCCCATACCCATCCGTTTTACCACTGCGTCTATGTGATCAGCGGCAGCGGATACATCCGCATCGGGGAGCAGAATGTGGAAGCAAGCCGGGGGCAGTTCCTCCGGATTGCGCCGAATACGGAACACGCAATTTACGGGGAAAACGCCATGCAAAGCTTTGACATCAAATTCTCTGCCCAGGGAGATTTGCTGAAAGCGGTAAATGATCTGCCAGTGCGTATGCCGCTGGATCTGTACGAGCATACCCTGGTGATGAGTCTGTTTCATCTTGCAATCCGGGGAGAACGATACACGGAAGAATTGATCAATGCCAGAATGACGGAGCTTTTGCTGCTGCTTCTGCGCAGAGGGGTCCGGGAACCGGAGTTCGGCATTTTTCCCAGCCAGGCGAACCGGGCATGCCTGCACCCGGCCCTGTCATATGTGGAGAACCACCCCAATGAGATGCCATCGGTTGCGTTTTTGGCCCAGCTGTGCGGGTATACGCCATCGTATTTTTCTACGGTATTTAAGGAGCTGATGGGCTGCTCTCCGGCAAAATACCTCGCCGGCCAGAAAATTGATCTTGCCCGGGAGTTGATGCTGACCACAGATGATTCTGTTTCCCAGATTGCGGAGCGGCTGGGACTGGAGCCGGAGACCTTTTCCCGGATGTTCAAAAAAGCCACCGGCATCTCCCCCAGCATCTATTTGAGGCGGGCCAACTCCGACGTGGGAATCAACATTTCTCCCAACAGCCCGTTTCTGCCAGATGGTCCCTTCGAGATTCCGAAACAACCGATTCCTTAGGCGTATTTTCCCTGATACCATAATCTGCTACGCGCTTTTCATGGCCGGTGCGTTGGTCATCTGGCATAAGATGCCTTAACCCTACCGGGTGTGTTAATTCTGCTTTTTTCTTCATAATGAGTCCACATCAGCTGAACTGCTCACTTTTCCATGCCTTGGATTGGATGATCACTGTGAAAAATAGAGGATGAAGAAAGTTGGTGCGGTGAAGGCATCACAGGAATGGTAAATACAATACCATGTGAGGAGAGAGAAAAAGGTTCAGACAGGGACAAGTTATCCACTGGACATCCAAGACAGAAAACTTGTGCCCCCGCAGGCTGGGGCGGCGCTCCAAATCCCCAATGGAAAGCGAAAACACAGCGGCCCCCGTGGGTCTGCGCCTGGAAGGGCGTCTTTTTTGCAGGCGCCATATAAACCGGCAGCTATTCTGGGTGCCGGCTGCGATAGCCGCAGCTTATACCCCGGAGTAAGCGGAGAAGCCGCCGTCGATGGGCAGACAGATTCCGGTGATGAAGCCCGCCGCCTCGTTGTTCAGCAGGAACAGCACGGAGCCCACCAGGTCCTTCTCGCTGTCTCCGAATCGGCCCATGGGTGTAGCCGCCAGAATTTTCCCCGTGCGCTCCGTGGGGGTGCCGTCCTCGTTGTACAGCAGCCGGGCGTTCTGCTCCGCAGCGAAGAAGCCGGGGGCAATGGCGTTGACCCGAATGCCCACCTTGGAAAAATGTACCGCCAGCCACTGGGTAAAGTTGGTCACCGCCGCTTTGGAAGCGGAATAGGCGGGAATCTTGGTCAGAGGCAGGTAGGCGTTCATGCTGGAGATGTTCAGAATGTTGCAGCCGGGCCTGCCCACCATCTGCCGGGCAAAGGCCTGGGTGGGCAGCAGGGTGCCCACCCAGTTCAGGTTGAACACAGTTTGCACACTGTTTTCGTCCAGATCAAAGAAGGTCACGGTATCCTGATCCAGATCCGGCATTTCAAAAAATTCTTTGTCGGTGTTGGCCTTGCTGTTGTTGCCGCCGGCGCCGTTGATGAGGATATCGCAGGGGCCGAAATCTGCCAGGACCGCCTCGGCTACGCTCAGACAGTTATCCTTGCTCAGAACGTTGCAGGCATATCCCTTGGCAATGCCTCCCTCGGCGGCAATTTTATCCGCCAGCTCGTTAAGTTTTCCGATGTTCCGGCCCAGCAGGGCAACCTTGGCCCCGGCCCGTGCCAGCGCAATGGCAAACACGGAGCACAATGTGCCGCTGGCGCCGGTAACCACTGCCACTTTTCCTGTCAGATCGGTATTGATTACGTTTTTCATGGATTAACCCCTTTCTGTTCTGCTGTGTTCAGCCAAGCTGCGGACATAGCCAAAGGCCGCGCCGATGCCCATGCCGGAGCGAATTTCCTGTTTTACGTCTTCCTCATATCCCGGCGGCACCAGATGCGCAACCCTGGCCCAGATCTGGCCGGCGGTCATCCGGCTGTCAAAATCCCGGGGAACCATGTCGCTGGTGCCCTGAAGCCAGTCCAGCAGTGCCAGCCGGTACTCGATGAGCACTTCCGACACATCCGGCTCCTTGGCCAGATTCCGGGTCTCCCCCGGGTCCTGCTCCAGATCGTACAGCTCTTCTTCCCCGGTCAGGCGGCGGATGTACTTGTAGCGGTCACCCCGAACCATGGTGCCCTTGGCATGGGCTTCATCATCCAGCTGGGCATCTTTTTGGGCCAGTAGACATCGTCAGGCTGAGCCGTCCGGCCCCCGGGCTGGTGATATTCGTCGCACTGGGTTTCCCCGGGCAGCCGGCCCCCCTCGCAGAACGCATAGCGGCGCAGCCGGGTATTCCGGTCTGCCAGAATCGGGGTCAGGCTTTTCCCAAAGTGGTCGTACTGGGATTCGATGCCCGCGAAATCCAAGGCCGTGGCGTAAAAGTCCACCAGCTCCACCAGACTTCCGCTGATTCCCGGGTCCACCGGATATCCCTTGGGGGGCTTGACCAGGAAGGGCACCCGGGTCAGGCAGTCTTCAAAGCAATTCTGGGCTTTTTCCGCCATACCGTAGTCCCCGGTGAAATCCCCGTGGTCGCTGAGGACAAATACCGCGCTGTCATCATACATTCCGGCTGCGCGCAGGGCGTGGCAGAGCCGGCCAAACAGCCAGTCGATTTTCATGCACATTCCCAGATAGACGCTGCGCAGCGCATCCCACTGTTCCTCGGTCATCCCCTCCAGATTCTGATACTGCCGGTAAAGGGACAGCATCCTGGATTTTCCCCGGCAGTCCTCCCACCGGATTCTGGGCGGAAGCTTGGTGCGGTCAATGGCGGAAAAATAGGGCTCCTCCACCTGATAGGGCGGGTGGGGGTAGAACAGGCCCAGGAAAATGCACAGCGGCGGGTCCCCCGGCTTCCAGGAGCGGATCTGGGCAATGGCTGCATCTGCCGCCAGATCGTCGGGCGTTCGGTTTTCCCCGTGGGCGTCCAGCTTTAGCCTGCCTTCAAAGTGGGAGTAGTACAGCGGATTTCCCGGCTCCCCGCGGAGATTTTCCGTCTCCGGCCCTGGGGCGTTCCGGGGCGCGCTGAACAGCTCGTCACAGTGCTCCTCCACCCAGCCTGGGTACTGGGCGGCATACAGATCATTGCGGTCGTTCATCCAAACCCGGTAGCCTGCCTGCTTCAGCTCCCGGAACAGGCTGTTCTCTCCCGGCCGGAGCAGATGGGTCATAGTGCGGTGGCCGTGGACGTGGGGGTACAGCCCGGTGAAAAAGCTGCACCGGCTGGGGACGCACACCGGATTCTGGCAGTAGGCGCTGCTGAAGGAAACAGCATCCGTCTCGGCAAAGGCGTCCAGATACGGGGTCATTGCCGCTGGATTCCCCAGGTGGGACAGGGCGTCCCAGCGCATTTCATCGGGGTTGAATACAATTACGTGCGGTTTGTCCGCCATGGCACATCCCTCCTTCTGAATCAACTTCCCTTTCATTATATAAAAAATCGGAAAAAATGGCAAGTGTCATCCCCGCCCACTTCGGCACCAGCCGTGGATTTCCCCCAATTCGCCGATGTGCCGGGAACCCACGGCCTGACGGACCTGTGCAGCGGAGGATGGAGAATGAAATATCCGGGAAGCGGTTGACAACCGGGAAAAAGTGGAATACAATATGCCAAAACCATCAGGAGGTGCGGCAATGGTTCTCTCCAGCAGCTGCTGCAAGAATGATCATCAGTCCGGTAACGCTATGCCTTGGCAGCGCATCGGGCTTACATTGTCGTACTCGTTTTAGGGCGGTCCCAGAAAATTGACAGCCGGAAACAGACGCGGTGCAAGCAAAATGTTGTCTTTGCTTGCACCGTGTTTTATTATTTTTTAGGGAGGAAAGAGGGAGAATTATGAATGCACCAATTGACGTCACCGGGGTGACCCTGACAACCCGGCGGCTGGTTCTGCGGCCCTGGCGGGAGCAGGATCTGGAGGACTTCTATGCCTATGCCAGAGTGGACGGCGTGGGCCAGATGGCAGGGTGGACGCCCCATCGGGACCGGGAGGAATCCAGGCAGATTCTGAGCTGCTTTATAGAGGGCAGGCACGTCTTTGCCCTGGAATATCAGGGGAAGGTAATCGGCTCTCTGGGCATTGAGGAATACAGCGAAAAGCACTACCCGGAATTGTCCAACCTGGCCGGGCGGGAAATCGGCTATGTGCTTTCCAGGGACTACTGGGGCCGGGGGCTGATGCCTGAGGCGGTTCAGGCGGTGATCCGGTATCTGTTTGACCAGGTGAAGCTGGACTTTATCCTGGTGGGGCATTTCGACTGG
>CALXFW010000036.1 GCA_944387685.1 uncultured Oscillospiraceae bacterium
CTGAAAATCAAGTGCGCCGACCGGCTGGGGCTGAAAAACTTCGACTCCGCCCGGCCCTACTATATGCAGTTCACCATGAAGGCAGACGCCGACACCTTCTTCCGGGTGCTGCGGGAGGAGCTGGAAAAGCCCATGGACCCGTTGGAATTGGTTTACCCCAAGGAACTTCCCCTGTTTGACAAATACGACGAGTACCTGCCGGAATCCCTGGTAAAGAAAGGCTTCGCCCTGGGGGTCCTGGACCTGGAAGGGCTGCGGGAACTGGTACGGAACTGGTGATTTCCCCAGAACCAGCGAAACATACCCCCTGAGAAGTTTTAGACTCCTCAGGGGGTTCGCTTTTGATCAGGTCTGCATCGTCTGTTCCAAAGCCCGCTGGTATTCCCGGTCAATCTCCGCTGCTATCACAGCCGGGTCCGTGGTTACGATAGTTTCCTCGTAGTTCTGTTCTGTCTCCATATACAAATCTGCGGTTATCTTCACCCCGGTGAAAGTCCCGGATTCATCGTAATAGAAATTTACAAAGTAATGATCCCATGTCCCGGACTGATTCGGGTAGGGTTCGTCCACCCGAATCATATAGCTGCCCTCCACCTGTCCCATATAGGCAACTGCATCTGGATTCCATTCAAAGCTTGCCAGCCAAGGCAATATAAAACTTGCAGAATCTTCTTTTATTTGCCACTGGATTTCTTCCTGGCTCCAGGTTCCAGGAATCGCACGGAATTCCGATCCATCCGCTTGCAGTACAGCATGTCGTTCAATATGGTCCACTACGTCGAGCGCTACAATCTGAAGTCGATCCCCTTCATTGTACAAAAATGACCAGGTTTGGTCACGAACACCAATCTTTTCCCCTTCCCGGCGAACATAATAGCTCCCCGCCTGGAAGGACTCCAGCATGGTCTGGCAGGCATCCAGGGCCGTCTGCTCCTGGGAATCATCCTCCTGTCACATCAAAGAAGGGAATCGAATGGCCTTCAGGTATTTCTGATGGGCTGCATCACTTGTTGCCAGCAAGTCAAACCACACATCGTAGACACAGTCCGCAGTCACCGCAAAATAGTGTCTGCGATGCACCGTAACCGGCGTGCCCTCCGGGGCATCCGTTCCCACTTCCAGTTCCCAGGCGTATCCATTCCCGGAACCGCCGCCCATTTTCCACAGGCCAGGGTCCGTGTAGTCGGCGACGCCTAACTGCTCCAACCAGGTTTCGTCGCCCATGTTGATTTCCTGGGAAATCGGATAAAGTGTAATCCCGCCGATGACGGTTCCGTCGTCCGTAAATACCACTTCCCCGCTCTCCTGCACCTCATAGGCACATCCTTCGGGGAGCTCCCCGATTTCGTAGGGCACCTCCAACGTATCCGCTTGGGCTGCGGTGGTCGGTGCTGTTGTCTCTGTGTTTGTCTCTGTGGATGCAGTTTCCTCCGGCGTTGGATTTACCCCGCAGGCCACCATCACACCCACACAGGCCAACAGACAAATCAGGCTGGCCCAGAGTCTGGGCTTTCTCCATTTCGCCATATTTACAATTCTTCCTTTCGTATCACCCTCGCCAAATGCGAGGGGCGAACCTGCAATGCTCTGCCGATTGGCGGCAAGGCGCAGAAGCGCCGAGGCGTAATCCGCTCGAATTCCGGGGCCCAGCCGGCGGATCACCGCTTCATCACAGCTCATCTCCATGTCTTTCCCCGCCTGGACAAAGGCAACCCAGACCAGGGGATTGAACCAATGCAGACACAGGGCAAAGTAGGCCAGCAGTTTTACAATATGGTCCCCCCGGCGGATGTGGTGCCGCTCATGGGCCAATATAAACCGCCGTTCCTCCCGCAGAACCCGGCAGGGCAGGTAAATTCTGGGGCGAAATACCCCCAAAACAAAGGGGGTGTCAATTTGGTCGGACAGGTATACATTGTTCTTCACGCCAACGGCCTCCGTTAGTCTGCGGCGGAGACGAAGATACTGTACCGAGCCCCGAAGCAGCATTACAGCCACACCAACTCCCCAGCAGGCAGCCGCCAAGGCCGTCCAGGAGATGGGCTGTGCCTCCGGGGAAACCGTCTGTTCCCTTTGGGGCGTTTCCGGAAGGGGGCCTTTCAGCCCGGAAACCGCCGGTTCTCCAACCGGAACATACCGCAGGGTACTGGTGACAGCAGAGGTTTCCTCTACCTGGGGCGTCAGCCAGTTCATGGCTGATACCGGAGCGCTCAGCGACACCGGGCAAAGCAGCCGGAACAGCACCACCGCCCACAGGGCATAGGAATAGATTTTGGGAAACCGTTTCAGGAACATCCGGGCAAGCAGGACGGCCAGAATAACCGCGCTTCCTGTCAGGCTCATGTTCAAAATCCGGGAAAAGATTGTCTGCATATCTTCACCCCCGCATGGAATCGATGATGGCCTGGACCTCCTGTAGTTCTGCCTCCGTCAGCTTTTTCCGGCTGCCGAAAGCCGCCAGAAAAGCGGGCAGAGATCCCTGAAAGGTATCCTCCACGAACTGTTCACTCTGGCGGGCATAGAACTCCTGCCGGCTCACCAGCGAACTGACCGTTCCTCCCTGATTCTGAAACAGTCCCCGGTCACACAGCCGCTTCAAAACCGTATAAGTGGTTGTCCGCTTCCAGTTCAGCTTCTGCTCCGCCAGCTCCGCCAGGCGGCGGGAGGTCAGGGGTTCTTCCTGCCAGATCATGTCGGCAAAAATGGACTCAATTTCTCCCAGCTTGTATTCCGTCATTCTGCATGGCCTCCTTTTATTCTACAGTCTGTAGACAACTATATTCTACTGTCTGTAGACAGGTTTGTCAAGCCTCTTCCATAATTCTTAATCGGAATGTTTTGCCGGAGCCTGGAATTCTACCAGTGGTTTTTTCCCTTCCTTTGATTTTCCTAGTTGACAGGGAGGCGATTATCGATTATAATACACTGGATTTCGGGGTGTGGCGAAGCTTGGTATCGCGCTTGGTTCGGGTCCAAGAGGCCTCGGGTTCGAATCCCGACACTCCGACCACATCGGAGCAAGCTTTGTATCGCTTGCTCCGATTTTTTATAAAAACCAGGGTGCAGCGCACTGCTGTTCCCACTTTCAACCGGACCCGTTCCGCTGGACTTCGATGTGGCTTCATCTGACGGAAGCCGCAAGTTCTGCATCACCACCCATACCACGCTGACCACCGGCTTCCCGGCAGAAATGTTGAAAAGCCGGTATTTTTCTGACTCTTCGGGTCGGCCTTATTAGGGGACCTCCGCCGGCCTTCTCCCGCATCCCGGGAGGACGCACCACGGAGGGGAATCGGATATTCCAGGATTCGCCGGAAAATATTACGGTTACAGAAACAAAAAGGAGACTCTATGAATCTTTTGGTTGTCAATGACGATTCCATTCATGCTCCGGGTCTTGCCCTGCTGGCCAGGGCAGCAGCGGATTTCGGGAATGTGTGGGTGGTTGCCCCTGCCCGGCAGTGCAGCGCCATGTCCCAGAAGCTCACCATTCACGGCGCGCTTTCCCTGGAGCAGATATCAAGCTACCCCGCACCGGTGAGGGCAGCCTACCAGGTAGACGGCACCCCTGCGGATTGCGTAAAAGCAGCCGTCCAGCAAATTCTGGACGAAAAGCCCGACTTTGTGCTCTCCGGAGTCAACAATGGTTACAACGTGGGCTATGAAATTGCTTACTCCGGCACCGTGGGCGCTGCCTTTGAGGCGAACCTGAACGGGATCCCTGCCATGGCCCTGTCCAGCGGGTTCCATGCTTCTCTGGATGCGGCGGCGCATTTTCTGGGGGAAATGCTGGAATCCTTTCTCGTCTCCTGTCAGACGGACAGAGAAATCTGGAATGTGAATTTTCCCTCCGTGGATGTCAATGCTGTGAAAGGGATTCTCTGGGACCGGCCTGTGGCCCCGTCCTGGTTATTCAACACGACCTATGAACCCAGGCCGCTTTCCCCTGAGCATACGCTGCTGGACATTCAGGGCGAGCCGCTGGCTCCGTCTCACCCCGTCCCTCCCGGCACCGACCTGGATGCGGTTTTTCGGGGATACATATCCGTCAGCAAGCTGAAATGCTCCGTTCTCAGATGAAAAAGCCGCCGCTGCCCGTCCATCCGACTGGCAGCGGCGGCTTGCTTTATGGAAGAGCACTCGCAGGCGTCCAACTATACTCCCTGTTCCAGGTGTCTTCCCCCTACCTACAGCCCACGCGAATACGGGGAAAGGACAAGCCCTGCCTTCCTATCATCCGTGTTTCCACTTCTCAGCCAGCTGCCTCAGCTGGGCTTCTCTGTTCCGGCCGTTAAGCAAACCGCCGTCTACAATCCGTGCCCCTGGAGCGCTGGGACGAAGCTCCTGGGCCGTATTCCCCAGTCCGCTGCCACCGGAGGTGGCAAACAGGACGATGGTCTTCCCACGGAAGTCGTAGGCCTCCAGAAAGCTGTTGACAATGGTAGGAGCCGTATACCACCAGATGGGGAATCCCAGGAAAATCACGTCCCTCCCCTCCACCGGCGCTACCGTATCCGCCAGAGCGGGGCGGAAAGGTTTGCTCTCCATCTCCCGGCTGCTGCGGGACTGCCTGTCCATCCAGTTCAGGTCCTCCTGGGTATAGGGCACGGCAGGCCGAATTTCATACAGGTCCCCGCCCAGGGCGCCGGCCAGTTCCTTTGCTGCCCGGGCAGTGGTTCCGGTGGCAGAAAAGTAAGCAATCAATGCTGTGTTCATAGGAACACCTCCTTCGTGTTCATTGTACCTCACCGGTTCAAAAATGTAAAATACTCATTTTCTATCCGTAAATATACTTGTCAAGCATTTTTATCTTGCGGCTGATTTTTCGCTGTGATAATATAGGGGAAAAGGAGGGAGGCACTATGGAACTTCGTGTTCTGCGCTATTTTCTGGCGGTGGCGCGGGAGGAAAACATCACCAAAGCCGCAGCCCTGCTTCATTTGACCCAGCCCACCCTCTCCCGGCAGCGGATGCAGCTGGAAGAGGAACTGGGTGTACAATTGTTCCACCGCAGCCGTTACCACATTGTGCTGACAGACGAGGGAATGCTTCTGCGCCGCCGGGCTCAGGAACTGGTGGAGCTGGCGGATAAAACCGCTCAGGAATTTCTTAGGGAGCCGGAGCTGCGGGGAGAAATTTCCATCGGCAGCGGAGACCTGGAGGGTATGTCTGTGCTGGCAGAGCAGCTGGCCTCCTTTCAGAAGCTTCATCCCCAGGTGACCTATCAGATCTACAGCGGCAATGCCGACAATACCAAAGAGCGCATCGAACGCGGGACCCTGGACCTGGGGCTTCTGATGGAACCGGTAGACATCAGCAAATATGACTTTCTTCGTCTGCCGGTGAAGGAGCAATGGGGTGTCCACGTTCGGGAGGATTCCCCCCTGGCCCGTCAGGAGGCCGTTACGGCTGAGGACCTGGCTTCTGTTCCCCTGATTTTCACCGGCCGGGGACTGGTGCAGCAGGAGCTGGAGCGCTGGTTCGGTCCCTGCAGCCGTCGGCTTCAGGTTACCGCCACCGGTAATCTGCCCTACAACATGGCCCAGCTTGCCCGGGCCGGCATGGGCGCTTTCCTCACCATCCGGCTGCGCTGCAGTTATGACGGGCTTCGCTTTCTCCCTCTCTCCCCGCCCCTGTATGCCGGTACGGTGCTGGCCTGGAAGAAAACCGAAACCTTTCCTCCTGCCATGGAGGCCCTGCTGGACCATCTTAAAAAATGCTTTTCAGCTATTTCTAATAATCCAGAATAAGCATTAGACATATATCAATCAACGCGTTAAAATGTAGGTGTTCCCATCAGGACACCTGCATTTTTGTTTGGAGGCTGCGGTATGACGATACAGGAGGCAAGCGAACGCTACCAGATTCCCCTGCCCATTCTGCGGGAGTACGAGCGGTGGGGGCTGTGCGGCGCAGTGAAAAAAGTTATGGGCAGCTGGCAGTATGACGACTCCGATCTGGAGCGGCTGAGCACCATTATGACGCTTCACGACATCGGCTTCTCTTCGGAGGAGGTGGAGCTCTATATGCGCCTGCTGGAACAGCCGCAGACCCAGACGCAGCGTCTGCGGATGCTGGAGGCCAAGCGGGCCGCCGCCCTGGACGAAATCCATTTCAAGGAACGGCAGCTCCAGCGGCTGGATGATCTGCGTCATGCCATTCGGAAGGCGCAGAATCAGGCAGGCAATACAAAGAAATAAGCACAGCCGCGCCACTGTGCAAAAAGACGATTGGGAGGTTGTTTTATGAAACCATTTCAGAATCCCCAGTTCCGCAAGGACCCGTTCGCTCTGGCAAAGCAGGACCCGGAATATTCCGGCTTCTTTTCCCGGTTTGCCCTGGAAGAAGTCCCCCAGGAAAGCCACCTGGATGCGCAAACCCGCTTCCTGGCCATTCTGGCAGCGCTGATGGGATGCCAGGGGCTGGACGCCTTCCGGGATCTGATACCGGATGCCCTCAGCTCCGGGTTGACCCCTGCAGCGCTGAAGGAGCTGATCTATCAGGGGACCGCATATCTGGGACTTGGCCGGGTGCTTCCTTTCCTTCGGGCAGCCAATCAGGTCCTGGAGGCGGAAAAGGTGCCCTTGCCCCTGCCGACTCAGGGCACCACCACACCCCAGACCCGGCTCCAGGCAGGCAACCAGGTCCAGGTGGAAATTTTCGGAGAGCAGATGCGCGGCTTCCCAACCAGCGGTCCGGAGGAAAGCCGGCACATCAACCGCTGGCTGGCAGCTAATTGCTTCGGCGACTACTATACCCGGGGCGGGCTGGATTATCGTCAGAGGGAACTGATTACCTTCTGCTTCCTGGCAGCCCAGGGCGGGTGTGAGCCCCAGCTGATCAGTCACGCCGCCGGCAATCTGCGTATTGGAAACGACAAGGCGTTTCTTATCGACGTGATCTCCCAGTGTCTGCCCTATGTCGGCTATCCCCGCAGTCTCAATGCCCTGCGCTGTGTCACGGAAGCGGCGAATTCAACGAAATAAGGAGGAATTCCCATGATTTACAAGGAGTTTCAGGGACTGATGCTTTCCAACCTGGGCATGGGGTGTATGCGTCTGCCTGTGGTGGACGGAAACGACGCCCTGGTGGATCAGGCCGCTGTGGAGCGGATGGTCTCTCTCGCCATGGCCCGGGGCGTCAACTACTACGATACTGCCTGGGGCTACCACGCCGGAAATTCCGAGCGGGCCATCGGCAAGGCTCTGTCTGCCTATCCCCGGGACCGGTTCTTCCTGGCAGACAAGTTCCCCGGGTACGATCTGTCCAATATGGGCAAGGTTGAAGAAATTTTCCAGGCCCAGCTGGAAAAATGTCAGGTGGAATACTTTGATTTTTACCTGTTCCACAATGTGTGTGAACTGAACATCGACGCCTACCTGAACCCCCGGTATGGGATTCTGACGTACCTGCTGGAGCAGAAGAAGAACGGACGCATCCGTCATCTGGGCTTTTCCTGCCATGGCGCCATGCCGGTCCTGAGGCGGTTTCTGGATGCCTATGGCGCCCACATGGAATTCTGCCAGCTCCAGCTCAACTATGTGGACTGGATTTTTCAGGGCGGAAAGGAAAAGGTGGAGCTGCTGTCTCAGTTCCAGATTCCCGTGTGGGTCATGGAGCCCCTCCGTGGCGGGCGTCTTGCCCGGCTCGGGGAATCGGAGGCGGCGGTGCTTCAGGCGCTTCATCCCCAGCGGTCTGTTCCTGCCTGGGCCTTCCGGTTCCTCCAGGGCATTCCCGGGGTGACCGTCATTTTGTCCGGTATGTCCGATGCAAAACAGATGGAGGACAATCTGAGTACTTTTGAGGCAGAGGACCCGCTGACCGAGCAGGAGCGCAGCCGTCTTCTGGCCCTGGGGGAAGAAATGACCAATCCCAAGGCCCTGGCCTGCACCGGCTGCCGATACTGCACCACCCATTGTCCCCAGGGACTGGATATTCCTCACCTGCTGGCCCTGTACAACGAGCACCGGTTTACCGGCGGCGGATTCATTGCCCCTATGGCGCTGTCCGCCATTGCGCCGGATAAGCAGCCCGGCGCCTGCATCGGCTGCCGCAGCTGCGAGGCTGTCTGCCCCCAGCAGCTGCACATTTCTGAGGCCATGGCGGATTTCCGCCGTCTGCTGTAAAAGGAGGCGTTCGTATGAAACCGTCTATTCCGGAGGCATTCGCCCAACAGAACGTATTTGGTCTGGGTCAGGAGAACCTCGCCTATGCCCAGTATTTTGTGGGAGACTCCTACCTGAATCCGCTGACCGATCCGGGGCAGTGCCCGATATATCTGGCCAATGTCACCTTTGCCCCCGGGTGCCGCAACAACTGGCACATTCACCGGGCCAAGGAGGGCGGCGGACAGATTCTGATCTGCACCGCCGGAGAAGGGTGGTATCAGGAATCCGGCAAGCCCGCTGTCAGTCTGACCCCGGGCAAGGTGATATTCATTCCCGCCGGTGTCAAGCATTGGCACGGAGCAAAGCAGGACAGCTGGTTCTCCCACATTGCACTGGAGGTTCCGGGTACGCAGACCGAGAACCAGTGGCTGGAGCCTGTTTCCGATGAGGATTACCTCCAGCTGGCAGAGCCGCTGTCTCAACCCGCACCCTGATTTCCTTTTCTGTTCCAACGATTCTCCAAGCCTTTCCCGAACCTTCCCGTTCGCGGATTCAGGGCAATCCCCTGCGCAGAAAAAGCACCCCATATTCGCTCAGACCGCCGACGGCGCCTGCACGAATATGGGGTAACGCTTTTGGGGAATAACTAGCCTTCAAAATGGCAAAACATCTTCTGCCTACCGTCGGGCCGCCTGTGTTTTGAACCTGCATTCTTACGCTGAGCTCAGTATGATTTCCGTCGTATTGAATCACTTGCACGTCAAAAGACTCCTTTTCATCGGTTCCTTTCTGTCCCCGCCTCCTGAATCTCCAGAAAAGCTGCCTTCAGGCGGGCTATGTAGGAAAACGGCTCCTCCGGGTAGATGGGAACCAGACGGCTGCCGCCGATTTCGTGCTTGGGCACCAGGGCAAACTCCGGTGTCCCCTGCCCCAGCTTCTTCACCGGAAGCCGGGTATCCAATCCGAATCCTCCATCCATGGGGACCACAACACCCAAGCTCTCTCTCCGGCCGCCGGAAGAAATCCGCAGCCGGCACATCACGTCTCCGGTGAGCCGGCACCGGCAGGAAAACCGATAGTACAGCCCCTGCCGGGTTACCTGCACCTTACCCGCCATCTGGGTTCCAAAATACACGCCGTAGGTTCCTTCCAATGGCAACGCCCCCCCTGCGGCAATTCTATGCCGCAGGGGGGCAGAACATTCATGTGGCGCGGCTGCCGCCGGGCAGCCCGAAGCTGACGGCAATGGCATCGTCCACCATAGCCATCTGCTGCTCGTCCAGGTGGCCCATGTGTTCCCGCAGCCGACGCTTGTCGATGGTGCGGATCTGCTCCAGCAGGATGATGGAGTCCTTGCTCAGGCCCACGCTGCCGCCTGCGATGTTGATATGGGTTGGCAGCCGGGCCTTTCCGGTCTGGCTGGTAATGGCGGCGGCAATCACCGTGGGAGAATGGCGGTTTCCCGTGTCGTTCTGAACAATCAGGACAGGCCGGGTCCCTCCCTGCTCGCTGCCCACCACAGGGGACAAATCGGCGTAGAATATGTCGCCCCGTTTGACTGATCCTTCTGTCATAGTCTTCACGCTCCGTGCAAATTTCTCCTGCGCTACCCTATGGGCTCCATATGTAACGCGGTAACTCTATTGTCCCACACCCACACGGATTTTATACGGCAGCGCATCCAAAATATCCTATGCACAGATTCCCGAAAAAGCTACAAAAGAGCGAAGTTTTTGACTGTCAGCGACACAATGCGCCTCCCGTCGTACAGGATTTCTCCCCGGGCGGGATACCCCTCCCCGGAGAACCAGACGTCCAGATGGAGCTCCTCTCCGGCGTAGCTGTCGTCAATGCTCACCCGAAGGACGCCGTCCTCCGTACCGGCGGAGGTCAGGTATCCGCCCAGCAGGCCCTTGACCAGAACCCAGGGGGCCACAACCGGGGTCATCTGCCCGTCTGTCAGGGTGTCAAACTGGAGCGCCATTCCCTCAAAGGTCAGGGTGCCTTTTTCCTGAGAAATGGTTCCGGTGATTCCCGCCAGCGTTTCCGGCTCCGCCACCGTAAAGGACAGATTCCCCTGGGCATCCGTCTGGCACGCCAGGGAAAAGGTATACAGATATGTCCCATAATCCGCCGTAATGTCTGCATCAAAGCGGTATCCAGCGGCCTGAAGCAGTCCGGCCCGCAGTCCCATGGCCTGGTCCAGCTCCTGCGGGTTTTGGCTGCATCCCGCCAGCAGCAGAAGGGCCGCCAAAACCGCCCCCATGATTTTCAAATTGCATCCCGCCTTATTTCATCAGTCGCGGAAGACGGGTGAGCATATCCGTAGGGAGCATACCGTACTGTCCCAGCTCCTGGGCACACAGATCCCCTGCCGCCCCATGGAGCCAGGCTGCACAGGCCGCCGCTTCCAGAGGCGCAATCCCCTGCCCCAGCAGGCCCGCAATCATGCCCGCCAGTACGTCTCCGCTGCCTCCCACCGCCATGCCCGGATTGCCGGTGACGTTGCGGTAACCCACGGTGCCGTCGGTGATGCAGGTCCTGTGCCCCTTCAGCAGGACAATCCCATTCCACTGCCGGGCGTACTCCGCCGCACAGGCCATCCGGTCCTCGGAAAGCTGCCCGCCGAAGCGGAGAAATTCCCCGTCGTGGGGGGTCAGGATGGTGCAGTGCCGTCTTCTGCGCAGTATATCCTTATGCGCCGCCAGCACCGATATGCCATCGGCATCCACCACCACCGGGCATTGGGCCTGCTCCAGTACCCCCTCCACCACAGCGGCGGTATCCTCCGACCGGCCCAGTCCGCAGCCGATCAGTACCCCGTCCATCTGAGGCAGCCGGGAGAGAATTTCCGGCAGAGCATCCCGGCACAGTTTCCCATCCTCTTCCGGCAGGGGAAACACCACCGGCTCATGGAGCTTCACCGCTTCAATGGCATAGATGCTCTCCGGCACGCCCAGAAATACCAGTCCTGCCCCGGCACGAAGAGCCCCCATGGCCGCCAGATACGCCGCTCCGGTATATCCCCGGCTGCCGCACAGCAGAAGAATCCTGCCGAAGCTTCCCTTATGCCCCCAGGGGTCCCGGTCCGGCAGCAGGGAGAGCACCTGCCCATGGTCCAGCTGTCGAATATCCATACGCTCACCTTTTTCCCATAGATTTGGCATCAGCATACCATGGCCCCGGCGCACCGTCAAGGGTTTCCGGTTTTTTGAGCATTTTCCGGAAAAAGGGGTTGCAAAACAGAAGGGAATGTGCTAACATGGGGGGGATATCTGGCAAAAGCGAAGATTGGGCCGCCTTGTATTGGCTTTGCCCCAGGAAGCGAGAGCGGGATGGTGGGAGCCGCTTGGGTGCAATACCGGGCTTTCTCCCAGGAGCTGCCGCCTGAACGGACAGTAGGGCGCGCCGGGTGACGCCGTTACCGGTCTTGGATGTGTCTGCATCCGAAAGCGCGCCGGTTCCGGCGAATTGCGGGTGGTACCGCGGAAGGGTTGCCTTTCGTCCCGATGGTGGGAGGAAGGGCTTTTTTATTTGTAGTCAACCATTCAGGAGGAATGAAAATGAAAGAACAATTGGAGCAGATTCGCAGGAATGCTCTGGCGGCCCTGGACGCTGCCGATACCCCGGCGGCTCTGGAAGAGCTGCGGGTGAAGCTGCTGGGCAAAAAGGGCGAAATGACCGCCGTGCTGAAGCAGATGGGTAAGCTCTCCGCCGAGGAGCGTCCGGTGATGGGCCAGCTGGCCAACACCGTCCGGGCACAGATTGAAAGCAAGCTGGAGGAGCGCAAGGCCGCCATCCACGCCGCCGTGCTTGAGCGGAAGCTGGCTGCGGAGGCTGTGGATGTGACCATTCCCGGTGAGCCGGTGCCCCTGGGGCATCAGCATCCCATGAACCAGGTTCTGCAGCAGATCAAGGACATTTTTGTGGGCCTGGGTTACCAGGTGGTGGACGGCCCCGAAGTGGAACTGGCCAGCTACAACTTCACCCGGCTGAATATTGAGGAAGGCCATCCCTCCCGGGATCGTTCCGATACCTTCTATTTCACCGATGACGACAGCGTGCTGCTGCGTACCCAGACCAGCCCCATGCAGATCCGGTTTATGGAAAACCACAAACCTCCCCTGTGCATGCTGGCTCCCGGCCGGGTGTTCCGGAAGGACGAGGCTGACGCCACGCACTCCCCCATGTTCCACCAGATTGAAGGTCTGGTGGTGGACGAGCACATCACCATGGGCGACCTGAAGGGCGCATTGATTACCATGATGCAGAAGATCTACGGCGAGGAATCCGTCA
>CALXFW010000037.1 GCA_944387685.1 uncultured Oscillospiraceae bacterium
GTGAAATCCCGGCTGCTGGTATCCGCCCTGGAGGAGGCCTACCGCAACCAGATCATGGTGGGGAAGTTTCCCGCCTGTGTGCTGCACCTGACTCTCCCTGCCGGCGCTGTGGATGTGAACGTTCATCCCGCCAAAACCGAGGTGAAATTTCTGTCGGAAAAAGCGGTATTTGACTGTGTGCATTACGGCGTGCTGGGCGCCCTGAACAAGCAGACCGACCGACCGGAGGTGCGCTTCTCCAAAAGGCCGGAGCAGACTGCCCCGGCCGCGCCTCCGGAAATGCCCGCCAAATCCGCCGCCCCCCGGCAGGATTTCTACCGCACCATGACAGCCCAGGATTTCAAAGTCTTTTCCCAGGCGGTGGAAAAAGCCCCCCATCCGGCCCCCGCCATGGCGGCAGCCACAGCGGCAAAGGTAAAGCAGGAATCCGGCAGTCTGCTCCGGGAATCGGTGGTGCTGCCCTCCTCCCGACCGGAGAAAGGGGTCTCTTTCCCTCCGCCGGAGAAGCCCCTGCCTTCCCATACGCTTCCGGAGAAGGCCCCGTCCCCGGCGCCTGTACCCCCAGCGGAGCCGGAGCCCATTTCCCTGCCCCCGGAGCCCCAGCAGGCCGAGCCGGAACAGACCGAGCTGGAGCTGCCTGCCGTCACCCCCTGGCGGATGGTGGGAGAGCTGTACAACAGCTATATTCTGGTGGAACAGGGGGAGGATGCCTTCCTCATCGACAAGCACGCCGCCCACGAGCGGATTCTCTTTGAAAAGCTGAAGGCCCATCAGGAGGCCATCAGCAGCCAGAGCCTGATTGCCCCGGTTTCTCTCCGGCTGATGCCCAACGCCGCAGGAGAGCTGCTGGCCAACCAGGAAATGCTGGACGGCCTGGGCTTTGAGGTGGAGGAATTCGGGGAAAACACCGTGCTCATCCGCCGGATTCCCATGGACCTGAGCCCGGAGGATGCGGCGGAAACCGTGGAAACCCTGGCCGCCGATCTGCTGAACGGGCGGCGGGAGCAGGCGGACACCGTCCGGGACGAGTTGCTGCACACTGTGGCCTGCAAGGCGGCTATCAAAGCCGGGTGGCAGAATGATCCGGCGGAGCTGCTGGCGGTGGCGGAAGCGGTCATGTCCCGGGAGGACCTGAAATACTGTCCCCACGGCCGCCCCATCTGCGTCAGCTTAAGCAAAAAGCAGCTGGAAAAGCAATTCAAGCGCACCTGACACCTTGAGCAGGGAGGGATGGATTATGGATCGCATTGTCTGCATTGCGGGGCCCACCGCCTCGGGAAAAACCGCCCTGGCCGTGGAGCTGGCCCGGGAACTGGACGGCGAAGTGGTTTCCTGTGACTCCATGCAGGTCTACAAATATATGGACATTGGCACCGCCAAGCCCACTGCGGAGGAGATGCAGGGTATTCCCCACTATATGCTCTCCGTGGCGGAGCCGGAGGAAGCCTTCTCCGTAAGCCGGTACTGCCAGATGGCTGCTCCCATCGTGGAGGACATTCTTGCCCGGGGAAAAACCGCCATTGTCGCCGGCGGTACCGGGCTGTACATGGACTCTTTAATCCGGGGCAATGCCTTTGCTCCCTTCCCCTCCACCGGTGTCCGGGAACAGCTGGAGGCCCAGGCGGACCAGGAGGGGATGGCGGCCATGCTGGATTGGCTCCGGTCCGTGGACCCGGACTGCGCCGCCCGGCTCCATCTGTCCGACCGCAAGCGGATCATCCGGGCCCTGGAGGTGTATCTGGAAACCGGGGAAACCATTACGGAACACAACCGGAAAACCCAGGAAATTCCCCCCAGATTCTCTCCCCTGTGGCTGGGCATCGACTATGCCCGGCGGGCAGACCTGTACCGCCGCATTGACCGCCGTGTGGACCTGATGCTGGAGCAGGGGCTGATGGAGGAAATCCAGGGTCTGCTCCGCCGGGGCATCCCCCGGACCTGCACTGCCATGCAGGCCATCGGCTACAAGGAATTTCTGGCCGTTCTGGATGGTGACTGCTCGCTGGAGGATGCCGCCGACCAGGTTCGCCAGTCCTCCCGCCGTTACGCCAAGCGGCAGCTGACCTGGTTCCGACGGAATCCGGCTATGCACTGGCTGATGCGGGAAGGGGATGGTCCCCTTTCGGAAATTCTGGGTCCGGCACGACGGTTTTTGCGTGTATTTGACAGTCCGGACGTGCTAGCATAGGTGCATCCTAAAAGAAAGAGGTTGTACTTATGACAGAAGCATCGGCTTTGCAGGAATCCATTCTCAAGGAGGTCCGCCGGGACAAGGTTCCCGTCACCCTGTTCCTGATGAACGGGTTTCAGCTCCGGGGGGTCATCACCGGCTTTGACAGCTTTGTGGTGGTTCTGGTATCCGACGGAAAGCAGCAGATGATTTACAAACACGCCATTTCCACTCTGGCCCCTATGAAGCCCCTGAAAGCCGCGGCATCGGCGGCAACGTAAAATCGATGGAAAAACGGACGGCAGCCAATCGGCTGCCGTCCGTTTTGCGCTGTTCCCGGGTCAGGCGTCTGGAATCTTTTTCCGCTTCAGAATGCAAACATATGTATTGCATACCCGCCATTCTTCTCTTTTTGCACAGAGAATCCGGCAGAAAATCCAAATTTTTTTCAAAAAAAGAATCAAATTCTTGTTGACATAAGGGGCAAAATAGAGGATAATGTCATGGTGGACTGTTTATCCAAGAGGATGTCAGTATATTGAACAAAATATGCGATATGCAATCCGGCGCAGGCGCCGCCGGGTCCGCTGAGGCCGACGCGGTCTTTGGTGCCTGAAGCACGCCAGGGATTTCTCTACATGATGTGAAGATATACTAGGAGGAAATACAGAATGAGCTTTTGGGATAACGTAAAGAAATTTGCCCAGCCCTATGCCGATGATGAATACGACGATTATGACGAGGACGACGACTACGCTGACGAGTATGAGGAGCCTGCCGAGCAGCCTGCCCGCCGCAGCCCCCGCCGTGCTCCGGCTCCCGCTCCCGCAGCAGAGGAGCAGGAGGAGGACGATTACGGCTTCTCCCCCATGCCCGCCAGTTCCGTATCTTCCGGCGTAGCCTCCGGCGGCTTTACCGGTCAGGTGCTGAACATGAACAGCGCCGCCTCCAACAAGCAGGAGGTTGTCCTGTTCCGTCCGGGCAGCTTTAACGATACTTCCAAGGCCGCAGACGATCTGCGCAATCATAAGGCCGTCATTGTCAACATGGAGAACGTGGACAAGGCCATGGCCCGCCGGGTGGTGGATTTCCTGTCCGGCTGTGTTTACGCTCTGGACGGGGACGTGAAGAAGATTGCCCAGTCCGCCTATCTGTTCTGCCCCCACAATATGGACATTGTGGGCGATCTGGAGACCCTCCAGGCAGAAGTGGAGAGCTATATCTGATTTGCCTGACGCAGGCTGTCTGAGCACGTATGCCCGGACTTCCTGGCCAATATAGTAGTATGGATCGGAAGGAGAACGCAATTCATGTTTACACCGCAGCAGATTGATCAGATTTCCTTTGGCAAGGCGACTTTCGGCGGCTACGATATGCAGCAGGTCGACGAGTTTCTGGAGCCTTTGACCGAAGACTATGTTACACTGTACAAGGAGAACGCCCTGCTCAAGAGCAAGATGCGGGTTCTGGTGGGCAAGCTGGAAGAGTACCGAAAGAACGAGGCTTCCATGAAGGAGGCTGTTGTGAACGCCCAGAAGACCTGCGACAAAATGGTGATGGAAGCGGAGGCCAAGTGTGCCAAGATGCTCAATTCCGCCAGCACCACTGCCGCAGAGAGCGGCGAGGCCGCTGTGGCAGCAGAGAACGCCCGGGTGGAGGAAGCCCGGAAGATGGCTGCCGCCAAGATCAACGAGCTGCAGGAGCAGCTGCGCACCTGCATCCAGGCCTTGGAGCGGATCAAGACCTCCAATGCCCCCAGCGGGGAAGCGGCTCCCGCCCCCGCTCCCGCCGCTCCGGTGGCTCCTGAGGTGAAGAGCGACGACGTGGCCGACGAGATTGCCCAGAACATTGAGGCCATGATCGGCTCCACCGTGGACACCGCGCCCAAGGCTGCCCCCAAGCACCCCACCGCCATGGAGTCCACCACCAGCAAGTTCGCCAGCCTGAACCTGCAGTTCGGCCGGAACTACGACCCCAAGAACAAATAACTTTTCCGAATCGGATAGGTTAAAGCCAGGACGAGGACGCGCGGAATCCGACACCGCCTTCAGAGAGCTGCCGTTTGGTGCGAGGCAGCAGGCAGGCCGCTTTTCGTATCACCTCCGAGCAGCGCACCGAAGGATATTTGTAGGCTGCGCCGGTCTGCACCCGATACCGTGCACAACGAGTGCCGGCGCCAGCGCCGGAACAAGAGTGGTACCGCAGAGGTCAACTGTGCCTTTGTCTCTTATGGGACGAGGGCGCAGTTCTTTTTTGCTCCGGCTTTTCCCCGGAGCGGCTGAAATTTCTTATGGAGGTTGCATTCCCATGGAATACAAAAACACCATCATCACCCCGAAAACCAGCTTCCCCATGAAGGCCGGTCTGCCTGCCCGGGAGCCGGGTATGCTGAAGAACTGGGAAGAGCAGAAGCTCTACACCGCCATGCTGGAAAAGAACAAGGACCTGCCCCGGTTCGTGCTTCACGACGGCCCTCCCTTTTCCAACGGCGACATCCACATGGGCCATGCCCTGAACAAGACTCTGAAGGACTTTATCGTCCGCAGCCACGCCATGCTGGGCTATTATACCCCCTATGTTCCCGGCTGGGACAACCACGGTATGCCCATCGAGTCCGCCATTATCAAGAAGAACAAGCTGAATCATAAGGCCATGCCGGTGCCGGAATTCCGCACCGCCTGTGAGGAATTTGCCGAGACCTACATTCAGCGGCAGATGGCCGGCTTCAAGCGCCTGGGCGTGGTGGGTGACTGGGAGCATCCCTACCGGACCATGGACAAGCACTTCGAGGCCCAGGAGGTCAAGGTATTCGGCAGAATGTTTGACAAGGGCTATATCTACAAGGGCCTGAAGCC
>CALXFW010000038.1 GCA_944387685.1 uncultured Oscillospiraceae bacterium
CCCCAGTAACGCTGGCGGGAGAACACCCAGTCCCGAAGCTTGAAGTTGGTCTTGGGTTCGCCGATGCCCTGCTCTTCCAGCCACTTGATGATGGCAGGAATGGCCTGCTTGACCGTCATGCCATTGAGGAATCCGGAGTTGACCATGATCCCGGTGTCATCCTTCAGGGTGAAGGCCGCTTCCTCCACGTTGCCGCCGGCAACCACCTCCACGATGTCACAGCCGAAGGCCTTGGCAAACTCCCAGTCCCGGTCGTCGTGGGCAGGCACCGCCATAATGGCGCCGGTGCCGTAGGTAGCCAGGACGTAGTCGGAGATGAAAATGGGAATCTCCTTGCCGTTCACCGGGTTGATGCCCATGACGCCGTCCAGCTTTACGCCGGTCTTTTCCTTGTTCAGCTCGGTACGTTCCAGGTCGGACTTAGCGGCAGCGGCAGCCTGGTAGGCCTTCACCGCGTCGGCGTTGTTCAGCTTGTCCATCCACTTGGCAATCAGCGAATGCTCCGGAGACAGCACCATGTAGGTAGCGCCGAACAGAGTATCGGGACGGGTGGTGTAGACCAGAATTTCATCCCCCAGGGTGGACTGGAACTTCACCTCCGCGCCGTGGCTGCGGCCGATCCAGTTGGTCTGCTGGGCCTTCACCCGGTCGATGAAGTCCAAATCCTCCAGGTCGTCAATCAGCCGGTCGGCATACTTGGTGATGCGCAGCATCCACTGGCTCTTTTCCTTCCGGATAACCGGTGCGCCGCAGCGCTCACAGACGCCCTCCACCACTTCTTCGTTGGCCAGGACGCACTTGCAGCTGGTGCACCAGTTCACCGGCATCTTGGCCTTGTAGGCCAGGCCGTTCTTATACAGCTGCAGGAAAATCCACTGGGTCCACTTGAAATACTTGGGGTCGGTGGTGTTGATCTCCCGGTCCCAGTCAAAGCTGTAGCCCAGGGCCTTCAGCTGGCGGCGGAAATTCTTGATGTTATTTTCCGTCACAATCCGGGGATGGATGTGATTTTTGATGGCATAATTCTCCGTAGGCAGGCCAAAGGCGTCATAGCCCATGGGGAAGAGCACATTCTTGCCGTCCATCCGCTTCTTCCGGGCAATGATATCCATGGCGGTATAGGGCCGGGGATGTCCCACATGCAGGCCCGCGGCGCTGGGATAAGGAAACTCTACCAGAGCATAGAACTTCTCCTTCTTGCCTCCGTCCTCGGCGGCATAGAGCTTCTTCTCCTCCCAGACCTTCTGCCATTTGGCTTCAATACTTGCAAAATCGTAATTCATGGCCAATACACCTTCCTAAAACCGAGGTTACTCCTCGATGATAATATCTTTCAAATCCACGAACTCAGCATCGGCCCAGAGCCGCTCCAGATCGTAGAACTTCCGGGCTTCCTCCGTAAACACGTGCACCACAATGGTGCCGTAGTCCAGCAGCTCCCAGGAATTGCCCCGGTGCCCCTCCCGGCTCAGCATGGTCTCCCCCAGCTGCTCCAGGGTATACTCCGCATAGTCGCAGAGCGTCTTGACGTGGGTGTTGGAGGTGCCGGTGCAGATCAGGAAATAATCCGCCAGGCTGCTGACCCGGTCAATTTTCAGCAGCTTGATATCCTGCCCCTTCTTTTCATCCAGGGCCTTGGTCACGGCAAAGGCAATTTCTTTCGGAGTTAACATAGCATCTTTCCTTTCTGGATTGTCTGTATCCTGAATCAACCGCTCACGGAGCATCCGTCCGGGACAGCCAGGCCAGGGCCTCTCTGGACTCTTTGGAGACTTCATTCCCCTGGCGCTTCAAATGCTCCAAAGTCATCTCCAGTCCCAGCTTCAACGCCCCATAGATGTCCTGGTAGGCCAGCTGCCGCAGCTGCTCCACCCCCGGGAAGTCCCGGTTTGGTTCCATATAGTCCGCCACATAAATGATGGTTTCCAGCAGATTCATATCGGCCTTCCCGGTGGTATGGTGGGCAATGGCCGACACCACCCGGAGATTCTCACCGAAAATCCGTTCCGCCACCAGGGACCCTGTCAGCGCATGGAGGGTTTTGGGATATTTGTGGGAAAAATCATCCAGTATTTTACCATAGGCCGCGCACAATGTCAATTGCAGGGGGCCGTCCAGGGCCTTGGTAATGTCGTGGAGGATTCCGGCCCGGGCGGCATCCGTTACGTCCGCGCCCCAGCGCTTGGCCAGCTCCACCGCCGTGTCCCGGCAGCCCAGCACATGGGCCACCCGGCTGGGTTTCAGAAGGCTGACCACCACCTGCTCCAGCTGCTCCATAGGAAGCTGCTTCCAGTCCGCTTTCGTGTCGTACAGCCCGTTTTCCTGGATGTAAGCCCCCACCCCTTCCGGGAGAAATGCTCCGGCACAGCGGAACGCCAGCAACCGCCGCAGCTGGGTGGAGGAAATGGAGTGCACCGGATTTTCCAGCAGCGTCACCCGATAGTCCCGCTCCAGCAGCCGCTGCTTCTGGGCTTCGATTTCCTCCCGTTCTCCTTTGTCCCCCCGATAGGCAACCGTGATTGTCACATACCGGGCAATCTGCTCCGCGCGGCGCCAGTTTTCGAAGGATAAAAACATATCCGTGCCCATCAACAAAAACAGTTCCGCCTGGGGATGGCGCAGACGCAGCTGGCTCACCGTCTCAAAGGTATAGCTTGGGCCTTCCCGGTCCAGTTCCAGAGACGAGACTTCCATTTTCGGTATGCCCGCAGCGGCAATGCGCAGCATTTCCAGCCGCTGCTCCGGGGTTGCCGAATTGTCGGGAAGATCCTTGTGGGGGGCAATCCGATCCGGGATCAGCAAAAGCTTGTCCAATTTCAGAGTCTCAATTGCCTGGGATGCCGCCAAAATATGCCCGATATGCGGGGGGTTAAACGTGCCGCCATAAATGCCGATTCGTTCCATATCCTTCTCTCCCCTGTTCTTTTATGATGCCTGGTTACTTCTCCCGTTTG
>CALXFW010000039.1 GCA_944387685.1 uncultured Oscillospiraceae bacterium
ATGAACCGGGAATACAACATTTATACCGGAACGCTGCTGGGGGAGAAGGTTACTGTCTGCTCCACCGGCATCGGCGGGCCGTCGGCCTCCATCGCCATGGAGGAGCTGACCGCCATCGGCGCGGATACCTTCATTCGGGTGGGTACCTGCGGCGGCATCGCCATGGATGTGCTCCCCGGGGATGTGGTGGTTGCCACCGGCGCCATCCGGTATGAGCATACATCTCTGGAATATGCCCCCATTGAGTTCCCGGCGGTGGCGGATTTCGGCATTACCGCCGCGCTGAAAGCTGCCTCGGAGGCCCTGGGCTACCGGACCCATGTGGGGGTGGTGCAGTGCAAGGACGCCTTCTACGGCCAGCACAGCCCGGAGAAATCCCCGGTTTCCTACGACCTGCTGCAAAAGTGGGAGAGCTGGAAGCGGCTGGGGGTGAAGGCCAGTGAAATGGAGTCCGCCGCCTTGTTCGTGGTGGCGGCGGCCCTGGGGGTGCGCTGCGGCAGCTGCTTCCATGCGGTGTGGAACCAGGAGCGGGAAAAAGCCGGTCAGGAAATGCCCATGACCGAGGATACCACCGGCGCGGTGAAGGTGGGCATTGAAGCCATGAAGCGCCTGATTGCCGCCGACAAAGCAAAATAAAAGCAGTCCCCGCCGGGAAACTCCGGCGGGGATATTGGTGTTATTCGGAAATATACTGGACGAAGCCCAGGGTCATATAATCCAAGTAGACGTGCTTGTCCGGGGTTTTGCCCATGGTCACCCGGTGGCAGTGAACCTCCCAGACCGGCTGCCCCTGAAGCTCAGACTTCTTGATTTCAAACACATGGTTCCAGCTCCGGCCTTCCATGTACTGGGGGTCCTTCAGAAAGCGAATCAGTTCCAGACGGCGGAAGTGGAAGGTGGGGAACGCATTCTTGATGCAGGCCTCGAACAGCAGTTCCCCGTCCCGGACGCTGCCCAGCTCAAAGACGCTGCGAATCATGGCGCCATAATCTTGCATAGCGATGCCTCCTTACAATTTGCTGTATGTTTTGTCCAGAAATTTCTGCGAATGGACAATGACCCGGGTGTGGGTGCCGCTGCCGATCTCTCCGGCCTCGTCAAAGGCTTTTACGCAGAAGGTAATCACCTTGCCCTCCACGGCGGTGACCTCCGCCTCTGCCCGGACCTCCATGCCGACGGGGGTGGCGGCGGTGTGGGTAATATTCAGGGCGGTACCCACCGTGGTCTGGCCCTCCTTCAGGCATCCGGCCACCGCCTCACAGGCGGCGCCCTCCATCAGGGCGACCATGCAGGGGGTGGCATAGACCAGCAGGTCTCCGGAGCCAACCTCCAGGGCGGTGTCCGTCCGCTCCGCCAGGGTGCCGGCGGTACCCTTCAATCCGACTTCCAGTTCCATGGCAATCACAACCTTTCTAATCTAACTATACCCGAAACGGCAGCCGGTGTCAATCAAAACCGTCATCTCCCCGGGCCCTTCCGGGAATTTCAGAAGAAACCCCGGAGAAAAGAGTTGCTATTTTTCCGAACCTTCCCTATAATAGTACCAATATGATATGCGAGGTGACCTGAAATGGTTGTCAACGAAAAGCTGAACCTGACCATGCTCTGCGATTTTTATGAGCTGACCATGGGACAGGGGTACTTCACCCAGGGATATGCGGACCGGATTACCTATTTCGACCTGTTTTTCCGCCGGTGTCCCGACGGGGGCGGCTTTGCCATTGCCGCCGGTCTGGAGCAGATTGTCCAGTACATTCAGGAACTGCATTTTGAACCGGAGGATATCGACTATCTTCGGGGACGGAAGCTGTTTACCGAGGATTTCCTGGATTATCTGGCAAATTTCCGGTTTACCGGAGACATCTGGGCGGTGCCGGAGGGTACCCCGGTGTTTCCCAAGGAGCCCATTATCACCGTCCGGGCGCCGGCCATCCAGGCCCAGCTGGTGGAGACCTACCTGCTGCTGTGCGTCAACCACCAGAGCCTGATTGCCACCAAGGCCAACCGGGTGGTCCGGGCGGCAGAGGGCAGAACCGTTCTGGAATTCGGCTCCCGCCGGGCCCAGGGAGCGGACGCCGCCATTCTGGGCGCCCGGGCAGCTTACATCGGCGGCTGCCACGGCACCGCCTGCACCATCTCCGACCAGCTGTACGGGGTGAAGGCCGGGGGCACCATGGCCCATGCCTGGGTGCAGATGTTTGACAGCGAGTACGAGGCCTTCAAGGCCTATGTGCAGATGTACCCCACCAACGCCACCCTGCTGGTGGACACCTACAACACCCTGAAATCCGGCGTGCCCAACGCCATCCGGGTGTTTGACGGGGTGCTGAAGCCGATGGGCATCACCAAGTGCGGCATCCGGCTGGATTCCGGCGACCTGGCCTACCTGACCCGGCAGGCTCGGAAGATGCTGGATGAGGCGGGCTGGACCGGCTGCCAGATTTCCGTGTCCAACTCTCTGGACGAGTACATCATCCGGGATGTGCTCCGTCAGGGGGCGAAAATCGACCTGTTCGGTGTGGGCGAGCGGCTGATTACCGCCAAGAGCGAGCCGGTGTTCGGCGGCGTGTACAAGCTGGTGGCGGTGGAGGAGCCGGACGGCACCGTGACCCCCAAAATCAAGATTTCCGAGAACGTGGGCAAGATCACCAACCCCCATTATAAGAAGCTCTACCGCTTCTTTGCCAGCGACACCGGCAAGGCCATCGCCGACTACCTGACGGTGTACGACGAGACGGTGGACGACAGCGGGGATCTGGAAATCTTTGACCCCGACGCCACCTGGAAGCGGAAAACGGTGTACAATTTCACCGCCAAGGAGCTGCAGGTGCCCATTTTCCGGAACGGGGAGCTGGTGTACCGCCTGCCCGCCCTGGAGGAAATCCGGGCCTACTGCAAAGAGCAGGTGGACAGCCTCTGGGAGGAAGTAAAGCGGTTCGACAACCCGCAGACCTACTATGTGGACCTGAGCCAGAAGCTGTGGGATGTGAAGTACGGCCTGCTGAAGCGCAACGGAAAGTAAGACAAGAGACAACGCCCGGGGCTTCGGCTCCGGGCGATTGCTGTGGAGGGACGACTGTGGAAAAACGGTGGTATGTGTATATTCTGCGCTGCGGGGATGGGACGCTGTACACCGGCATTGCCACCGATGTCCAGCGGCGTCTGGAAGCCCACCGCTCCGGCCGGGGGGCAAAGTACACCCGGGGCCGGGGGCCCCTGACCCTGCTGTATCAGGAGGAAGCGGGAGCGCATTCCCAGGCTCTGCGCCGGGAGCGGCAGATCAAATCCCTGCCCCGGGAGGAAAAGCAGCGTTTGATTCAAAACGGGCATTTCCAATTTTCAGAGGAAAATCCAGGATAATTTTGGCACATTTCCGGTCAGACCGGGGCTTGACAAGGAAAGCGGATCAGGGTATCATATAGGAGTTATCAATAGCTAACTTCGGCTGGAGCCGGGGAAAAAACGTCCCGGAACATGGGGACGGAAAGGAGGCGCTTATGAAAACGCTGAAAGATGCCAGAATCGGACAGACCGTCACGGTTGTGAAGGTCCATGGAGAGGGCGCGGTACGCCGCCGGATTATGGATATGGGAATTACCAAACGGGTGGAGATTTTTGTCCGGAAGGTAGCGCCGCTGGGAGACCCCATTGAGATCAATGTCCGGGGCTACGAGCTGAGCCTGCGCAAGGCGGATGCGGAGATGATTGAGGTCCAATGAGGCACTTTTTTTGAACAGAACAGTTAGCGTGTGCTAATAAATCGGGAAAGGAATCGAATTATGGGTGTAAAAATCGCTTTGGCTGGCAACCCAAACTGCGGAAAAACCACGCTGTTCAATATTCTGACCGGGTCCAATCAGTATGTGGGCAACTGGCCCGGTGTAACGGTGGAGAAGAAGGAGGGCACCTGGAAAGGGGACCCGGAGGTGGTCATTCAGGACCTGCCCGGCATCTACTCCCTGTCGCCCTATTCTCCGGAGGAGGTGGTGACCCGGCGGTACCTGGTCATTGAACATCCCGACGCCATTTTGAACATCGTGGACGGCACCAACATTGAACGCAACCTCTACCTGACCACCCAGCTGATTGAGCTGGGCCACCCGGTGGTAGTGGCGGTGAATATGATCGACCTGGTGCGAAAGAACGGGGATACCCTGGACCTGGAGAAGCTCAGCCGGGCTCTGGGCTGCACCTGTGTGGAAATCAGCGCCCTGAAGGGACTGGGGTGTGAGGAAGCTGCCCGGAAGGCGGTGGAGCTGGCCCGGAATCATACCCACACGGATATGCCCCATGTGTTCGGAGGCAGTGTGGAACACGCCCTGGCCCATATTGAAGAGTCCATCGAGGGCAGGGTCCAGAGCAATTACCTGCGCTGGTATGCCATCAAGCTCTTTGAGCGGGATGAGCGGGTGCGCAGGGAGCTGAATCTGGACAGCGGACTTCTGGCCCATCTGGAGAAGCACATCCAGGACTGCGAGTGGGAGATGGATGACGATGCGGAGTCCATCATTGCGGACCAGCGCTACACCTACATTGGCAGTGTGGTGGCCCGGTCGGTGACCCGGAAGCGGGAAAAGCATTCCCTGACCCTGTCCGATAAAATTGACCGGGTTGTGACAGACCGGATTCTGGCGCTGCCCATTTTTGCCGGGATCATGTTCCTGATGTACGCCATCGCCATGGGGAGCTTCCCCTTCTCCATCGGCACCATCTGCACCGACTGGGCCAACGATGTGCTGTTCGGCCAGTGGGTCCCCGATTTCCTGGGAGGAATTCTATCTTCCCTCCATGTCAGCGGATGGCTGCAGAGCCTGGTGCTGGACGGAATTGTGGCAGGCGTTGGCTCCGTGCTGGGTTTTGTGCCCCAGATTCTGGTGCTTTCCTTCCTCCTGTCCATTCTGGAGGATGTGGGCTATATGTCCCGGGTGGCCTTCATCATGGACCGGATTCTGCGGAAATTCGGCCTGTCCGGCAAGTCCATCATTCCCATGCTGGTGGCTACGGGCTGCGGCGTGCCGGGGATTTTGGCGTCCCGGACCATTGAGCAGGACCGGGACCGGAGAATCACAGTGATGACCACCGGATTCATCCCCTGCGGCGCCAAAATGCCCATCATCGGGCTGTTTGCCGGCGCGGTGTTCAACAATTCTCCCCTGGTTGCTACCTCCGCCTTCTTCATCGGGGTGTGTGCCGTGGTGATTTCCGGGGTGATTCTGAAGAAATTCAAAGCCCTGGCAGGGCGGCCTGCCCCCTTTGTCATGGAACTGCCTGCCTACCATCTGCCGTCTCCCCGGAACGTGCTCCGCTCCACGGGAGAACGGGGCTGGGATTTTGTGAAGCGCGCCCTGACCATTGTGCTGCTCAGTTCCATTGTGCTGTGGTTCCTCCAGAGCTACGGTGTGGTGAACGGTGTGTTCCAGGCGGTGGAAGACAACAATGTGTCCCTGCTGGCGGACCTGGGCAAAGCTGTCGCCTGGGTGTTCTACCCCCTGGGCTGGATGGGGGACATGGCCTGGAAGGCCACCGTGGCGACCTTTACCGGCCTGATTGCCAAGGAGCAGGTGGTCATGACCTTCGGCACCCTGTACCACTACGCCGGGGAGCTCAGCGAATCCGGCGATGAAATCTGGAGCATGGTTGCCGCAGATTTCGGTCCCATGCGGGCCTACAGCTTCCTGATTTTCAACCTGCTGTGCGCACCCTGCTTTGCTGCCATCGGCGCCATCCGCCGGGAGATGCACAGCGGGAAATGGACGGCGGTTACCATTGCCTATATGTGCGCTTTTGCCTATGCGGCGTCTCTGGTTGTGTATCAGATTGGGGGGCTGTTCACCGGAGAGACCACCTTTGGGGTTCTGACCCTGGCGGCGGTGGCGGTGCTGGGTGGACTGACGTACCTGGTGGTGCGGAAAAACAAATATGCGGACGCGCCGGTGAAAATCGGCGTGTAAGAGAAAGAAGGCGATTGTATGCTGCAATGGATTCTGGCAAACGCGGGCAACGGGATTGTCCTGGCGGTGCTGCTGGTTATGGTTGGGGGAATTCTGGCGGTGCTCCGCCGGGACCGGAAAAGGGGCGGCTGCTGCGGCGGCTGTTCCGGCTGCGCTCTGGAGGGCGCTTGCCATAAACGGAATGGATGACGGGAAAGGAAATATTGACGAGGCCCGGTTTCGCTTGTGCGGAATCGGGCCTTTTCCTGTGAAGGAAGGGGGAAAAGGACGCACAGTTTACCGTTTTGCCAATAGAATGAAGAGACAGGAGGCCGCCCGTTGCCCGGAAGCGGACAATTTCAGCGGGATTCGGGGATATCTGGGGAGGCAATTTCCGCTGCCTTCCATGGAAGAGACCGGGGAAAGGCAGGAATCTCCACAGGGAAAAGGCGGCGGCAAAACACGTCTGCCCGCACAGGAGGAAACCGGATCAAACGGAATTTACAACAGGAGGCGGTTTATGAACATTGCATTCGATTTGTTTCACCAAATGATCAGCCGGAGCCGGGGGGATACCAGCCTGGTTGCGGCAGGGTCACGAAACTACCTTACAGCAGAATTTCATCTGCTGACGGAAGACTGGACGGCGCCCATCACGGCGATTTTCAACGGCTATGCCGTGGTTCTGGATGAACACAATCAGTGCCTGGTGCCCTGGGAGGCTCTGGCAAATCCGGGACAGGTTGCGGTATCGGCCTTCTGCGGGGATTTGCACACGGCCACAAGCACGTCCTTCCCTGTATATCCCACAGGCTATGTGCAGGGAGAAACGCCCCAGGCACCGAGTCCCAGCGTGTACCTGCAGCTGACCGGTATGGTGCACACGGCCACGGAAACGGCTGACGCGGCCAACACCGCCGCTGAGAATGCCCAATCCATTGCCCAGCAGATCCTTCAGGCAGCGGAATCCGGCGCCTTCGACGGCGCTCCGGGGCCCCAAGGGCCCAAGGGCCAGGACGGCACGGTGTCCTTTTCGGACCTGTCCGAAGAGCAGCAGGAATCCCTGCGGGGAAAATCCGCTTTTGCCTACGCCCAGGAGGGGGGATTTTCCGGAACCGAGGCGGAATTTGCCGCCAGATTGGCGGCGGAATACCTGCCTGCCTGGCACAATGCAGGCTCCCACAATGGGGGATATCGGGGGAAATGTCTGGGAACCGGGGTGACACGGGCGCAGTGGGCCGCTGTCCAGGACGGCACGTTCCGCGACTTGTACATCGGCGACTACTGGACCATCGGCGGCGTAAATTACCGGATTGCGGCATTTGACTATTACATGGGTACGGGGGATGTTGCTTCTGAGACGCACCATGTGGTGATTGTGCCGGATACCTGCCTGTACGCATATGAGATGAACGACACCGATACAACCCAGAACGGGTATGGGGGAACCAAACTGTATGCCGGCGGACTGTCCAGCGCAATCTCGGCGATTCAGTCTGCTTTCGGCAGCAGCCATGTCTGGAGTCACCGGCTCTGTCTGGGGGATGGCGCAGATGGGACCGCTGCCTGGTGCGACAGCCTGGCGGAACTGCTGACGGAGCGGATGGTGTATGGCTCTGGGATTATGGGCGCTTACTCCGGCGGAGGGAGCATACCGGCGCAGTGCGTGGAGAAAACACAGCTGCCCCTGTTTGCGTATAATCCGGCGCACATTGGAATCGGGGAGACCTATTGGCTGCGTGACGTGGCGTCCGGGAGCGACTTTGCCGTGGTCAGCCAAACCGGCGCAGCCTTCCGGGAATCCGCCGGCAGCGAGCAGGGAATCCGCCCGGTGTTCTGTCTGGCTTGAGCAGATGAAGACGGAGAAAGCTTTCGCAGCGTGCAAGGGGGGAATGCTATGACATTACAGCAAATTCAGTGCCTGCTGCAATACCTGGGCTACTACACCATTACCGTTGACGGAATCTGGGGCCCGGGGACGGAGCAGGCGGTAAAAGACTTTCAGCACGACAACGGTCTGGAGGAGGACGGCATCCCCGGGAAGCTGACCCAGGCGGCCCTGCCGGATGCAGTGGCCAAGGGCCGGTTCAAGCCCAAGGAAATCCAAGCCGAAACGGATAACGACGGGGGGGAAGAACTGTGGTGGAAGGAAATCCGCTACTTTACCCGGGAGGAATTCCGGTGCAAGTGCGGCGGGAAGTACTGCAATGGCTTCCCGGCAGAGCCCCAGGAGGGGATGGTCCGGGCCATTGACAACGTCCGGGCACACTTCGGCAAGGCGTTCACCCCCAACAGCGGCGTCCGGTGTCCCTCCCACAACGCCAACGTGGGCGGGGTTTCCAACTCCCGGCACCTGTACGGCAAGGCGGTGGATTTCTGTGTCCCGGGTAAGACAGCGGCCCAGGTGCTGGCCTACATCGCTGCCTTGCCTGGTATGGGGTACAGCTATGCAATTGACGACACCAATGTTCATATGGATATTCCGTAAGGAGTGGCAACGTGGAAACGCTCAAGAC
>CALXFW010000040.1 GCA_944387685.1 uncultured Oscillospiraceae bacterium
TGCACCGGAACAGCACCGGAGAATAGACGCTGGCCAAAAGGACTTCCAGCATCTTCTTGTTTCGCTTTCCAACCACACTGGGTCTATCCTTGTTCATAGGAAATCACAATCCCTCTTGTCGATTTGAGAGGATCATAACAGATTTCGTTTTTGATTACAATATCCTTTCAGAAAAAGCCGGGGAGGATCTCCATTTGCAGGCGATTTCCCGCCGCCAAAGGCAATTCCTCTTTATTCCGATTTATATTGCTTTGCGAAAATCAATTTCTCCGATGTACGCCTTATCATCGTCGTAGTAGCGGATGGTCAGCTTACCAGGAATCTCCCCCTGGCCCATGGTCAGGATGATTTCCCGGCTGCCGTCCTCGATAAAACCACCCATCAGGCCCGGCAGTTCCGGGCTTTCCCGCTTCAGGATATTGGAGGCAGCCTCCTGGTCTGTGACGGTTTCCTGATAGCGGACAGTGACTCCCAGGGAGGTCTTGGTCACCGTGGCATTGCCCACGGTGATGCCGGGAATGGCGTCCGGGTCAATGGGAACATATACCTCTTCTCCCTGAATTGGGGCAGCGCCCAGATTGAAGGGAATTTCCAGATTTTTCCTCGTTCCGTCCGCCATCCAGGCGTGGACCCAGCACACGGCACTCTCCACCGGGTCTGCGTTGGAACGGTCGGACTCCACCAGAATGACCATCTCCGTGGGGCTGGTGCTCCGGTGGTTCTGCGACTCCGTAAAAATTCCCAGATCTTCATTGTGCATCAGGGAAGCTCCTACAAAAAGCAGTTCCTTCCCCTGCTCCCGAGCATACTCCTCCAGGGTCTGTGCCCCAGACAGGCCCATCACCTCTACGCTGCTCTGAGTATCCTCTTCCGCAGGCACAACCACATACCGGTCCCCGCCGGAGACCGCCACGGTCATGAGAATCTTGCTGCCGTCGCAGTAGGATTCCGTCACCCGGGCGCTCCAGTCTTCCGCCGCAGCGGTTTCCGTGTGCACCTGAATGTCCTCCACCACCGCCTCCGGCAGTTCCCGAAGTTCCGTGCGGAACATCTCCCGGATGCCCCAGACGTTGGCGGCATAGGCCACCGCCGCCAGGGCGAAGACCAGACAGGCCGCCAGCACCAGAATCAAAAATTTCCGACCCGCGCCCCCGGCTCCGGGGGCTTCATATTTCCCCGCCTTGGATTTAACATTGTTTTCGGCGGTGATTTTTTCCAAACTCTCCTGCACAAACCGGTCGTCAATCCCGGTCAGTGCCTTTTCAATCAGGGTTCGTTTCATGCCAGCATTCCCTCCTTCTGCAGATACGCTTGCAGCCGCTGCCGCACCCGGTACAGCCGCACCGATACGGCGTGGGCGTTCATTCCGGTGACCTGGGCAATCTGGGCCACGCTGTCCCCGTGCCAGTATCGGCGCAGGAACAGATACCGGTCCTGTTTCGGCTGGTGGGCCAGAAATTCATTGAGGCAGGCCGCCAGTTCCTTGGCATCGTACTCCGACTCAACCGATGACAGGGCAGGCACCGTCTCCTCCAGTTCGTCCAGGGCCACGTCATATCGGCTGCGCCGCTTCTGGGCATTGTCGGCGTGGTACCGGCTTAGGCTCAGATTCCTTGCAATCCGGCACACAAAAGCGCCCAGGTACTGGGGCCGCTGGGGCGGGATGGTGTTCCATACCTGTAAGTAGGTATCGTTGGTGCATTCCTCTGTGTCCCGGGGATTGGGGAGAACGTTGGAAATTACCCGACGAACGGCGTTTCCGTATTTCTCCGACAGTTCCGCAATGGCCTGTTCCGACCTTTTGAAAAATAATTCTACAATTTCAGGGTCCTTCATTTGCATCCCTTCCTTTCTGCTTCACCCATGTAGTAGGGATTTGGAGGGAAATATCTCACATTATTTTCTAAAGTGTATCACAAGTTTCCGGCGGGGGAAAGAATGCTGCGCTGTTTTTCCGGCGCATGGGTATGTTTTTCAGAAGCGTGAGTAATAGTATACAAAAAACAAAAGTGCTTCCTGTCTTTTTTGCCGAATTTTAACCGACGAGAGCTGAAAATGTTGACAAATTGTGAATAATGCGGTATTCTGTACCCGAACTGAATTACAACACTGAATTGGATTGTTACTGGCAAGGCAGGCAAAACCAAATTCTACGAAAGCGTATGTCTTTCGTTGAATTTGGTTTTTTTGTTGGAGGTATGTACGTTGAGAATCCATAAAGTCATCAACAATAATGTTGTCAGCTGCATCGATTCGGACGGACAGGAACTGGTGGTCATGGGCAGGGGGATCGGCTTCGGGGCCAGACCCGGAACCACGCTGGATGCCGCTGCTGTAGAGAAAATTTTCCGGATGGACTCCCCGGAGCAGGCCAGCCGCCTGCAGGATATGTTCCGACAGCTTCCGCCGGAGGTGCTGGAGCTGTGTACCCAGATAATCGAGTATGCCAAAACCGCCATCGGCCGGGAACTGAATGAGAGTATCTATCTGACCCTCAGCGACCATATTTTGTTTTCTCTTAGTTTGACCCAGCAGGGGATGGCGCTGCCCAATCCGCTGCTGACGGAGGTTCGGGTGTTCTATCCTGCGGAATACGCCGTGGGGAAATATGCACTGGAGCGGATTCGTGCGGTGATGGGCAAAGCCCTGGGGGAGGACGAGGCAGCCAGCATCGCCCTGCACCTGGTTAACGCAGAGTATTCCGGCTCCATGAACACAACCATGCACGCAACCCAGGTGCTCCAGCCCATGGTGGAGATCCTGGAAACCTGGCCGGGACTGAAGCTGAATCATCAGCATCTGTTCTATGATGAGCTGATTGTCCACATTAAATTTATGGCGCTGCAGGCCTTCTCACGGGCGGAACGGGAGTGGATGGATGTGCAGGTGGTTTCCGGCCTGCTGCAATACATTTCCACCGCCTACGCCTGCGCCGGGGCTATCACAGACTATCTGTCCCAGCAGAGCGGAGCTCCCGTCCCCGCCGCAGAGCGGGCGTATCTGGCAATGTGCATCCACCGTGCTTGTATATCGTAAATTTCATTTCAGAAAGGAAAATGTAGTATGGGACTGTTTCAGAAGCTGTTCGGAAAAGCCACGGATGATCTCTATGCCCCCATGGCAGGCAAAGCGGTAGCCATTTCCCAGGTGCCGGATCCTACCTTCGCTGAGGGAATGCTGGGCAACGGCATCGCCATCGAGCCGACGGAAGGCAAGGTCTACGCCCCCTGCGACGCCACCGTGGACATGATGTTCCCCACCGGCCACGCGGTAAGTCTGGTGGCAGACAACGGCGCGGAAATCCTGATTCATGTGGGTCTGGAGACCGTCAGCCTGGAGGGCAAGCCCTTCACCATCCACGCCGCCAACGGCAACAAGGTGAAAAAGGGTCAGCTGCTCATCGAGGTAGACCTGAAGGCCGTGGAAGCGGCC
>CALXFW010000041.1 GCA_944387685.1 uncultured Oscillospiraceae bacterium
AAGGCGACAAGATCGATGTAATCTTCCCCATCATGGCCGAGAACAAAGGCTGGCAGGTCATTGCTCTGCTGTCCGATGACACCGGCATCCCCAAGAATGCCGCCGACCGGCTGAAGGTTTTTGACAAGATCATGGTCAAGGCCAAGGAATACGGCATCAGCCCCAGCCGCATCCACATTGATCCCCTGGTTGAGATGCTGTGCACCTCCGAGAACGGCATTGAAACCAATGTGGAGGTCATTACCACCGTCCGGGAGAGATATCCCTCCATCCACATCACCGCCGCCGTCTCCAACATCTCCTTCAATCTGCCGGTGCGGAAGATGATCAACCTGGGATTCACCGTGCTGGCCATGAACGCCGGCCTGGATTCTGCCATCCTGGACCCCACCAACCGGGACATGATGGGCGTCATCTACGCCACCGAGGCTCTGCTGGGCCTGGACGATTACTGCATGGAGTACATCGGCGCCTACCGGGAAGGCTTGTTTGGCCCTGTCAAATAACACATATACAACAACACAACAAAAAAGGAGACAATTGCTATGAGTATCGAAAAAGTCAATGATCTGGTTATTCGCGGCAAGGCCAAGCTGGTTCCCGCCGCCGTACAGGAAGCCCTGGACGAAGGCTGCTCCGCTTCCGACCTGCTGGACACCATGATTGCCGCCATGGACGTGGTGGGCGAGAACTTCAAGAACGGCGAAATCTTCGTTCCTGAGATGCTGATCTCCGCCAAGGCCATGAAGAAGGGCGTGGAAGTCCTGAAGCCCCATCTGGCTTCCGGCGCCACCGGCGCTCTGGGCAAGGTCATTATCGGCACCGTCGCCGGCGACCTGCACGACATCGGCAAGAACCTGGTCGCCATGATGATCGAGTCCGCCGGTTTCGAGATCATCGACCTGGGCGTGGATGTTCCCGTGGAGAAGTTCCTGTCCACCTATGACGAGAACCCCGACACCAAGATCATCGCCTGCTCCGCCCTGCTGACCACCACCATGCCCGCTCTGGAAGCCACCGTTGCCGCTGTCAACGCCGCTCCCTGGCGTTCCAAGGTCAAGGTCATGGTAGGCGGCGCCCCCATCACCCAGGAGTTCGCCGACAAGATTGGTGCAGACGCCTACACCCCCGACGCTGCTTCCGCCGCCAAGAGAGCGAAGGAACTGGTATCGTAATTTTGGCACATTTCCGAGGGGTCGATGCCCGGCATCGACCCCTCGTTCCTATTCGGAAAGGAGGCCGCTTATGCAGCGGTACACCGTAACCTTTCAGCCCGGCGGGAGCTCCGTTTCTGTCCCGGCGGGCACCACGCTGCTCCAGGCCCAGATTCAGGCAGGCCTGCCCACCGACGCCCCCTGCGGCGGCCAGGGCACCTGCGGAAAATGCCGGGTAACTTTGTCCGACGGTTCTCAGGTGCTGGCCTGCCAGACCCCGGTGGACCGGGATATGACGGTGCTTCTGGGTCAGGCCCAGAAGGTCACCATTCTCACCCGCTCTCTGGCTGTGCAGACCCAGCCGGATGGCACCGACCAGTATGTTCTGGCCTTTGACATCGGCACCACCACCCTGGTCGCCTATCTGCTGGACGGAAAGACCGGGGACCAGATGGCTACTGCCAGCGCCATGAACCCACAGAGCCAGTACGGCGCAGACGTAATCTCCCGGATTCAGCACGTTCTGGACCAGGGCGGCGGAGATATGCAGCAGTGCATTGTTGCCGCCCTGCGGAAGCTTACCCGGGAGGTAGCCCGGCAGGCCGGAATCAAGCCGGAGGAAATTACCACAGCGTCGGTGGTGGGCAACACCGCCATGCACCACCTGCTGCTGGGTATCGACCCCCACTCCCTGGTGACACCCCCCTATATGCCTGCGGTATACGAGGCCCGGGAGCTGAAGGCCAGGGACTGGCTCCCCACCAGCGGAACCATCCGCACACTGCCCAACATTGCGGGCTTCGTCGGAGGCGACACCGTGGGCTGCATGGTGTCCACCCGGTTTGACAAGCTGGAGGATTTGTCCCTGCTCATTGACATCGGCACCAACGGAGAGATGGTGCTGGGCAACAATCGCCGCCGGATTACCTGCTCCACCGCCGCCGGCCCCGCCTTTGAGGGAGCCAAAATTTCCTGCGGTATGCGGGGCGCTCCGGGCGCGGTGGATCATGTAACCCTGGAAAACGGGAGGCTTTCCTACCACGTCATTGCGGATGCGGAGCCCATCGGCCTGTGCGGCTCCGGTCTGCTGGACCTGGTGGCCGCCCTGCTGGACACCGGAGATATTGACGAATCCGGCCGCCTGGAGGGGAAAACCTATTCCCTGTGTCCCAATGTAACCCTGACCCAGAAGGATGTCCGGGAGGTGCAGCTGGCCAAGGCCGCCATTCGCACCGGCATTGAACTGCTTGCCAAAACCTTTGGCGCAGACATCGGCGATATCCAGACCGTGTACCTGGCTGGCGCTTTCGGCAACTATCTGACCCCCGCCTCCGCCTGCCGCGTCGGCATGATTCCCCCGGTGCTGGTGGACCGGATTGTTCCCATCGGCAATGCTGCCGGCGAGGGGGCCAAGCTGTGCGCTCTGAGCCGGGCGGAATATGCCTACAGTCAGGAGCTGGCCAAGGGCACGGAATTTCTGGAGCTTGCCAGCCTGCCCCAGTTCCAGGACCAATTTGTTGACGCATTGGAATTTTCGGAGGAAGACCTATGACCTATGAACAGCTGGCCGATCTGGCCCGGGACGCCGGTTTCTCCCATTGGGCGAAGCTGGACGTCTCCACCATTGACCTGAAACCCGAGGTGCGGGATATGTGCGCGGTCAACACCTGCGGGATGTATGACAAGCGCTGGAGCTGCCCCCCCGGCTGCGGCACTCTGGAGGAATGCACCCAGAGGCTGAAGGGCATGACCCACGGCATTCTGGTGCAGACCGTAGGAGATGTGGAGGACGGCTTTGACATCGAAGCCATGGCGGAAATTGAGGCCGACCATAAGGCGCATTTTGCCGCCATGCACAAGGCCCTGCTGAAGCTGGACCTTCCCATTCTCGCCCTGGGCGCAGGCTGCTGCACAAAGTGCAAAACCTGCACCTACCCCGACGCCCCCTGCCGCTTCCCCAAGGAAATGGTTTCCTCCATGGAGGCTTACGGCATGCTGGTGCTGGAGGTGTGCAAGGCCAACGGCCTGCAATACTATTATGGACCGGAAAAGATGGCCTACAATGCCTGCTTCCTGGTCAAGGACGACTGAGCATCCCAGCAAAAATCCCGCCGGAAATTCCGGCGGGATTTTTCAGTCTCCAAACACCTCCCGGGCAATGCCGCTGAGGATTTTGGCAGATTTCTCCACGCCGAAGCGGCTGGAGTCAATCATCACATGGCGGTGATCCAGTACGCTGTGCACGTCCCCGGAAAATTGCAGCCGGTAAATCTCCCTGGCCCGGTCCACCTCCGCAATGGCCCGCTTGGCGGCGGAAGCCTCCATTCCGTATTCCCGGATGCAGTTGGCCAGACGCTTTTCATAGGGAGCGTAGACGTAGATGTTCAGGCATCGGGGGTAGTCCCGGAGGACGCTGTCGGCGCACCGGCCTACAATGATGCAGGATTCCCGCTGAGCCAGGTCCCGGATGATGTTGGACTGGATTTCAAAGGTCTCCTTTTGGGTGCTGATCAGGCCGATGCCCAAGGGATAGCGCAGATTGGTGAAGAAGGACGCCCCGGTCTCCTCCACCTTGCTCACATAGGATACGGAAAGGCCCAGCCGTTTGGCGGTTTCCTCCACGATGTCCCGGTCATAGAAATTGATGCCCAGCTCCGCAGACATACTCTGGGCGATGGCCCGGCCCATGCTGGCAAACTGCCGGGACAGGGTAATCACATAGGGCTTCATACACCTTACTCCTTTACAACAAGTACCGGCTGTTTCGCGCGGCGTTTCTGAATGGAACGGACGACGCAGGAGAGGGAGAAATTGATCACGAAGTAGATAACGCAGGCCACGCCGAACAGGACGAACACATCGGAAACGTTCACCTGTCCGGTGCCGTTATAGGCGTAAGCGGAGCTGAGCAGCTGGCGGGTTCTGGCCATCAGCTCAATCACCGCCACATTGGCCAGATAGCTGGAGTCCTTGATGGTGGTAATCACCTGGCTGAGCAGGGTGGGAATGATGTTCCGGTAGGCCTGGGGCAGCACAATGTGGACCATGATCTGCACAATGTTGAACCCCTGGGAATGGCCCGCCTCAAACTGGCCGTGGGCCACGGAGTTCAGGCCGCCCCGGACAATCTCCGCAATCACCGAGGATGTGAACAGCACCAGCGCCGTGGCCGCCTTGAACAGCAGCTTTACCTCCACGGTGGTCAGGCCGAACATCTTGTGGTCCAGGAATCCGGGGGTGGGGCAGAACACCAGGCAGATGAAAATCCACAGCAGCAGGGGGGTGTTCCGGAAGATTTCAATGTAAATGCTGGCAATCCACTTGAAGATCCGGGACCGGCCGGAGGTGCAGTAGTTGCGGACCATGGCCAGGATGGAGCCCAGCAGGATGCCCACAGCCACGGCAACCACGGCGATCACCAGGGTGAAACCTACACCTTTGAGGATATACTGAATGATTGCCGGATTTTTCAGCATGGAAAAGCTGGCAGCGATTGTACTCATATCTCCACCTTACCCTTCCGCCGCGGCTGCGGCTGCTACGGCCCGTTCCTTCTCCCGCATCTTCAGGGAGTTCTCCCACTTGCTGGCCAGATTGGACAGAGGGAAGCAGATGATGAAGAACAGCAGTCCGCTGACCAGGTAAGCCGGGGCGTACGCGCCGCCGGTATTGGCGCCGGTGACAAAGCTGTAGGTCAGGGAAATCAGATCCGCGCCTCCCACGATGTACAGGCAGGAGGTGTTCTTAATCAGGTTCACCACCTGATTGACCATGGGGGGCAGAATGATTTTAATGCTCTGGGGCAGGATGATGTGATACATCATGCCGCCGTAGTGGAAGCCCTGGGAGTGGGCCGCTTCAAACTGGCCCTTGGGGATGGATTGGATGCCCGCCCGGATAACCTCGGACATATAGGCCCCGGTGTAGACCCCCAGGGCGATGATGCCCGTCACCAGAATGCCCAGGCTCTTCCCGGCAAAGGCCAGCGCGTAATACAGGAAACACAGCTGGAGCAGCAGCGGCGTATTCTGGATCAGCTCCACATAAACCCGGGCAATGCCCCGGAGGATTTTGCTGCCGCAGGTTGCCATCAGGCCGAACAGGATTCCCAGCGCGAACGCCAGAATCAGCGCAAACAGGGCAGTCTCCACCGTGTTCAGCAGCCCCAGTAAAAATGTGCTGCGATAGGTCCATACTTTAGCCCATGCGTCGGCGCTCAGCAATCCAGACATATGCCGCACCTCCTAAATCAGAAATTTCTTGGTTATGTCCCGAAAGACAGAGGAGGGCTCCGGAAACCTCGGAGCCCTCGCAGCTTGTAACGAATCAGCCCAGCCCGTAGGTCTCGATCAGACCGTCGATGGTGCCATCGGCCAGCCAGCCGGTGACCAGCTCTTCACACACAGCGGAGAAGCCGGAGCCCTTGGTGGTTGCAATGCCGTATTCCTGAGGTGCGAATTCCTCGTTGATGTAAGTACGGCTGTCGGTGTTGTAGATGGCCAGGATGGACTTGTCCACGCAGAAGGCCTGAATCTCGTTGGCGCTCAGAGCGGTGGAGATGGCGGGGTAGTCCTCATACTGACGGAAGGAGACAAAATCAGTCCAGGTGGCGGGGTCGAAGGTATCGGGATCGAAGCCGTCGCCGGCGATGACGCCGTTGTCAATCAGGGCCTGCACCAGGCTCTTGGCGGAAGTGGAGCCGGAGGATACGCCAACTACGGCGCCTTCCAGGTCAGCCAGGGTGGTGATGCCGGAAGCCTGCTCCACCAGGACGGTAACATGGTCCGTGTAGTAAGCCGTGGTGAAGTCCCAGGAGTTCTTCCGCTCCTCGGTGATGGTGAAGGTGGCCAGCACGCAGTCAATGTCGCCGGAGTCCAGCAGCTCGGAACGGGTGGCGGCGGTGACCGTGGTAAACTCCACATCCACGCCCAGGTAGTCGGCGATCATCTTGGCGATGTCGATCTCCATGCCGGAGTATTCGCCGGTCAGGGTGTCCTTGAAGCCGAAGCCTTCCACGGCGTCCTTGACGCCTACCCGGAGCACGCCCCGGTCAATGATGGCCTGAACGTCCTCGGCATAGCTGTCTGCAGGAGCAGCGGTCTCACCGGAATCGGCGGCAGGCGCAGCAGTGGTCTCGGCAGCAGCGTCGGAACCGCAGGCGGTCAGCAGCAGGCTCAGGCACAGGCAAACCAGCAGAGCAATGGACAAGAACTTTTTCATAATCGTTTACCTCCTCAATTACTGAATCAAAACAGACAGTGCGTCTGTCGTTCACGATGTACAGCGGGCCATTCCCGGCCCGGGGGTCAGCGAATGATCTTTCCCAGGAACTGGCGGACCCGCTCGTTCTCCGGATTGACAAAGAAGTGCTCAGGCGTGCCCTCCTCGATAATCTCTCCCCGGTGCATGAACACCACCCGGTCGGCAACCTGCCGGGCGAAGCCCATTTCGTGGGTCACCACCACCATGGTGATATTTTCCTTGGCCAGCTTGATCATCACGTCCAGGACCTCCTGGATGGTCTCCGGGTCCAGGGCGGAGGTGGGCTCGTCGAAGAGGATAATCTTGGTCTGGGCACACAGGGCCCGGGCAATGGCGATGCGCTGCTGCTGGCCGCCGGACAGGGTGGAGGGATACACATGGGCCTTGTCCCGCAGCCCCACCACATCCAGATAGTGGTAGGCCAGCTCCTCCGCCTCCTTCTTGCTCTTATGGTGCAGCTTCATAGGGGCCAGCGTCAGGTTCTTCAGCACCGTCAGGTGTGGGTAGAGATTGAACTGCTGGAACACCATGGAGATGTTGTCCCGGACCATTTTGGTCTTGTTCTTGTTGGTGATCTCCTTGCCGTTGATGTACACATGACCGCTGGTGGGTTCCTCCAGAAAATTCATGCACCGCACCGTGGTGGACTTGCCGGAACCGGAGGGGCCGATGATAACCAGCTTCTCCCCCTCCGCGACCTCCAGGTTCACATCCTTCAGAACGTGCAGGTCGCCGAAAAACTTATTCACGTTTACCAGCTTAATCATGTTCAACCACTTCCCATACCCTTAGAATACAACTTCTCGTCAGCGTTCTTGCAGAAAACACACAATATGACAGCAGCTTTTCAAAATCCTGCATATTTTATGAGTGCGATTTGCAATACATTATAGCGATACTTTTTCCTTTTGTCAAGCATTTCCGTAAATTCCATGATTTTCACCATAGGTAATGGAAAAATGCAGCCTTTTCTCTTGCGATGCGTGTATGGACATTTTCTCCTGCTTCTGATATACTGAATAATGGTGTGAAAAAAGTTGCAAAAACGCCCCTGCCGTTCATGGCAGGGGCGTTTTTGCAGGAAAGATAGGTGTCCTCATACGGTAATCAGTTCGTAGGAATCCTCACCCAGGCCGATCTTCTTGGCATGGGCGATCTGGCTGCGCCAGTTGGTCTCCGGGAATGCGCCGGTCAGGTTGTCCAGGTCCGGACGGTTTGCCTTGGCCAGCTTGGAGTTGGGCATCACCGCCTGGGCATTTACCGCCTCCGCACAGGCCAGGTCCAGCGCCACCGGGTCAAAGGAGGCAAACATACCCACATCCGGCACAATGGGCACATCGTTCTCCGCATGGCAGTCGCAGTAGGGGCTTACATCCCGCACCAGGCTGATATGGAAATGGGGCCGTCCGTCCAGCACCGCCTTGGTATACTCGGCAATTTTGCAGTTCAGAATGGTGGTGGACTGGGCATAGGCGGAGTGAATGGCCTTCACCGGGCAGACATCGATGCACCGGCCGCAGCCCATGCACTTGGTCCAGTCGATGTGCATCTTCCCGTTTTCCATCTGGGGACCGTCGTGGGCGCAGTATTTGGCGCAGGTGCCACAGCCCACGCACTTGTCCTCGTCCACCTCCGGGCGTCCCTCGGAGTGCATTTCCCGCTTTCCGGCGTTGGAACCGCAGCCCATACCCAGATTCTTCATGGCTCCGCCGAAGCCCGCCTCCTCATGGCCTTTGAAGTGGGTCAGGGAAATCACAATGTCCGCATCCATAATGGCCCGTCCGATCTTGGCGGTTTTCACATATTCTCCGCCCACCACGGGCACGTCCACATCGTCGGTGCCCTTCAGTCCGTCGGCAATCAGAATGTGGCAGCCGGTGGAATAGGGGGTAAAGCCGTTGAGATAGGCCGTTTCCAGATGGTCCAGGGCATTTTTCCGGGAGCCCACATACATGGTGTTGGC
>CALXFW010000042.1 GCA_944387685.1 uncultured Oscillospiraceae bacterium
CCTTGATCTGCGGATAGGTAGCTCCATCTTGGAACTCCGACATATCCATATCTTCCAAAGAGAACTCAACCCGAATCTTTTTCGAGTCGACCTCACCCTTGGAAAGCAAGACAACAGTCTCCACATGGGCGCAGCGGGGGAACAGGTCCGCCGCCTGGGCGGATTGCAGCCGATAGCCCCGCTGCTTCAACAGCCCCACGTCCCGGGCCAGGGTGGCGGGGTCGCAGGAGACATATACAATCCGTTTCGGGGCCATCCGGGCCATGGCCTCAATGGCGTCGGCGTTCAGCCCCTTCCGGGGCGGGTCCACCACCACCACATCCGGCCGCACCCCCTGCTTCTCCAGCTCCAGGGCAGCGGCCCCGGCGTCGCCACAGAAAAATTCCGCGTTGGAGATGCCGTTCCGGACAGCATTTTCCCGGGCGTCCTCCACCGCCTGGGGAATCACCTCCACTCCGATGACCTTCCCGGCGGACCGGGCCATGGCCAGGGTGATGGTGCCCACGCCGCAGTACAGGTCCAGCACCGTATCGGTCTTGCTGATGGCCGCCTGGGCGATGGCCGCCTCATACAGCCGCTGGGCCTGATGGTGGTTCACCTGGTAGAAGGACCGGGGAGACAGCCGGAAGGTCAGGCCGCAGAGGGTGTCCTCAATCCACCCCGGGCCGTACAGGGTGTAAAATTTGTCCCCCAGCACGGCGTTTCCCTTCCGGGTATTCTCCGACAGCACCAGGGTGGCAAAGCCGGGAATGGCCTTCAGCCGGGCAATCAGGGCCTCGGGCCTGGGAATAGCGGAGCCGTTCACCACCAGACACACCAGAATCTGACCGCTCACCGCCCCCCGGCGGACATAGATGTGCCGCAGCAGGCCGGTGTGGGCGGCTTCGTCGTAGACGGAAACACGGTTTTGGTTTACATAATCAATAACCGCATCCTTCACGGCATCGGTCTGCTCCGGGAGAATCCGGCACCGGGGGTTTTCCACCACCTGGTGGGTCCCCGCTCGGAAAAAGCCGGCGTAGGCCCTGCCCTTCTTTTGGGCGACGGGATACTGGGCCTTGTTCCGGTAGCCCAGGCAGGTGGGCGCGGCGAGAATGGGCAGGGTGTCCAGGGATTCCCCCGCCAGCCGGTTCAGGCAGTCTGTCACCCGCTGGGCCTTCAGCCGGGTTTCTTCTTCGTAGTCCATGTGCCAGAAGTCACAGCCGCCGCAGAGCTTGGCCACCGGGCACTCCCGGCTGCGGCGGTGGGGGGATTTCTCCAGCAGCTCCACGATTTTTCCGGCGGCCCAGGTTTTCTGGGCTTTCTCAATCCGCAGCCGGACCCGTTCCCCCACAATGGCGTTGGGGACAAATACGGCGCAGCCCTCGATGCGGGCCACGCCCTGGCCCTCGGCGGTATAGTCGGTGATGGTGGCTTCGTAAATCTGGTTCTTGATGAGCATGGGTTCCTCCGGAAATTTACAGGATGTACTCCATTCCGATTTTCTGGGGCTTCAGGCCGCATTTTTCATAGAATTTCTGGGCGGTTTCGTTGCCGTACCACACATTCAGGGTCACGGCGTCACAGCCCAGCTCCCGGGCGTAGTCGCAGACCCGGCGATACAGCGCCCCGGCAATGCCCCGGCCCCGGTGGTTTTCGTCCACGCACAGGTCGTCAATATAAATCACCTTCCGGTCCCGAAGCACCGGGTCGCCCTGGGTGGTCTGGCGGATGCAGAAGGCATAGCCCGCCACCTGATCATCCTGCCAGGCGATGAAGATGGGCCGGTTCTGGTCGGCCAGCAGGGCCTCCAGGGCGGCCTCGTCATATTTCTGGGCGCCGGAGCGGAACAGGTCCGGGCGAATCTGGTGGTGGACCTCCCCCACCTGCCGCAGCAGTTCCAGCATTCCCGGAATATCGGAAACCTGAGCAAAACGAATTTCCATAAACAACCATCCTTCCCACCGGAAATGACTCCGGCCTGCGTCAATATCCCCGATTATACCACAAAAAACCCTTGTGGTAAAGAAAAACGCCCGGAATTTTCCGGGCGTTTTGGTATGTCAAAAAGTCTCACAGAGTTTGCCGCCAGCGGCGGGCAAATAAAGTCTAAATTGTTTTCTGCCGGGGCGTGTACCTGGCAGAAAACACTTCTCAGGCTGCAAGTGTGGAATTTGTCCCCCGCAGGGGGACAAATTATGCGCGTAGCAGACTGCAAAACCTTGTCGGAAAGCCCCGAAGGGGCTTTTCGACAATCTGAAACGCCCGGAATTTTCCGGGCGTTTTGATATGCGGTGTTTCCCGTCAGCTGATGCGCACGGCGCAGACAACCAGACGGCCGTTGTCCAGGGTGTACTCGCAGGTAGACAGGCAGATCAGCTTGTCGCCGTACTGGGGGGTGATGCCGGTGTCGTAGAAGGCCAGGTCCTTGCAGGTGGCCACGAACTCGTCAAATTCCTCCTCGTTGGCGGCGTCCACGAATTGGTGGTAGGAGAAGCCCTCGCCGATGTTGGCGGAGGTCTTGAACACGGCGAAGATCTTGTAGGTATGGTACTCGTACAGGGTGTTGAAATAAATCAGGCTGTTGTTCTCCCAGGCGGTTTTGCTGGTATAGGCGCTCAGGGCGGCAAACATACTGCCGTCGGCCATGCAGTGGCCAAACATGGTGATGTTATCGCTGGGTTCGTTCACATCCGCAGCCTCCCAGGCGTAGATGGAGCCCCGGGTGCTGTTGTTCTTGTCGAAATCCTTGTACAGATAGAAGTTGGGCTCGTCCGGAGTCTGCATTACGGGATAATCAATCTTGGTCCCGTCAATCTGCAGCCAGCCCACAGTGTCGGAGTTCTGGTTGTAAATTTCCTGATAACCGGCGAGCATCACAGGTTCTGTGGGCTCCGTCTCCACGGTGGGTGCGGTGGTTTCCGAGGCGGACTCCTGGGTGGATGGCTGGGTGGAGGCGGCGGTATTTCCCTCCGCGGCAATGCTGGCCAGCTGATCAAACCGATCCTCCTGCTGCTTCCCTTCCAGAACGTACCGCAGAACAAAGAAACCGCTGACGGCTATGGCAATTACCAGAACGGCAACAATGGCAAAAAATATTGGCTTTTTCATATGTATTGATCCCTCCTTGGGATATTATAGTGTAAGTACCAAAACCTGTCAAGGCTGGCAAAGTTTAAGAAATGTTTAGCCTTACCACTCCATATAGTACATATTCAGGGCGTCCCGCATGGCATAGTAGTTGGGCAGGCGGCGCCAGCCGCTGGAGACGGTGGCGTTGCCGCTGGCAACCACGTGGGTGTTGGGCAGGGCCTGGGTCAACTGCCAGGCGCTGCCGGCCCGGAACACCATCCACAGATTTTTCAGCCAGGTCATCTGCTCGAGGGGGGTCACATCCGCACCGGTGTTGCCGATGTTCAGGTCCTCCAGGGCGGTGCAGCCCACCAGGGGGCTGAAGTCCCGCACCGGGCTCCAGTCCAGCTCCAGGAAGATCAGATTCTTGCAGGTGCTCAGGGGGGTGATGTCCTGGACCTCGGTATGGGCCAGGATCAGGTATTTCAGGTTGGGCATATATTCCACGAAGCTGACGTCCTTCACACCCATATGGCCCACGTCCACGGCGATGATGTCCTCGCAGTAGCGCAGATTGACCGTGGAATCATCCCGGATGTAGCCCACGCCGTCCCGGCTGGGCATAAAAGAGGTGGTGTCTGTCCGGGTGGGGAGCTTCTCGCCGCAGCGGACAATCCAGACGACTTTGTACTGCTCCCGCATCTCCTCCCGGAAAGCGGCAATCTCGTCGTTGTCAATGCCGCACTCGCCCAGGAATACCCGCTGGGTGCCGGGGAAATAGGGCATGGCCTCCTTCACCTGGTCCAGACTCTCGATTTCCGCGTCGGACAGGTCGATTTCTTCCAGCCCAAGGGGCACCAGCTTGCCGCAGATCTCCTGCTCCCAGGTGACCTCTGCGCCGGTCATGGACTCCTGAAGAGCAACCAGATTTTCCGGCTGGGCCTGAGGGGTAATCAGATGCATGCTTTCCAGCTCCGGCAGCAGGTCCAGCAGATTCAGCTCCCCGTCGGTGATGTTGCTGGCGGTGAGCTCCCGGGTGTCCTCGGGAAATTCCGACGCGCCGATGGCGATGCCGAAGTCCAGCCCATGCTCCTGACAGTACGCCTGCAGCTGGGGAATGTTCTGCATATCCTCACCGCCGCCGACCACCACCCCGGTAAGCTCCGGCAGATAAGCCAGCAGTCCCAGCTCCTCCTGGGAGATGCTGTCCACCCGGATGACCGTGGCGTTCTGACCAAAGACAGAACTGCCCAGCTGGACGTTGTACAGCACGCTGACCTCCGGACGGCGCGCCTGCAGGGCCAGCAGCTGGTCATAATCGGTGCAGGCTCCGGCCTGCACGGTTTTCAGCTGGGTAAAATAGTCCAGGTTTGCCACATCCTCCGCAGTCAGTGTGGTTACGGTGATGACGGTGGTATCGTCCGGGTAGGTGCTGCCCTGGAAGGGAATGTCCCAGCGAATCTCGCAGCCCGGGAACCGCTGGCGCAGCTTGTCGTAATGGGAGAGGGAGATATTCTGTCCCCGCAGGTCCAGACTTTCGGCCTGCTTGTCATACAGCCGGAAATCCACCAGGAAAAAGTGCAGCATGGTCCAGACCAGCCCGGTTGCCAGCGCCAGCACCACGGCGGTCACAATCAGACCAACGGCGATTTTCTTTTTTGTACTCAATGGGGTGCGCCTCCTGTTGATAAAAAGGAAGGAAATCCTTGTATTGGGGTTTTTGTGTCTATTATGGACAGGGAATCCTCATAAGTCAAGGGGAAACTTGACAGAAATTCCCCATAATCGGCAAAAACGGGAAATAGAAACGAAAAAGCGGGGCGGCCAGACAGGCCGCCCCAACACTATCATTCTACCACAATCCGGAAGGACTGTCAATCAAATTCTATTCAGAAATTGGGACTTCTCCATTTTGCACGGATGGAACTGAACTTTTTTGGACGAAATTCCATCTTGCGCGCCGGAACATTCCGCGCTATTATATACGTACAAAGAGGTGATACCAATGTTCTAGTTCACCCCAGATTCCCATGAAAAACGGAATCGAAAGACCCGCTTTCAAACCCCTTCCGATAACATAAATTTCTAGGAGACGACAATACAGGAATTGGTCCGGAAGCCATACAAATGTGAGGAAAGCGGCGTCTAATCCATAGAAAGCGAGGTTACCCAATGATTGACCCCATCTGTTCCATGAAATAACCCCCGACAGTTACAGTGATTTCGGTAACAGGTCGGGGGTTATTTCTTTGCCTGTTTCTCCCGGTCAGAACAGCAGATGCAGCAGAAGGGAGTCCCCGGTTTTGGGATTGGTGGGGTCCGGCTCCGGCGGCACCAGCACCACTTCATCACAATTGCGCACCTGCAGCACCGTTTCCCCCTGGGCGGTGCGGTGGCACAGGCCGATGACCCGGACGACCTGCCCGACCTGGACCTGCTTTGTCAGGTCATTCACCCCAGAGGAACCGGAGCGTATCCAGGGCTCGATTATCACTACCCCCTGATCACCGCGGATGTCCTGCATCACAAAGCGGGAGATTCCCTCCCCGTCGGCGGTCTGCTCCGCGGATAGCACCGTGCCCTCCAGCTGAATCACCTCGTCGCCATGAACGTCGTAGTTCATGGCTGTTTTTATGGACATGGTCCGGGGCGCATAGCGGTAAAAGGGGTCGGTAAGGAAGGTATAGTCCGTCAGCTCCAGCACCGGATTTCCGCCTTCCCGGGTAAGGATGCCGGTGATCTCCATAGGGCAGCCGATTTGAATGCCCTGGGGGAGCACGCCGGTCACCGCAATGGCGCCGGTATCATCCTGCAGGTACAGGGTGTCGGGGAAGGTGGTGCTGGGATTGTCGGTTCCGGCGGTGACATACCCCCGGACCTGCAGACAGGCGCCCTGGTCGGCCAGCCTGGCCTCCCCGATGGAATACAGGGTCAGAGTTTGCTGGGGGGCCTGACAGGTCAGGTCCAGGGATGCCTCCAGTGTCCGGGGCAGGCCCGCCACCGTGCCCGAGGCCACCGCCCGGATTTCCACCGGCCCGGGCTCCGTCCAGACAATGGGGATGGGGAAGGAGGCGGAGCCCCAGACGCTGCCGGGACTTGGGGCCTGATAGACAGGGACGCCGTTGGCGTAAACCGTCAGGCTGTCCAGCACCAGCGGCTCCCACTCCCGGTTGAACAGGGTCAGGCAGACTGATGTCTCCTCCCCGGAGAGGAGGGTTTCCTCCTCCGCACAGAGGGACTCCACACCCAGCTGGGTGTAGTCCTCCACCCACACCGGCGCGGTGACGGCCTGATCTCCGTCCTCCTGGAGGATGTACAGGTAGTAGTAGGAATAGCCGCCGGGCAGGCTCTGGGTAATGGGCTGTCCATCCGCTCCGGATGTGAACTCCGCTGCCACAACCCCGCCGTCGGCAATTACCTGAATCCGTGCGGAGGGGCCGTCGGTGGGGTCCTCCAGCTGCACCTCCAGAGTCAGGCTATCCCCGGCGGTGAGAATGGAGCCCATGTCCTGACCGTTGACCCGGTAGTGAACGGACAAATCCTTGTCCTCGGTGGCATAGACCCGGTAGCTTTGAATGGCCTGGCACAGCCCCACTTCCGTCAGCTCCTGGGCCAGTACGGCGGTGCGGACATCGCTGGCGTCGCCCCAGCTGCCGTCGTGATTGTTCTGGCTGACGGAGGGAGCCAGATGCCAGCCCTGGTCCAGAGCCTGGGTGTAGGCGTCCAGGGCCGTGATTCCCTCGCCCCAGCCTACCTCCAGCAGCTGAATTGCCCGGTCCCACTGGGGAGAATATTGGGAAAAGTCCGCAAAGCTTCCGTAGTCCGAGCCGGGATGGTTGAACTGGCTGATGGAGCCGGGGGCCTGGGTCAGGGCGTCCCAGTATTCCGCAAGACTGGGAAAGGGCTCCTGGGTGACGGCCTCCCAGCCGGGAGTCAGGAAGGTGTTCATGTGTCCCAGGGCGCTGCTGACGGGCCAGGTCATTTCATAGCCGAACAGCCCCACAAACCGGCTGCTGGTAACGGCGGCAGCGGCGGCCTTCCCCTCCGACCAAGCGGCACTGAGACCGGCGCCGTCGGTGAGGATGCTGCCCGCGCCGGCGTTGTCAAAGGCGCTGCTGTGGTCGGTGACAGCAAAAAAATCCAGCCCCGGTACCTGGGCCGCATGGGTAAATGCCTCCGATACACTGCCGGTGCCATCGGACAGATTGGTGTGGGCGTGGAGCAGCCCGAAATAGATTTGCCCGCCGGAGGAAACGGAGCCCGGTCCAGCTTCGCCCGGCGTGCTGCTTTCCAGGGGGAGAATGGTGTCGGCGTAGAAATATTGGTTCATCAGAACGCCGTAGACATCGGCCGTTCCTCCCTCGGCGATGGGAAGCGGCGCGGAGTAGACATAGGGAACCCGATATTCCCCCTGGGTCAGGATGCCGTCGGCCAGGGTGACGGAGCGCAGGACCATCCGGGTATTCTCCGGCGCATCCGGCAGCGAGGCGGAAATGGCCGGAAGCGCCCCGATCCCCACCGTTTCCCAGCTTTCCGGGGAAAAACTGCCGCTGGGATAGCCCAGCACCCGGATGATATCTCCCAGGGCAAAGGGGACAATTGTGGGGAAGCTTATCCGCATGCCGCCGGTGTCATCCTGCAAGACGATCTGGGAGCCTCCCGCAAAGACAACGGTGCCCTGGACCACAACGGCACCGTCTCCGCCGGTCATTGACAGGGCCTGCTCTACGGTAACCTGCTCCGGGGTCTGGTTTATGGGCGCAGGGGAGAGAGCCGCTTCCTCTGTGGCCGGGGGTACAGACGGCTGGGGGGACTGGGTTGGCTCCGAACCCGGGGAGGGCTCCGACGGCTGGGACGCCGGGGTGGACGGCGCCGGCAGTTCCTCCTCTGCCGGCGTCTGTGTGATCTGGGTCGGCACATCGTCGGGGGAGGGATCGGTCTGGGTTTCCGGAGCAGGCTCTCCGGCAGGCTCGGAGCCGTCCTCCTGGAGGGCGGCGGATTCGGCGGGCAGCTCCTGGGCGAGGACCGGTCCCGGCAGGGTCAGAATGGCTGCTGTCAGAACAATCGCCGCCAGAATTCCCGGTCGTTTTCTCTGTTTCATGTGTAAAACCTCCTGGTTTGTCTCTTTTTCTGCGAAAGAATGGTAACACGCAAAAGATTTTCAAGTCAATCGATATTGAAATAATGAAATCCAGGGTGTTTTCTTGGATTTGGCAAAGATATTGAACATTTTACACAGAATTGCAGTAAAAAAGCCGGGCGGGAAGGCACCGGCTCCGGCACCTTCCCGCCCATTGTTCATTTGTCAGCCTTTGGGCTTAGCCGCTCAGCAGCAGCCGCAGCCGTTGTCGTTGTTGAAGCAGCCGTTGCCGCAGCCGTTGTTGGTGCTGCCGCAGCCGTTGCCGCAGTAGCAGAACAGCAGGAGCAGAATCACAATCCACCACCAGTTGTTGCCGATGCAGCCGCACAGCCCATTGTTGTTACCGCACATAAGAATACCTCCGAATTTTGGTTTCCGAGCGTCACCGCTCATTCCATGGTATTCTCCCGGCGGGAAAATGTGCGCCGCTTTTCCGGCGGATGCGGGGTGGTTTTACAGCGTCCGCAGGGCGTCTACCAAAGCGGTCTTTCCGGCGGTCTTTTCGTCCTTCTGCTTGATAACCCGGGCGGGGCAGCCCGCCACCACGGTATTGGGGGCCACATCGGACACCACCACGGCTCCGGCAGCCACCACGGCGTCATGGCCGATGCGGCAGCCCTCGATGACCACGGCGTTGGCCCCGATGAGCACGTTGTCCTCCACAATCACCGGGGTGGCGGAGGCGGGCTCCACAACCCCGGCCAGAACGGCCCCGGCTCCCACATGGCAGTGCCTGCCCACTGTGGCCCGTCCGCCCAGGACGGCGCCCATGTCGATCATGGTGCCCTCGCCGATAACGGCGCCGATGTTGATTACCGCCCCCATCATAATCACGGCGTTGGCCCCAATTTCCACCTGTTCCCGGATGATGGCGCCCGGCTCAATCCGGGCGGGGATGTTCTTCATATCCAGCAGGGGGATGGCGGAGTTGCGGCAGTCGTTTTCAATTTCCACATGGTCGAAGGTGTTGGCTTCCAGCACCGGGCCCACGTCCTTCCAGTCGCCGAAGACAATCTTGCAGCCCGGGGCGGCGGGGAACACCCGGCAGTTGGGGAAGTCCACGGGCGTCTTCTCCCAGACATAGACCTTCACCGGAGTTTTTTTCTCGGAGGTACGGATATATTCAATAATCTGTTGTGCATCCATAAGGCAAAACGCTCCTCTGCATTGATATCTCATCATACCATCTTTTCCGGGGAAACACAAGTGGGAAATTGACAGGGAAGGGGATTTGCCATATAATATAGAGTACCTTTCAACAGGAGGCATCGCCCATGGACATCCGCACCCACCGCCGCCGGCTCCATCGGATTCCGGAACTGGACAAGAATCTGCCCCAGACCCTGGCTTATCTGAAGGAAGCCCTGGCTGGGCTGAACTGCCGGGTGTTTTCCCCCATGGCGGGAGCGCTGTGCGCCTGGTTTGCGTTCGGACAGGAGAAGGCCATTGCCTTCCGGGCGGATATGGACGCCCTGCCCATCCAGGAAAAAACCGGAGCGGAGTACGCATCCGGCCATCCGGGCTGTATGCACGCCTGCGGCCATGACGGCCACATGGCCATTCTCCTGGAGCTGGCCCGGCGGCTCAGCGGGAAGAAGGACCTTCCTCACAATGTGCTGCTGGTGTTCCAGCCGGCGGAGGAGACCACCGGCGGGGCCAGAGACCTGTGCGAAACGGGAATCTTCGAGCAGTACCGGGTGGAGGCCATTTTCGGACTGCATCTGTGGCCCGGGCTGGCCCCCGGCGTAATCGCCAGCCGCCGGGGCGGGATGATGGCCCGGTCCTGCGAGGTGAATGTGGACCTCTACGGCAAATCCGCCCACATTGCCAAAGCGGCCCAAGGCATCGACGCCCTGGCGGCGGGGGCGGAATTCTACCGCCGGGCCAGGGCGCTGGAGGAGCAGGCCCCGGAGGGTATTCTGAAATTCGGAAAATTTCAGAGCGGCACCGTCCGCAATGCCCTGTCCGCCCATACCCATCTGGAGGGCAGCCTGCGGGCCTTTCGGGACGATGTCTTTGAGAGCCTCCGCGGCGGCCTGACGGAAATCGGCCGGGACGTTGCACGGGAATCCGGCTGCCGGGTGGAGATTACTACCAGCGACGGCTACCCGGCGGTGTGGAATCCGGCTTCGCTGGCAGCCCGGGTGGAGGCGGCTGCACCCTTTTCCCCGCTGGAGGAGCCCAGCCTGACGGCAGAGGATTTTTCCTGGTACCAGCGGCGGCTGGAGGGGATGTTCTTCTTCCTGGGCATCGGGGACACCCCGGCCCTTCACGCGGATACCTTTGACTTTGACGACGCCTTGCTGGAACAGGGCGCGGACTATTTTGAACGATTGGCGGAGACGTTTGTATGATTCCACTGAACCGGAACCTGTCCACCCTGGAGCGCAGCGCCATCCGGGTGTATACCAACCTGGCCGGCCAAACCCCGGGCTGCGTTATGTTAACAATCGGAGAACCGGACTTTGACACCCCCCAGCCCATCAAGGAGGCGGCCTGGGCCGCCCTGAACCGGGGCCGGACCCACTATGCCCCCAACCAGGGCACCGCCGCCCTGCGCCGGGCGGTGGCGGAGGCGGAAACCGCCCGGGGCCGCCGGGTGACGGAAAGCCAGGTGCTCATCACCATCGGCGCCTGTCAGGGTTTGTTCACCGCCCTGCTGGGCATCCTGAACCCGGGGGAGGAAGTGATCGTCCCCACCCCCGGCTTCGGGCTTTACCAGACCATCACCACCATCGCCGGGGGGAAAACCGTCCCCCTGGACGTGACGAAAACCGGATTTCAGATCACCCCGGAGGCCCTGGAGGCGGTCATCACCCCCCGGACCAAGGCCATTGTCCTGAACTCCCCCTGCAACCCCACCGGGGTGATTTTCAGCCGGGAGAGTCTGACGGCGGTGAAGACGGCGGTGCTGGGCAAGCCGATTTTCGTGATCTGCGACAACGTGTACAACCAGCTGTGCTATGCCCCGGAGTGCCCGGACCTGAGCCTGGACGCAGACCTGGCGGAGCAGCTGATTCTCTGCCAGAGCTTCTCCAAGCCCTACGCCATGACCGGCTGGCGGGTGGGATATCTGACCTGCCCGGACTATGTGATGGACCGGCTGCTGCTGCTCAGCGCGGCGGAAATCACGGCGGTGCCCACCTTCGTCCAGGAGGCGGCGCTGACCGCCCTGACCACCGACCCCGCCCCCATGGCGGCGGCCTACAACCGGCGGCGCGGATATGTGTGCGCCCGGCTGCGGGAGATGGGCCTGTCCTTCCCGGAGCCGGAGGGAGCCTTCTATGTCTTTCCCCGGATTGCCGGGTACGGCATGACCTCCGGGGAATTCTGCACCCGGATGATCCGGGAGGCCGGGGTGGCGGCGGTGCCGGGCAGCTGCTTTGGCGCGGAGGGATACATCCGCCTGTCCTACTGCTGCGGGGACGAGACCCTGAAAACCGGCCTGGACCGGATGGAAGCCTTTCTGCAGACCCTGAATCAGGAGGGATTCCATGGATAAAAAGAACATTCTCCTGCTGACCACCGGCGGCACCATCGCCTCCGTCCCCGGCGGGGACGGGCTGGTGCCCCAGCGCTCCCAGGTGATGGAGCGGGAGCTGGAGCAGCTGCGCACCTATTACGATATCACCGTCCGGGACGTGATGTGCCTGGATTCCTCCAACATCCGGCCGGAGGAGTGGCAGCTCATTGCCCGGCGGATTTTTGAGGACCGGGACGGCTTTGACGGTATCGTGGTCTCCCACGGCACCGACACCATGGCCTACACCGCCTCGGCGGTGACCTATATGCTGCCGGACATTGACCTGCCGGTGGTGTTCACCGGCTCCCAGCTGCCCCTGGCGGATATGCTCTCCGACGGGCCGGACAACCTGCGCACCGCTTTCGCCATGGCGGCGGCGGGCCACCCCGGGGTGTTCCTGGCCTTTGACCGGAAGGTGATGCTGGGCTGCCGGGCGGTGAAGGTCCGGGCCTCGGGCTTCTCCGCCTTTGAGAGCGTCAACGCCCGCTACGCCGCCCGGGTAAGCAACCGGGGCCTGGTGGTGGATACTCAGGCGCTCCCCCAGCCCCGGAAACCCGCCCGGCTGCTGGACGCCATCAGCCAGAACGTGTTTCTGCTGAAGCTGACCCCCGGACTGAATCCGGCGATTTTTGATATGCTGGGAGCCATGGGCTATAAGGGCATCGTCATCGAGGCCTTCGGTCTGGGCGGCATGAACGTGCTCCACCGGGGCCTGCGGGGCATCCGTCGGTGTGTGGAGGACGGCGTCAGCGTGGTGGTGACCACCCAGTGCCTGTACGACAGCGCCGACCTGGAGGTGTACCAGGTGGGCAGCAAGCTGCTGGAGCTGGGAGTGATTCAGGGCCGGGACATGACCACCGAGGCCGCCATGACCAAGCTCATGTGGGCCATTGGCCAGGGCCTGGAGCCGGAGGAAATCCGGGAATTGTTCGCCCGGAACCTGGCGGGCGAGATCACCCTGTAAAAGAGAACCCAACACAAAAGGAGCGATTTATGGATCCCATCTATGTTACCGGCCACCGGAATCCGGACACGGACTCCATCGTGGCGGCCATTGCCTACACGGCGCTGCACAATGCCTGCGGAGACCGGGAATATCAGGCGGCCTGTCTGGGGCAGCTGTCCGACGAGACCCAGATCGTGCTGGACCGGTTCGGCTTTGAACCGCCCAAGCGGATTCTGGATCTGTACAACCAGGTCCGGGACCTGGACTTCGACGCCCCGCCGGTGCTCAACGCCGGCGTCACCGTGGGCCGGGCCTGGGATGAGCTTCAGGAGTACCCCTCCATTGCCGCGGTGCCCGTGGCCCGGGAGGACGGCACCCTGTACGGCATTCTGTCCCGGACGGACATTGCCAGCTACAATATGTCCGGCATCTCTTCCGGGGTGCTGAAGGACGTGCCCCTGTTCAACCTTCTCTCCGTGCTGGAGGGGAAGATTCTCAACGAGGCCGGGGACCTCACCGACACCATCGCCGGTGAAGTGACCATCGCCCTGCCCCAGAGCCGGGAGAATCTGCTCTTCCAGAAAAAGGAGAGCATCGTCCTGTGCGGCAGCCAGCCGGATATGATCCGCCGGGCCCTGGAGCGGAACGTGAACTGCCTGGTGCTCTGCCAGGCGGAGCTGCCCACCCAGCTGCGGGATTTCCCCACCGCCACCTGCATCATCTCCACCCCCTTCGATGCCTACCGGGCGGCCCGGCTGATCTTCCTGTCCACCCCCGTGGGCCGGATCTGCAACACCGAGGGCCTGGTGTGCTTCCACCTGGATGACCGGGTGGACGACGTGCGGGAAGTGGTGCTGAAATACCGCCACCCCAGCTACCCCATCCTGGACGCCCAGGAGAAGGTGGTGGGCATTCTGACCCGGTATCACCTGCTCCGCCCCCGGCGCAAGCGGGTGGTGCTGGTGGACCACAACGAGGCGTCCCAGTCGGTGCCCGGGCTGGAGGAGGCGGAGATTCTGGAGATCATCGACCACCACCGGCTGGCGGACATCCAGACCAGCAACCCCATCTACGTCCGCAACGAGCCTGTGGGCTCTACCAATACCATTATTGCCAGTATGTTCCAGGACCGGGGGCTGATGCCCTCGGCGGCTCTGGCGGGCATGATGGCGGCGGCGATTCTGTCGGATACGGTGATGTTCAAATCCCCCACCTGCACCCCCCGGGATATCCGGACGGCGGAACGGATGGCCCGGATTGCCAATGTGTCCCTGGACAAGCTGGGCAAGGAGATTTTCTCCGCTTCCGTGGACCACAAAACCCCGGAGGAGATTCTGTTCACCGACTACAAGGAGTTTCACATCGCCGGACACTCTCTGGCGGTGGCCCAACTGACCTGTGTGGACAGCGCCGGAGTGCTGGAGCGGCGGGGGGAGCTGCTGAAGCTGATGGCTTCCCATGCCAAAAAGAAGGAGCTGGACCTGGTGGTGCTGATGCTCACCGACGTGCTCCTGGAGGGCACCCAGATTCTCTATGTGGGAGATGACGAGGCCATCCGGCAGGCGTTCAATGTCTCGCCCAAGGACAACACCGCCTTCCTGCCCAAGGTGATGAGCCGGAAGAAGCAGGTCATTCCCATGCTTTCCGACCTGTGGGGCTGAGAAAATAGGGGCGTTCCCTTTTCATTTGGGAAAGTCTGTGCTATAATCCCAGAATAAGAGACGGTTTTACCAAAGGAGGCAGCTATGGGCTTTGATACCCTGCTTGGCAACCAGCAGCTGAAGGAAAATCTGACCCGGAGCCTGGAGCGGGGACATATTTCCCACTTCTACCTGATCTCCGGGCCGGAGGGCTCCGGCAAGCGCACCCTGGCCCGGCTGCTGGGGGCGGCCATCCTCTGCCGGGAGAAGAATCCCCCCTGCCTGAAATGCCATGTCTGCCGGAAGGTGATGGAGGGAAGCCACCCGGATTTCATCACCGTGGACGACCCGGAGAAGAAAACCGTCACCGTGGACCTGATCCGGCAGGCCCGGGCGGATATGTATATCCAGCCCAACGAATCCGACCACAAGCTTTACCTGTTCCCCCGGGCCCAGGATATGGGCATTCCCGGGCAGAACGCCCTTCTGAAGGTGCTGGAGGAGCCTCCGGCCTACGGGGTGTTCCTGCTGTTGACCGACAATCCGGACAAGCTGCTGCCCACGGTGCGGTCCCGCTGCACGGAGCTGAAGCTTCAGGCCCTGCCCCGGGACCTGCTGCTGGGGCAGCTGGAGCGGGATTTTCCCCAGGCTCAGCCGGAGGACCGGGAGGCGGCGGCCCTGCGCAGCGGCGGCTTTCTGGGCCAGGCCCGGACTCTGCTGGCGGAGGGAACGGCCCAGGACCCGGGTGCGGAGGCGTTCTGCCGGGCCTTCGCCGGGGGGGACCCTCTGCTGCTGCTTCAGCTGCTGGTGCCGCTGGAGAAAAGCAAGCGGGAAACCCTGTCCCTGCTGCTGGACCAGTGGCTGACTCTGGTGGAGAGCGCGCTGGCCTGCCGCAGCGGGGTTCCGGCCCTGTCGCCCCAGGCCCGGGCCCTGGCCCAGAGCTGCACCGCCCAGCGGCTGTACCACGGGGCGGCGTGCCTGAAGCAGGCCCAGCTGTATGTGGACAGCAACGTATCCCCCGGGGCGGTGTGCGGCTACCTGGAGTGGGCCCTGCGCTGAGGGGAAGCGAAGAATATGAATGCAGCGGCTTGTGCCGATTATGATAGAAGGAGATATGCCATGGAAGAAACAGCAGCCCTGTCCAAGCCGGAGCTGGATACCCCGGTGGAGGTGGTGGACATTCAGTTCCGCCCCGGACAGAAAATTTACTATTTTGACCCCGACGGCAGCGTGTACGCCCCCGGGGACCATGTGATTATGGACACCGCCCGGGGGGCGGAGTTCGGCATCTGCACCACGGGCAACCACAAGATTCCTCCCAAGGATGTGGTGGCTCCCCTGCGCAAGATTCTGCGCAAAGCCACCGCCCAGGACGAGAAAATTGTGGCGGACAACCGGGCCAAGGAGAAGCGGGCCTATGAGGTCTGCCTGGAGAAAATCGCGGACCATCAGCTGGATATGCAGCTGGTGAGCACCGAGGTGGCCTTCGACGGCAGCAAAATTCTGTTCTATTTCACCGCCGACGAGCGGGTGGATTTCCGGGAACTGGTGAAGAATCTGGCCTCGGTATTCCATACCCGCATTGAGCTGCGGCAGATCGGCGTCCGGGATAAGGCCAAGATGGTGGGCGGCCTGGGCATCTGCGGCCGGCCCTTCTGCTGCGCCAGCTTCCTGGAGGACTTCCAGCCCGTATCCATCAAGATGGCCAAAACCCAGAATCTGAGCCTGAACCCCACCAAGATTTCCGGAACCTGCGGGCGGCTGATGTGCTGCCTGAAATACGAGCAGGACGCCTATGAGGACCTGCTGCGCACCAGCCCCAAGATGGATTCCCTGGTGGATACCCCTGAGGGCCGGGGCACGGTGACGGAGGTGGACCTGCTGCGCCAGCGGGTGAAGGTGCGGATGGAAGAAAATCCCGATACGGTGTCGGTGTTTGCCAATACGGACATCGCCGTGCTGCGCAGCGGCAAGGCCCGGAAAAACGACCCGCCCATCCCTGCCGATTACGCCCCCATTTCCGGCAAGGGAAAGCGGCCCCGGAAGGAGGAGGCGGAGGAGCAGCCGGTGCTGGCTCCCATCCGGTTCCGCTACAGCACGGAGCAGATTGTGGAGGAAGCCGGAGATCAGGAGAGCGGAGAGGCCGCTCCCGAGAACAAGCCCCGTCCCTCCCGCCGCCGGCGCAGACCCGGGGAGAACCAGGCCAAGGCCAATCCTGAGGGAGGGCAGGAGCCTGACGCCCAGGGGGCGGAGCCTGCCCGTCAGCCCCGGCGCCGTTCCAACCGGCGCAGAAAGCCTCCCAAGCCCAATGCGGAGGGATAACCCGCCAGAAAGAGATCTAGCCCATGAGCGTATTGAAATTTGAGAAAAAATACACCCTGTCCCCCGGCGTGTTTTTGATGGGGACCACGGTTTACCTGGAGTGGCTGCTTCATTTCTGGGTTACGGAGACCTTCCAGTGGGGGCGGTTCGCCGCCCTCACAGCCTTTGCCCTGGGTCTGGGGGGCGTGCTGGCCTTCCTGGTCAGCTGGATTCCCGGCCCTGCCGCCGGAAAACGGACGGCGGTGGGAATCTCGGCGGTTCTGGGAGCCATCTGGCTGCTGGAGTACTTCCTGACCGACGCCTACCAGACCTTCATGCCCCCGGTGACCATTTTCAACGGTGCCGGCGGAGTGGCCCGGGACTATCTGGGCCTGGTGCTGAGCCTGCTTGTCCGGAACCTGTGGCGGCTGGCGCTGGTGATGCTTCCGGCCCTTGGCTACGGCCTGCTGGGCCGGGGGAAAAGGACCGGCCTCCCCGGGCGGGGAGGCTTTGCCGCCGCTGCGGTGGTCTGCTACCTGCTGGGCTTCGGGGCGGCCTTCGGGCTGACCCGGGACTATGGGTGCTTCCAGGGGGCCTACACCTTTGACAATGCGGTGCGCTGCTACGGCCTGCATATGGGCCTTGTTCTGGAGGCCCGGTACGGCTCCGGCAGCAGCCAGGAGCCGGAATTTATCCAGCCTCTCCCGGCGCCTTCCCAGCCTGTGGAAGCGGAATCCGAGGAAACGGAGCAGACCGAGCCGGTTTATCCGGAGCAGGTGATGGAGGGCCTGGATTTCGGCGAGCTGGCGCAGTCGGAAACCAATGGAAACATCGCGGCCATCCACCAGTATGTGGACAGCCTGACCCCCGCCCGGCAGAATGCCTTCACGGGGATGCTGGCGGGAAAAAATCTCATCCTCATCACCGCCGAGGCCCTGACCCGGGAGGTGATTGACCCGGAGCTGACCCCCACGCTGTACCGTCTGGCTACCCAGGGGGTGCAGTTTACCGACTATTACCAGCCCGGCTGGGGGGCAAGCACCATCGCCGGAGAGTTCTCCAACCTGATCGGACTGGTGCCCACCAACGGCGGCGGGTGCATGAAGGAGGTCAAGCAGCAGAATTTCTTCCTGACCATGGGCCACCAGCTGCAGAAGCTGGGCTACTGGAGCGCCGCCTACCACAACAATGACAAGGGATTCTATGACCGGGACGAAACCCACACCCTGCTGGGCTATGACCGCTTCATCGCCCTTTACGGCGGGCTGGAGAACGTGCAGGCGGTGTGGCCCGAGAGCGACCTGGAGATGATGGTGGAGACGGTTCCCCAGTATCTGAACCAGGAGCATTTCAGCGTCTATTACATGACCGTCAGCGGCCACAGTGTCTACAGCCTCAGCTCCAACGCCATGGCCAAGAAGAACTATGACCTGGTGGCGGACCTGCCCTATTCCGAACCGGTGAAGTGCTACCTGGCGGCCAATCTGGAGCTGGAGGCGGCGCTGACCTACCTGGTGGAGCAGCTGGAGGCGGCGGGCATCGCCGACGATACGGTGATTGTCATCTCCCCGGACCACTTCCCCTACGGATTGGAAGAGAGCAGCACCTGGGGCAACGGCGTCAACCATCTGGCGGAGCTGTACGGGGTGGAGGATTATAATCACATTGTCCGGGACCACAGCGTTCTGATTCTCTGGAGCGGCTGCCTGGAGGGGCAGAACATCACTGTGGACGAGCCTGCTTACAGCCTGGATATCCTGCCCACCCTGCTGAACCTGTTCGGCCTGGAGTACGACTCCCGGCTGCTGGTGGGCCGGGATGTGTTCTCCGAGGAGATGCCCCTGGTGCTCTGGCCGGATTTCAGCTGGAAAACCCTGCGAGGCACCTATGATGCGCGGACCGGCACCTTTGTTTCCAGCGACGGGCAGCCGGAGGACCCGGAATACCTGAACTACATCCGCACCCTGGTGATGAATAAGTACAACTATTCCCGCTATGTGCTGGACCGGGATTACTTCAATTATGTGGCGGCGGCCCTGGAGCCGGAGACGCCGTGAAAAAATATGGACTGCCTCTCCGGGCAGTCCATGTTTTTTGTCCGGCGGAAATTTACATCCCCGTGGGGGGCTTGCGCAGAGGGATTTCTTTCGGTATGATTGTATCAAAAGAATCCGGCGGCCCGAACTGCTGAACCGAAGAAAGGAATCCCAATGAAAAAACGTATTTCCTGTTTGCTGATTCTGACCCTTGTGCTGAGCCTCTGGGGCTGCGGCGCTCCGGCTTCCGAAACCGCCGGAACCACCGCCGCCCGGGACAAGGACAGCGTGGTGATTGCCATTGCCACGGAGATGGATACCCTGGACCCCACAAAGGGCTGGGGCCATGGCAACGCACCCCTGATTCAGAGCACCCTCATCCGCTATGCTGCGGATATGAGCTTTGAAAACGACCTGGCCACCGACTACTCCCTGGACGAGAGCGGGCTGGTATGGACCTTCCACATCCGCCGGGACGCCTACTTCACCGACGGGGAGCAGGTCACTGCCGAGGACGTGGCCTTCACCCTGAACAAGTGCATCGCCGACCTGTCCTCCAGCGACCTGACCTATGTGGAGAAGGCGGAGGCGGTGGAGGAATTCACCGTGGAGGTGACATTGAAACAGCCGGTGTCCATTTTCCTGAACACCGTGTCCTCCATCGGCATTGTCCCCGAGCACGCCTATGACCCGGAGACCTACGGCGACAATCCAGCGGTGAGCTCCGGCCCCTATCAGTTTGTGGAGTGGAAGAAGCAGGAGCAGCTGATTCTCAAGGCCAACCCCAACTACTATGACGGCGCGCCCGCCATTGAAAATGTGACCATCGTCTTTATGTCGGAGGACGCCGCTCTGGCGGCGGTGAAGGCCGGACAGGTGGACGCTGCCTGTTCCGCAGCCACCCTGGCCAATGTCCAGGTGCCGGGATACCATGTGGAGGCGGTGACCTCTGCGGACAACCGGGGCATCACCCTGCCGGTGCTCCCCGACGAGGGCAAGCTTACCCCCAGCGGCTATCCCTACGGCAACAACGTCACCTGCAACCTGGAAATCCGGCAGGCCATCGCCTATGCCATTGACCGGCAGCTGGTGGCGGATGTGGCCCTGAACGGCTACGGCCGCCCGGCCTACTCCGAAAACGACGGTATGCCCTGGAACAATCCGGAGGTGGCCATTGAGACGGATGTGGAGTATGCCAAACAGCTGCTGGCGGATGCGGGCTGGTCGGACACTGACGGGGACGGCATTGTGGAAAAAGATGGGCTGAAGGCCTCCTTCACCGTGCTGTACCCCTCCGGAGACTCGGTCCGGCAGGCGGTGGGTATGGCCGCCGCCGAACAGGTCTGGCAGGTCGGTATTGAGATGGTGATTGAGGGCACCAGCTGGGACGATCTGGCCCAGCGGATGTTCACCTGCGGCGTGGTCATGGGCTGGGGGGCTGCCACCCCATCTGAAACCTACTACCTCTACCGCAGCGAAGGCGCCCTGCTGGATGACTACTACAACCCGGAGGGGTATATGGACCCGGTGACCGACGGCTACCTCCAGGCGGCCATGGAAGCGGCCACCACGGAGGAAGCCTACCGCTACTGGCAGCTGGTCCAGTGGGACGGGGAGACCGGCACCGCCATGCAGGGCAGCTGCCCCTGGGTGTGGATTGTGAATCTGGATCACATCTACTTTGTCCGGGACGGGCTGTCCATCGGCGAGCAGCCGATTCACCCCCACGGCCACTCCATCCCCCTGATTCAGAATCTGCAGAACTGGTCCTGGGAGGAATAAGGAACAAGCGGGCATACCCGGTTTTCGCCGGGTATGCCCTCCCGCGGTTTTGAAGGGGCTTCCCCAGGGGAAGCCAAGGAGAGAAAACAATGAAACAGACAGCAATGCGGCTGGGCCGCATTTTCATCCGCAAGGGGCTGCGGATTGTTTCCCTGCTGCTGGCGGTGAGCATCATCGCCTTTGCCCTGGTCTGCGCCTCCCCGGTGGACCCGGTGCAGCAGTATATCCTGAAGCTGGGCACCACCGTATCCCCGGAGCGCCGGGCGGCGCTGGAGGAATACTGGGGGGTGAACGACCCACCGGTTGAACGGTATGTAAACTGGATAACCAATCTATTGAAAGGGGACTGGGGAGAGTCCGCCCTGTACCGCCGCCCGGTGGCGGACATCATCGGGGAGCGGTTTGCCAATTCCCTGGCCCTGATGGCCTGCGCCTGGGTGCTCTCCGGACTGCTGGGCTTTTTCCTGGGGTGCGTCATGGGGCTGTACCGGGACCGGTGGCCGGATAAAATCCTCCAAAAAATCTGCTACCTGCTGTCCTCGGTACCCACCTTCTGGCTGGGGCTGGTGCTGCTGCTGATCTTTGCCGTGACCCTGGGCTGGTTCCCGGTGGGCTTTTCCAGCCCCATCGGGGTGCTGGAGGCGGACGTGACCATCTGGCAGCGGCTGCACCATCTGGCCCTGCCCGCCATTACCCTGAGCCTGATGTCCTTTTCCAGCATTGCCCTGCACACCCGGCAGAAGCTGACGGATGTGATGAACAGTGAGTACGTCCTCTTTGCCCGGGCCAGGGGGGAAGGCAGATGGACCATCCTCCGGCGTCACGGTCTGCGCAACATCCTGCTGCCCGCCCTGACGCTCCAATTCGCCTCCTTCGCTGAGCTGTTCGGCGGTTCGGTGCTGGCGGAAAATGTGTTCAGCTACCCCGGCCTGGGCAGCGCCGTGGCGGCGGCGGGATTGAATTCCGACGTGCCGCTGCTTCTGGGCATCACCTTGTTTTCCGCCCTGTTCGTCTGTGTGGGCAACATGATCGCCGACCTGCTCTACGGCATTGTGGACCCGCAGATCCGGGAGGTGTCCCAATGAAGAAACTCAATCGACGGACCAGGGTGCTGATTCTGACCCTGGTGATGGCGGCGCTGCTGGCCGTGGTGTACCTGGCGGGCCTGCTGGTGCCGGAGGAGGCGGTGGCCTCCGATTTCCTCAACGCCAAGCAGCCCCCCAGCTGGGAGCATCTGTTCGGCACCGATACCCTGGGCCGGGACCTGTTCTGGCGGACCATCAAGGGCCTGTCTGTCAGCCTCACCGTGGGCATCGCCGCCAGCTGCATCAGTGCGGTGGTGGCGGTGTTTGTAGGCATTGCCGCGGCGGTGGGCTCCAAACGGGTGGATGCCGTTATCAACTGGATCATTGACCTGGTGATGGGGGTACCCCACACCATTCTGGTGCTGCTGATCTCCTTCGCCCTGGGCCGGGGCCTGATCGGCCTGCTGGTGGGCATCGCCAGCACCCACTGGTGCAGTTTTGCCCGGCTGATCCGGGGGGAGGTGCTGCAGCTGCGGGGCCAGCAGTATGTGGCGGTGTCCCGGCGGCTGGGCAAGAGCAGCAGCTGGATTCTGCTGCATCATCTGCTCCCCCATCTGGTGCCCCAGTTCTTTGTGGGGCTGATTCTCCTGTTTCCCCACGCCATTTTGCACGAGGCGTCCATCTCCTTCCTGGGCTATGGACTGCCCCCGGAGCAGCCCGCCATCGGCATCATCCTGTCGGAGAGCATGACCTGGCTGTCTGCGGGAATGTGGTGGCCGGCGGTGTTCCCCGGACTGACTCTGGTGGCCATTGTGCTGCTGATTGACCGGCTGGGAGACAATCTGCGCAAGATCCTGGACCCCTACAGCGCCCAGGAGTAAGGAGACGTCTATGGAAGCGAAAAACGAAAGCCTTTTGGAAATCCATGATCTGTCCGTGTCCTTCCGGATGTACGACCACGCCCTGGAGCAGCACGACCTGCAGGTGATTTCTGACCTGCACCTGACGGTGCGGCCGGGAGAGGTGGTGGCCATTGCCGGGTCCTCCGGCTCGGGCAAGAGCCTGCTGGCCTCGGCCATTCTGGGCATTCTGCCGGGCAACGCCACGGTTCACGGTCATCTGCACTACAAGGGCAGCCAGCTGACGCCGGAGCGTCAGGCCCAGCTCCGGGGCACGGAGATTGCCCTGGTGCCCCAGTCCATCGCCTACTTGGACCCCTTGATGAAGGTGGGCAAGCAGGCCGACGGCCACCGCAAACCCCGTCCCACGGAAAAACGGAGAAAGTTGTTCGCCCGGTTCGGTCTGCCGGAAAAGACGGAACAGCTCTACCCCTTCCAGCTCTCCGGAGGCATGGCCCGGCGGGTGCTGGTGTCCACCGCCCTGATCACCGACGCACAGCTGATTATTGCCGACGAGCCTACCCCGGGCATGAGCCTGGACCAGGCCATGGAAGCCCTGAAGCTGTTCCGCACCCTGGCGGACGAGGGCCGGGGCGTGATTCTCATTACCCACGACATTGATCTGGCCTTTGCCTTTGCCGACCGGGTGGCGGTGTTCTACGCCGGCACCACGGTGGAGATCGCACCGGCGGCGGACTTCCGCACCGGGCCGGAGGCCCTGCGCCATCCCTACAGCCAGGCCCTGTGGCGGGCCCTGCCCCAGAATGGGTTTGAGCCGGTGCCGGGATTCCAGCCCTATGCGGGAAATCTGCCCAAGGGCTGCCTGTACGCCCCCCGGTGCCCCTACAAAACCCCGGAATGCGAACAGGCGGTGCCCCCGGTACGGACCATCCGGGGCGGAGAAGTGAGGTGCTACCATGGCGCTTGAAGCAAAAGATCTGTCCTTCCGCTACGGCCCCCGGGAGCCCTGGATTCTGGAAAACCGGAATCTGCGGGTGGAGCCGGGGGAGCGGGTTGCTCTGTTTGCCCCCAGCGGCTACGGAAAAACCACCCTGGCCATGCTGCTGGCCGGGTACCTGAAGCCCACTCGGGGAGAGGTGCTGCTGGACGGCAGCCCCCTGCCCAAAACCGGGGTGTGCCCGGTGCAGCTGATTTACCAGCACCCGGAGAAAGCCATCAATCCCCGCTGGCGGCTGCGGAAGGTGCTGGAGGAGAGCGGACAGCTGGACGAAGAGGTGCTGGGGGCCTTCGGCATTGAGCCGGCCTGGCTGGACCGGTTCCCCCGGGAACTGTCCGGGGGAGAACTGCAGCGGTTCTGCGTGGCCCGGGCGCTGATGAGCGGCTGCCGCTACCTGATCTGCGACGAAATCAGCACCATGCTGGACGTGATTACCCAGGCCCAGATCTGGAACGTGGTGCTTTCCGAGGCCCAAAAGCGGCACATGGCCATTCTGGCGGTGACCCATAACCACCATCTGGCCCGGCGGATCTGCCACCGGGTGGTGGATCTAAGCCAGGGGGAATAGGCGGAAACAGTTTGTTTACGATTTAGAAGCAAATTGTTCCAGGGTTTTTGATGCCTTCGACATATTTTCCCGTTATCTTATAGATACGAAGCAAGCGGAAGCCGCGAGCCGCCTGCCTTTGTTTCTATAGATTCTCCTCTTTTCTGTTTACTGTGAAAATACCGCCGCCGGAACGTCCGACGGCGGTGTTTTCTGTGTTTCAGTGAAAAGTGAAAAAGGAAAAGGGCATAGCCCTGCCCGGGATAAAAGTGCAGTTTTGCGGAACAGGTGCGTTACCGGGCAAAAATTTGGGTTAAAGGGAATGTTCGTAGCGCATTGGGTCCGGGTGCTACCCGGCGGGAGTCGATTGCCGTTTCCCCCGGAGGGGGGAAACGTAAGGTAGCCGCCAGTGTTTGCACTGGCGGCAGCAGATGTCCACCGGACATCTGCATTTAGATGGGTTCGACTCCCTTCCTCTTACTTCCAGATAAGAAAAAGCCACCCCGCAGAGTGGTCTTTCTTGCCTGTATATATTCAACACTTTAGATGCAGCTTTGTTACCGGGCAGAAATCCCGGAAAAAGGAAAAGGCCCGGAGCGCAATGGCTCCAGGCCCTGCCTGGTGGAGCAGGGTACGGGAATCGAACCCGCCTTCACGGCTTGGGAAGCCGTTGTATTACCGATATACGAACCCTGCATCGTTCGTGAGGGTATTATAGCAGACCCCGAGGGAAAATGCAACCATTTTTTGTCGGGCGGAAGCCCCTGGCTTTGGCAAAAACGAAAAAAGCAGGCCGCTTTTTCGGAAAATCCCAATATTTTCTGAAATAATTCTTGACAATTCCAATAAAATCCGATAAAATAATCGGGTCTGCGAATGCGGACAATCCTTGCTCCCGGCGCGACCGGGGGCCAAAAGTCCAAAAGGAGGTGCAATCAACATGGCTAAGATCACCGGTAAGTATGAGGTGCTCTACATCATCGACCCCAC
>CALXFW010000043.1 GCA_944387685.1 uncultured Oscillospiraceae bacterium
AGCCAGATGCTGCACATTGTGCCCTCCTCTCACGGCATTTCCGAGGCCCTGAAAATGCCCGGTGTGAAGGTGCTGATGAAAGCCGGATCCAAGATGCCCCAGGTGCGCAAGGAACTGATGGAGTCCGGCATGGATGTGTGCATGGTGGAAAACTGCGGCATGCCCCAGGAGCATGTGTACCGCAGTGCAGAGGAAATTCCGGAGAACTCCGGATATTTTTCTCTGATTATTGCCAAGGATCCGGGACACCGGAAATGAAATGCCGGAATATCCAGAAATTTTCCGATTTTCATCTTGTATCAGTCCGCAATTTGTGGTAAACTGAATCGGATTGAAGTTAATTTGCTGTTTGGAGGAAATCTGGAGATGCACAGTCCAACGTAGGCCCTCCTGCGGATCTGAAAGAATGTATGTTTTGGAGGGTTTAAAATTTATGTCACAACTTGTGGAAGAAATCAGCCGCCGCCGGACCTTTGCCATCATTTCCCACCCCGACGCCGGTAAAACCACCCTGACCGAAAAATTCCTGCTCTACGGCGGCGCCATCGCCCAGGCAGGCGTGGTCAAGGGCAAGAAAAATTCCCGGGCCGCTACTTCGGACTGGATGGAGATTGAGAAGCAGCGTGGTATTTCCGTTACCTCTTCGGTGATGCAGTTCCAGTACAACGGCTACTGCATCAACATTCTGGATACCCCCGGCCACCAGGACTTCTCCGAGGATACCTACCGCACCCTGATGGCGGCGGACTCGGCGGTGATGGTGATTGACGGCGCCAAGGGCGTGGAGCCCCAGACCCGGAAGCTGTTCAAGGTCTGCGCCATGCGGCACATCCCCATCTTCACCTTCATTAATAAAATGGACCGGGAGACCAAGGACCCCTTCGACCTGCTGGATGAAGTGGAGCGGGAGCTGGGGATTGAAACCTACGCCATGAACTGGCCCATCGGCTGCGGCAAGGATTTCCAGGGTGTCTATGACCGGGAAAAGGCGGAGCTGCTGTTCTTCTCCGGCAACACCGGCAAAAAGCGGGCGGACAAGCAGGAGGTGGATCTGTATGATCCCCAGGTGGCCCAGCTGCTGGACTCGGAGGCAAAGCACCGCCAGCTGATTGAGGATGTGGAGCTGCTCTCTGCCGGACGGGAGATGGACCTGGGAGCGGTCCGGGCCGGACAGCTGTCCCCGGTGTTCTTCGGCTCCGCCCTGACCAACTTCGGCATTGAGCCATTCCTGGAGGCGTTCCTGAAGCTGACGCCGCCTCCCCTGTCCCGGACGGCGGACTGCGGCGTGATTGATGCCTTTGATCCGGACTTCTCTGCTTTTGTCTTTAAGATTCAGGCAAACATGAACAAGGCCCACCGGGACCGGCTGGCATTTATGCGGATCTGCTCCGGCAAGTTCCGGCGGGACGCGGAGTATTATCACGTCCAGGGCAAGAAGAAAATGCGCCTGTCCCAGCCCCAGCAGCTGATGGCGGCGGAGCGGGAAATTGTGGAAGAGGCCTACGCCGGGGACGTGATCGGCGTGTTTGACCCGGGCATTTTCTCCATCGGCGACACCATCACCGTGCCGGGGAAGAAGTTCGCTTACTCCGGCATCCCCACCTTTGCTCCCGAGCATTTCTGCCGGGTGTCCGCCAAGGACTCCATGAAGCGCAAGCAGTTTGTCAAGGGCACGGAGCAGATTGCCCAGGAGGGCGCCATTCAGATTTTCAAGGTGCCCAACTCCGGTATGGAGGAGGTCATCGTGGGTGTGGTGGGCACGCTACAGCTGGATGTGTTCCAGTACCGGATGAAAAACGAGTACGGCGTGGAGCTGCGGATGGAAATGATGCCCTACGAGGAAATTCGCCGGATTGACGAGTATCCCGGGGACCTGCAGGACCTGAACCTGGGCAGCGACGCGGAGCTGCTGGAGGACTACCGGGGCCGGAGCCTGCTGGTGTTCAGCAGCTTCTGGGCCATTGACTTCACCTGCCGGAGAAATCCCGGCCTGAAGGTGTCGGAAATTGTGGTATCCGAGGGATAAGATTGGGCGGGGTAGTACCCCGCCCCCTTGCATTCCCGGGAAAAGGGGACTATAATAAAGGGATCGAGATCAGGCGGAGACGGGAGGCGGTGCCATGAAGCCGTGGCAGCATTTCAAGACCATAACCAAGCACCGGTGGCTGGTGTGCCAGGGCTGCTTCCGGGTGGGATTGTACTGGCAGGGCCTGACCCATGACCTGTCCAAATACTCCCCCACGGAATTCTGGGAGGGAGCCAAATATTATCAGGGAATCCGCAGTCCCAACGCCGCCGAGCGGGAAGCCAAGGGCTACAGCGAAGCGTGGATGCACCACAAGGGCCGCAACCGGCACCACTATGAATACTGGACGGACATGAACCGGGAAACCCGCTGCTATGAGTCCATCCCCATGCCCCGGAAATATTTTGTGGAGATGGTGATGGACCGGCGGGCGGCCTGCATGACCTACCAGGGCAAGAACTACCGGGATGACTCCGCCCTGCGTTATTTTGAAAAGAGCCGGGAGCGGGAGCTGATGCACCCCCAGACCCGGCGGGAGCTGGCCTATGTGCTGGAAATGCTGGCCCAGCAGGGGGAGAAGGAAACCTTCCGTTACCTGAAGCAGTCTGTGCTGAAAGGCAAGCCCTTCCCCTGGGAGGAGAAAGGAGAATGCCCGTGTACCCGGTCCGAGTGACAATCCCCTCGAAAATTCACCATCTTTCCCAGATTATCACCGGTTTTCTGATTCTGAAGGAGCAGGGCTTTCCTGTGGAGCTGGAGGACCGCAGCGGGGATAAGTCCCATCCCCTCCACGGCCTGCCGGTGATGATGGCCGCCTACCGGGGAAAGCAGATTCTCTATGATCTGTGGGACGGTTACCAGAATCCTGACGGCATCCGGGAGGGGCTGGCGCACAGCGATTTCTGCTTCAAGCGCAGCTTTTCCCCAGAGAAGAATCAGGCGCTGTTCCCGGAGTTTGCGGATAAGCTGTTTCCCTTGGGATTCAATTACCATGTGACCCATCCGAAGAACCCCATCAACGAGCCCCTTTGGAAGCATTTCGGCAAGCGGCTCCAGGGTCGGACGCCGGACCGGTGTTTTCAGCCGGCGGTGTTTGAGGGAACCGCCGACCGGAGGGAGGGCCCGGCAAAAATTCTCTTTCTTACCCGGCTGTGGGAGGAGGATCCCCGGCTGTCGGCAGAGGACAACGCCGAGCGCCGGGCCATTGACGAAAGCCGGATTCACATCATCCGCACCCTGCGGGAGCGGTATGGGGACCACTTCTTCGGAGGACTGAACGACCTGCCCGTTGCCCGCAGCCTGGCCCCGGAGCTGATTGTGCCCAAGCAGTACACCGAGCGGATGCACTACCTGAAGCTGCTGCACAGCTGCGACATCTGCATCGGCACCATGGGGCTGTACGAGAGCATCGGGTGGAAAACCGGGGAGTATGTGGCGGCGGCCAAGGCCATCGTCAACGAGACGTTCCACTACCAGGTGCCGGGGGATTTTGCCCCCGGAACAAACTATCTGCCCTTTGAGACAGCCCAGGGGTGCATCGACGCGGTAGACCGGCTGGTTTCCGACCCGGAACTGCTTGGCTCCATGAAGCGGGCAAACCAGGATTATTACCGCCGCTGGCTCAAGCCGGAGGTGCTGGTGCGCAACACCCTGGAGGCGGTGGACCGGCAGCTGGACCAAGCGTGAAACAAAAACCGTTCCTGAATCCGTGCGGCGGATTCAGGAACGGTTTTCTTATGTCTGCGTAAAGGTGATGGTGTAGCCGTCCCCAATGGCGGGGTAGGAGGTCAGCAGCCGCAGAAGAATATCCTGGGCATTCTTTTGGGCCTTTTCCAGGATGCCGTTTTCAACGGCCCGCTCCTTCATGGCTTCCTCTGTGGCGGCGTCGAATTTGATTTTGTCGTTAATTGTGATGTTGTTGAACAAATTGTTCTGCTCGTCCAGGACCTCCACGCTGTCATTGTCAATTTCATAGGAGAGAATGGCGGCGGAGGGCATGGAAACGGTGATGGTTTTGTCGTCCTCGGACACCTGGAGGGTGACGGAGGAAAGATCAATGCCTGCTTTGATGGAGCCGTCCCACTTCAGCATGAAGGATTTTTCCGTGAACGGAATGTTCCAGTCCCGGAACTGCTTGGAATCCGTAAATCTGGCGGCGTCCGTAAACAAATATTCCACGGTGGACAACTCGCTGATATCCTGAATATCCTGGTAAATGGCTGCCAGGTTGATTTCCGGTGAAACCGGGGTGACCACAACCGGTGTTTCAACCAGTTCCTGGATGTAGGCGTTCAGCCTGGCGATTTCTTCCTCTGCGCTGCGGCTGGCCTGACTGCGGCCGGCAAACCAGACCCAGCCCAAAAGCGCCGCAAGGAAAATGCAGAAGACCAGTGTGAGAATCAGTCTGCGCTTCAGCCGGGACAGAGAGAACGCTTTTCTCCCCTTTTCCAAATCGGAATCCGTTCGATTCATAATACCCCTCTTTCTTTCTAAGACCCAATGGCTGCTGCTTTCCCATGCCCCCATCCGTGACTTCGGGGCATCTGCTGCGGATTGCCGGATACCTTCGATTCCATTTTATCACAGGTTGAACCCGCTGGCAATCGGGTCCCCTTTCAAAATTTGAGGAATAAGAGCAAAAACGGAGATTCCGGGAGGAAAACAACAAGCCGCCCCGGAAATCCGGGGCGGCCAGTGTATTGCGAATGGGAAATTCTCTGAGAAAATCAGGCCTTGCCGGCGCAGCCCAGAACGTCCACCAGCTTGTGGCGAACCAGTTCCTTGATGTTGGCGCGGGCGGGCTTCAGGTACTCACGGGGGTCAAACTTGTCGGGATGCTCGGCAAAGAACTTCCGGATGGTGCCGGTCATGGCCAGACGCAGGTCGGAGTCGATGTTGATCTTGCACACGGCCAGCTCGGCAGCGTGACGCAGCTGATCCTCAGGCACGCCGATGGCGCCGGGCATAGCGCCGCCGTAGGTGTTGACCATCTCTACGTACTCCTGGGGCACGGAAGAGGAGCCGTGCAGCACGATGGGGAAGCCGGGCAGACGCTTGATGACTTCCTCCAGAATGTCGAAGCGCAGCTGGGGCTTGGTGCCGGGCTTGAACTTGTAAGCGCCGTGGGAAGTGCCGATGGCAATGGCCAGGGAGTCGCAGCCGGTCTTGGACACGAATTCCTCCACTTCCTCGGGACGGGTGTAGTGGGAGTTCTCAGCGGAGACGTTCACTTCATCTTCCACGCCGGCCAGGGCGCCCAGCTCGGCCTCGACCACAACACCGTGGTCGTGGGCGTACTCCACAACCTGCTTGGTGATGGCGATGTTCTCTGCGAAGGGCTTGGAGCTGGCGTCGATCATGACGGAGGTGAAGCCGCCGTCGATGCAGGACTTGCAGGTCTCAAAGCTGTCGCCGTGGTCCAGGTGCAGGCAGATGGGAATTTCGGGGCACTCGATTACAGCGGCCTCCACCAGCTTCACCAGGTAGGTGTGGTTGGCATAGGCACGGGCGCCCTTGGACACCTGCAGGATCACAGGAGCCTTCTCCTCCCGGCAGGCCTCGGTGATGGCCTGGACGATTTCCATGTTGTTGACATTGAAAGCGCCGATGGCGTAGCCGCCGTCGTAGGCCTTCTTGAACATCTCAGTAGTGGTTACAAGAGCCATTGGAATCAATCCTTTCTTAAATAGCAGACAGGCGTCCGCATTTTTTTCGCTACCATTATAGCACATTTTTTCTGTTTTTCAATAAAAATATTTGCCATTTGCAAATATGCGTGCTATAATTCATGGGACAGACCGAAAAGGGGGGCTTTTCCCGCCCAGGTCTGAGAAAAATGATGCACTTTATTATTTGGAGGTAACGATATTATGTCTGAAAAGACCCTTGTTGGCTCTCTGATTATCGGCCAGTCCGGCGGTCCTTCTTCCGTCATCAACTGCTCTGCCTATGGCGTAATCAAGGCCGGTTTGGACAATCCCAGCATTACGAAGGTTTACGGCGCCTACCACGGCATCAAGGGCGTGCTCAACGACCAGCTGATGATTATGGATGAGGAAGACCCCGCCGAGCTGGAGAATATGCTCCACACCCCCTCTTCCGCCCTGGGCTCCTGCCGCTATAAGATTGCCGACCCCGATGTGGACGACACCGACTACAAGCGGATTCTGGAGATCTTCAAGAAGTACAATGTCCGCTACTTCTTCTACAACGGCGGCAACGACTCCATGGACACCTGCAACAAGATTTCCAAGTACATGAACCGGGTTGGCTATGAGTGCCGGGTCATGGGTGTGCCCAAGACCATTGACAACGACCTGGCGGGCACCGACCACTGCCCGGGTTTTGCTTCCGCCGCCAAGTACATCGCCACTTCCTTCATGGAAGTCAGCCGGGACAGCCAGGTGTACGATACCGGTATGGTTACCGTGGTGGAGTGCATGGGCCGTCACGCCGGCTGGCTGACCGCCGCTGCCGCTCTGGGCAACGTGAAGGGCGACGGCCCCGACCTGGTGTACCTGCCTGAGGTGGACTTCAGCATGGATCAGTTCATTGCCGATGTGAAGCGGGTATACGCTGAGAAGAAGAACTGCCTGGTGGCGGTGTCCGAGGGCATCCACTACGCCGACGGCACCTTCGTCTCCGAGGCCAAGACCTCCGGCACCGATGGCTTCGGCCATGCCCAGCTGGGCGGACTGGCGGCCCGTCTGACCGACATCATCAAGGCGGAGCTGGG
>CALXFW010000044.1 GCA_944387685.1 uncultured Oscillospiraceae bacterium
ATGTGCCGGAGTCCAGTGTCTGTTGGATGAGCCACACCGACTACATTGCCGAACCTCCCGCTCAGTTCCAGATCATGGCCTACACGGACAAATGTCCCTGCGCGGCCATGTGCGATGAAAGCCGGAAACTCTATGCGGTGCAGTTCCATCCGGAGGTCACCCACACCCAGTACGGCAAGCAGATGCTCCGCAACTTCCTGTTCGATGTCTGCGGCTGCAAGGGCGAGTGGAAGATGGAGGGCTTTGTGGAGCAGTCCATCGCCAAATACAGGGAAACCCTGGCGGGGAAGAAGGTCCTGCTGGCCCTGTCCGGCGGTGTGGATTCCTCTGTGGCGGCGGTGCTGCTGCACAAGGCCATCGGCAAGAATCTGACCTGCGTGTTTGTGGACCATGGTCTGCTGCGCAAAAACGAAGGGGATTTCGTGGAGCAGACCTTCCGGGGACAGTTCGACATGAATCTGATCCGGGTCAACGCCCAGGAGCGGTTCCTCAATAAGCTTGCCGGCGTAACCGAGCCGGAGCGCAAGCGCAAGATCATCGGTGAGGAGTTCATCCGGGTATTTGAAGAGGAGGCCAAGAAGATCGGCAAGGTCAACGTGCTGGTCCAGGGAACCATCTACCCCGACGTGATTGAGAGCGGCGCGGGGGATGCCTCCACCATCAAGAGCCACCACAATGTGGGCGGCCTGCCGGATGTCATCGATTTTGACGAAATTCTGGAGCCTCTGCGGGACCTGTTCAAAGACGAGGTCCGGGAGGTGGGCACCCAGCTGGGCATTCCCCACGAACTGGTCTGGCGGCAGCCTTTCCCCGGCCCCGGCTTGGCGGTCCGCATCATTGGCGAGATCACCTGGGAAAAGCTGGAGCTGCTGCGGGATGCAGACGCCATTTTCCGGGAGGAGCTGGAGAAGGCAGGCGCTGTCTCCAACCAGTATTTTGCCGTCCTCACCGACGTGCGCAGCGTTGGCGTGATGGGTGACGCCCGGACCTATGGCCGGACCATCGCCCTGCGGGCGGTGACCACCGACGACTTCATGACCGCCGAATGGACCCGGCTGCCTTTCGAGGTGCTGGAGCGTTCCAGCAGCCGGATTACCAACGAGGTACCGGGTGTCAGCCGTGTGGTTTATGACATCACCAGCAAGCCCCCTGCCACGGTGGAGTGGGAATAAAACCAGATATCGGCATCTGAGGGAACAGCAGCCAGAGGCTGCTGTTCCCGGGGGTGCATTTTTTTGATGCCTTTTTACGGTTGAATTTATCTTTTTGAACTTTTTCTTTGTATTTATCCATATAATTTTCCTGATTTTGCAGGAAAGACCGGAACTGGGAGGTAACCTATGTGTGGAATCGTGGGCTATACAGGAAGCCAGAATGCTGCGCCGCTTCTGCTGGAGGGGCTGAAAAAGCTGGAATACCGGGGCTATGACTCTGCGGGAATTGCGGTGGTGGAGGGAAACACCATCCACATCCGCAAGGTCACCGGAAGAATTGCCAATCTGTGCGAAAAAACGGGGGACGGACAGGGCATTCCGGGAACCACGGGAATTGGACACACCCGTTGGGCCACCCATGGCGCCCCCACGGATACCAATGCCCACCCCCATACCAGCAATGACGGCCGGTTTGCCGTGGTCCACAATGGCATCATAGAGAATTATGTGGAGCTGCGCCGGGAACTGACCCAGAAGGGGTATCGCTTTGAGAGCGAAACCGATACCGAGGTGATTGTCCACCTGGTGGAGATGTACTATGGAGGGGACTTCAAGCAGGCGGTGATGAAGGCTGCCAATCGCCTCCGAGGCTCCTATGCTTTGGGCATCGTCTGTGCCAATGAGCCCGGACGGATTTTCGTAATGCGGGAGGCAAGCCCTCTGATTGTGGGCTTGGGCATTGGGGAGACCTACTTTGCCTCGGATGTCACCGCCATGGTTGCCTACACCCGGAACGTGATTTACCTGGAGGACGGGGAATTCGCGGAACTGACACCGGAGGGGGTTCAGGTATACGACTGCGCAGGGCGGGAGATTCCCAAACCCATCAGCCGGATTACCTGGGATATCCAGGCGGCGGAAAAGGGGGGATATGCCCACTTCATGCTCAAGGAGATCATGGAGCAGCCCCGGGCGGCCAAGGCCACCCTGGCCCCCAGAATCCAGTCCGGGGAGGTTGTGCTGGAGAATCTGACTCTGGACTGGGGTAAAATTCAGAAAATTATGATTACCGCCTGTGGTTCGGCATATTATGCCGGATGTGCGGGAAAATATACCATAGAAAAGCTGTGCCGCATTCCGGTCCAGCTGGAACTGGCCAGCGAACTGCGCTACGCCGACCCGCTGGTGGATGAACACACGCTGCTGATTGTGCTCTCCCAGTCCGGGGAGACGGCGGACACCATTGCTGCCATGAAGGAATGCCGGAACCGGGGAGCACAGATTCTGGCCATTGTCAATGTGGTGGGCAGCACCATTGCCAAGCTGGCGGATTGTACGCTGTACACCTGGGCGGGGCCGGAAATCGCTGTGGCCACCACAAAGGGCTATACCACCCAGCTGCTGGTGCTGTATCTGTTTGCCCTGTATGCCGGGAAGCTCCGGGGCACTTTGAAAGCAGACCAGTATCACAGGCTGGTGGGCGAACTGAGGAGCCTTCCCAGGCGGATGCAGCTGGCGCTGGATATGAATCCCCGGATTCCCAAACTGGCAAAGAAATATCATAAGGCGGATTCCCTGTTCTTCATTGGCCGCAATACGGACTATGCCGTTGCCCTGGAAGGGGCGCTGAAGATGAAGGAGATTTCCTATATCCACGCCGAGTCCTACGCCGCAGGGGAGCTGAAGCACGGAACCATCGCCCTGATTCATGAGGGGCAGCCGGTGGTCGCCCTGTGCTGCAATCCGGCAGTGATGGAGAAAACCCTGAGCAACATCGTGGAGGTCATAGCCCGGGGGGCGGAGGTCCTGGCGGTGGCGGAGCGGGGCAACCAGACCGTCCTGTCTGTAGCGGACGATATGCTCTATGTGCCCCGGGTGGATACCCTGCTGAGTGCCTGCGTGGAGATTATCCCTTTGCAGCTGCTGGCTTACTATGTGGCGAAGGAAAACGGCTGCGACATTGACAAACCCAAGAATCTGGCAAAATCCGTTACGGTGGAATAAGGAAAGGGCGAAAGGTATGAGCAAGTATATTTTTGTGACCGGCGGCGTGGTGTCCGGCCTGGGCAAAGGCATCACAGCGGCGTCTCTGGGCCGTCTGCTGAAGGCCCGGGGGCTGAAGGTGGCGGCCCAGAAGCTGGATCCCTATATCAACGTGGACCCGG
>CALXFW010000045.1 GCA_944387685.1 uncultured Oscillospiraceae bacterium
GGATGAATATCCTGATTATATCGAAGTTTTGGAGGTGTAACATCATGCTGAAGATTGGTATTCAGTTCTTCGCTCACCACAAGGGCGGCGGTTCCACCAAGAACGGCCGTGACTCCGAGTCCAAGCGTCTGGGTGTCAAGCGTGCTGACGGTCAGTTCGTCCTGGCCGGCAACATTCTGGTCCGCCAGAGAGGCACCCACATCCATCCCGGTGTCAATGTTGGCATCGGCAAGGATGACACCCTGTTTGCTCTGGTTGACGGTACCGTCAAGTTCGAGCGCATGGGCAAGGATCGCCGTCAGTGCTCCGTCTACGCTGAGCAGTAATTGCGTATAAAGCCGAAAAGCTGCCGCACAGAATCTGCGGCAGCTTTTTTAATAAAACATTGTATTTTCTGAAATCCTATGGAGCGCAAAGCACTGCCTGCGGGCAGTGTTGTGCGGTCTGTAAGATGGTTCTGCTACCCAAGGAGGTATGGTTATGTTTGTAGATAAAGTGCGCATCACCGTCATCGGAGGCCGGGGCGGCGACGGTGCGGTGGCGTTCCACCGGGAGAAGTATGTGGCCTCCGGCGGCCCCGACGGGGGGGACGGCGGACACGGCGGCAGTGTCATCCTGCGGGTCAATGACAACCTGTCCACCCTGCTGGACTTCCGCTATAAGCGCAAATACGCTGCCCAGCCGGGCGCCAACGGACAGGGCCGGAATATGGCCGGAAAACGGGGAGAAAATCTGGTGGTTGAGGTGCCCCGGGGCACCGTGGTCCGGGACGGGGCGTCCAACCAGATCATTGTGGATATGTCCACCGGAGAGGATTATGTGATTGCCCGGGGCGGCCGGGGCGGCTGGGGCAATGCCCACTATGCAACCCCCACCCGTCAGGTCCCCCGGTTTGCCAAGGCGGGGCTGAAGGGCCAGGAGCGGGACATTGTCCTGGAGCTGAAGCTGCTGGCGGACGTGGGGCTGGTGGGCTTCCCCAACGTGGGAAAATCCACCCTGCTCAGCGTTACCTCCAATGCCCGCCCCAAAATCGCCAACTACCACTTTACCACCCTGTTCCCCAATCTGGGAGTGATCTATGTGGAGGAGGGGGTCTCCTTCGTCATGGCGGACATCCCCGGCATCATCGAGGGCGCGGCAGAGGGGGCCGGATTGGGCCATGACTTCCTGCGCCACATCGATCGGTGCCGGCTGCTGGTCCATGTGGTGGACGTCTCCGGCAGTGAGGGCCGGGACCCGGTGGAGGATTTTCACGCCATCTGCGCCGAACTGAAAAACTACAGCGTGGACCTGAGCAGCCGTCCCATGATTGTGGCGGCAAACAAAATTGACCTGCTGCCTCCGGATTCGGACAATCTGGAGCGCTTGGGCAAGGCCGTGGAGGAAGCGGGCTGTGAGCTCTATGAAATCAGCGCCGGCACGACCCAGGGAACAAAGCGTCTCATGCAGGCGGTGGCGGAAAGACTGCGGACTCTGCCTCCGGTGACCATCTATGAGCCGGAGTATGTGGAGGTCATCCAGGCTCCCGCTGACCCCTCCGCTTTCGAGGTGGAGCACTACGGCAGCACCTGGCTGGTGAGCGGAACCTGGCTGGAGCGGCTGGTGCAGAATATCAACTTCGAGGACTATGAGTCCCGGAACTATTTCGACCAGCAGCTGCGCAAATCCGGACTGTTCGCCTGGCTGGAGGAGATGGGCATCCAGGACGGGGATACGGTGGATATCTACGACTTTGCCTTTGAGTACCAGCGCTGAACGGGTAGAAGAATATTTTTTTCGAAAGTATTTGCCATTTTCGATTTTTTTCGGTATAATAACATACGTCACCTGGGTGACGTATGTTATTTTTTTGTTTGGAGGGGAGAGGGAATGATCCGAAATTTGAATCAAGTATCCTTTCAGGGGTTCGGTACGGTCCCCCCGGAGCGCAGCCAGCGGGACAGAACCTACGATTCCCCTCCGGATGTGTGGAATCTGTCCCAGGAGGCGCGGGAGCTGTATCAGGCTTCCTGCGATACCTGGATTGCCTGCAGCGGCGGAATGGGCGTGCTGTCAGTAAGCCAGGACGGGCAGAACTTTCAGCATTTTTATCTGGACAAGCCGGTCTGCGTCCGGGCGGGTGTGCTGTTCGGCCTGAGCGCTTTCATGGGAGAGGCCAGCGCAAAGCTCTTTTTCTCTCAGCCTCCCAAGCTGGTGGGAGAACGGAGCCTGGACAGCCTGCGATTGGACCACCGGCTGCGGGTGGAGTGCATCTATACCTTCTTCTATCAGGAGAAGGAGCAGGGCTTTGTCTTTCCCGGGGAGTCCCATCCCATGGCGGAGCTGACCTATGTGGACCAGGGAGAGCTCCATTCCGTGGCGGATGGACAGGACTTGCTGCTGAAGCAGGGGGACCTGGTGATCTACGGTCCGAACCAGTGGCATATGCAGTATGCCCAGATCGGTGTGGCCCCCCGGTATGTGACGCTGTCTTTTGACGTCAGCGATGCGGATCTGACTCCGCTGCTGAACCGGAAATTTACCGCGCCCCAGAATGTGGTGGGGATATTGAAATATATGCTCCGGGAACAGGAAAAGCCGGACCCCTTTACCAATGATATCCTGCTGTCAGAGCTGAACCTGATTCTGATTCTGCTTCTGCGGGAAACCGTGTCTCCCAAGGGCGGAAAGCTTCAGACCTCCAATGCCGTCCACTCGGAGAACGAGATCATCCGCCGGGCGCAGCAGTACATCAGCGCCCACATCCGGGAGAAGCTTTCCGTACCGCTGGTGGCCCGGCAGGTGGATGTGAGCCCCAGCTATCTGACGGCCTTGTTCCACAAGAACCTTCAGATTTCCCCCGGGGAGTATATCCGCCGGATCAAGCTCCAGGAGAGCAAGCAGATGATCCGGGAAAATCACCTGAATTTCACGGAAATCGCTGCGGCGCTGCAATACTCCACGGTGCACCATTTTTCCCGGCAATTCAAGGAAAAGTTCGGCATCACCCCCTCGGAATATGCCAAATCTGTCAGATAATTCAGGCTCCCGCATTTTCGGATGCGGGAGTCATTGGTTAAAAAATTCATTTTCCGGAGGATAATCCTGTCTAACCCTTGCGAAACTGGGAATTCTGTTATATAATTGGAGAAATTATCAGACGGAGGACGAGGTATGGAGTTTCGTGTGCTGGCAGTGGGAGATGTGGTTGGCACACCCGGTCTGGAGCGGGTGCGGCGGAACCTGCGGCAGCTGCGGCGCAGGCTTCGGGCAGACTTTGTGGTGGTCAACGGGGAAAATTCCGCCGTGGTTGGCATTACCCCGGACCAGGCGGAGGATATCCTGGATGCCGGGGCGGATGTGATTACCCTGGGAAACCACACCTGGAACAAGCGGGAGATCGTGCCCTACCTGGACGACTGCTCCCGGATTCTCCGGCCCGCCAACTATGCACCCCAGGTTCCCGGCCGAGGCTGGGGCGTGTATGAAACCGGCGCCGGGCCGGTGGCGGTGATTGACCTGATTGGCCGGTGCAACCTGGACTATGGCCCGGACAACCCCTTCCTGGGGGTGGAGAAAATCCTGAAACAGGTGGAAGCCAAGATTATTCTGGTGGAGATGCACGCCGAGGCCACGTCGGAAAAGCTGGCCATGGGCTACCTGCTGGATGGCCGGGTCAGCGCCGTCTGGGGCACCCACACCCACGTTCCCACGGCGGATGCCCGGGTTCTGCCCAAGGGCACGGGCTATGTTACGGACCTGGGTATGACCGGCCCCCGGGACAGCGTGCTGGGAATCCGGCCGGAGCTGTCCATCAACCGATTCCGGGGAGACATCCCGGAGCGGTATCGCTGGGCGGAGGGACCAACCAAAATGGAAGCGGTGCTCTTTACTCTGGACACCGACACTGGAAAATGCCGTAAGGCGGAAAGAGTGGACGAATGGGACTGAAACTGTTACACACTGCAGACTGGCATCTGGATTCCCCCTTTGCCGGTTTTTCGGACCAGCAGCGGGCCTTCCTGAAGCAGGCCCAGCGGCGCATTCCCGGGAAGATTGCGGACCTGTGCCGCCGGGAGGGCTGCGACCTGGTGCTTCTGGCGGGAGATATCTTTGACGGAAAGGCAGCCCGGGAGACGGTGGAACTGGTGAAGCGCGCGCTGAAGGACTGCGCCGTGCCGGTGCTGGTGGCTCCGGGAAACCATGACTTCTGCGCACCGGGAAGCCCCTGGGTGGAGGAGCGCTGGCCGGATAATGTGACCGTATTCACCGGAAAGACCATGGAGCCGGTGATCATCGGGAGTCTGGATTGCTGCGTCTACGGCGCGGGCTTTTCCGGTATGGACTGCCCCTCTCTGCTTCAGGATTTTCATGGGGAGCGGAAGGCCAAGTATGTGATCGGCCTGGTGCATGGGGACCCCACCCAGAGCCAGTCTCCCTATAACCCCATTACCGCCTCCCAGGTGCGCAAATCCGGGCTGGACTACCTGGCCCTGGGGCACCTGCACAAGGCGGGAGCCTTCCGGGCCGGAGAGGTAATCTGTGCCTGGCCGGGCTGCCCCATGGGCAGAGGCTGGGATGAGACCGGAGAGAAGGGCGTGTGCATCGTTACGCTGGAGGACAAGCCGGACATTCAGGCGGTGACGCTGGATATGCCTGCTTTCCGGGAGCTGACGGTGGATATTCAGGCGGACCCCCAGGCTGCCCTGGAGGCAGCGCTGCCCGCCGGCGGCAGCCGGGACTTTTTCCGGATTACCCTCACCGGCTGCGGGGAAGTCAGCCTGCCCAAACTGCGGAAGGCGCTGACTGCCTATCCCAATGCGGAGCTGCTGGACAGGACGGAGCCGCCGCTGGATGTGTGGGCGGATGCCGGGGAGGATACCCTGGAGGGGATTTACTTCCATATGCTCCGCAAGGCTAAGGAGCTGAATCCGGAGCAGGCGGAGCGTATTCAGCTGGCTGCGGAAATTTCCCGCAGGCTGCTGGAAGGACGGGAGGTCACCTTATGAGAATCTACAAAATGACGGCGACCTTCGGCAAGCTGGAGCATGAAACGCTGACCCTGGAGCCGGGGCTGAATGTGATTACCGCCCCCAATGAATGGGGCAAGAGCACCTGGTGCGCTTTTCTGATGGCCATGCTCTACGGCATTGACACCCGGGCCAAATCCACCAGAACGGCTCTGGCGGACAAGGAGCGCTACGCTCCCTGGTCCGGCAGTCCCATGGCAGGCAGAATCGACCTGAACTGGAATGGACGGGATATTACCATCGAGCGCAAAACGGTCAAGCGGGTTCCCCTGGGGGAGTTCCGGGCCTATGAGACCGCTTCCGGCGTGCCCGTAAAGGAACTGAACGAGAATAACTGCGGCCAGCTGCTGCTGGGAGTGGAGCAGTCTGTGTTCCGCCGGGCAGGCTTTATACGCCAGTCTGCCCTGCCGGTGACCCAGGACGAGTCTCTTCGCCGGCGGCTCACCGCCCTGGTGACCACAGGGGATGAAAACAGCGCCGCAGACCGGCTGGCAGTGCAGCTGAAGGAACTGAAGAACCAGTGCCGCTACAACCGCACGGGTCTTCTGCCTCAGGCGGAGGCGGAGCGGGACCAGCTGGAGCAGACCCTGGCAGAGTGGGAAACCCTCAATACCAAATGCCAGAAGACGAAAATGCGCATTGACGAGGTCAAGAACTGGCTGTCCCAGCTGTATAACCATCAGCAGGCGCTGGCCTACGACGCTGCCCAGGAAAACGCCCGGCGGCTGGCGCAGGCGGGGGAGACCCTGGCGCAGGCGGAGCAGCAGCTGGAGCATTGGGAGTCTGTGTGTCAGTCCCAGCCCCCCAAGGAAGAGTCGGAGCAGAAGCTGCGGGAGATGAAGAGCTTCCGGGAGGAGTGGAACGCCATTCAGGCAGAGTACAAGGCACTGCCTCCGGAGCCGCAGAAGCCCAAGCTGTCCTATCCCTTCACCAACATGACCCCGGAGGAAGCCCGGCGGATGGCAGCCAAGGATGGGGAAGCGTACGCCGCTCTGCTGGGGAGCAAGCTGCCCAAAGTGCTGCTGAGCGTGGGTGCATTCGGACTGCTGGCGGCGGCGCTGCTGGGATACCTGACGGCCTATCTCTTTGCCGGCGTGGCCGGCGTGGCGGGCCTGGGAGCTATGATCTGGGGCATTGTGGAATGGGTGTCCCTGGGCAAACAGAAGAAAGCCATGCTGGAACGCTATGAAAACGGCAACTACACCCACTGGGCGGACCCGGTAGACACCTACGAGGCCGAGGTGGAGCAGTATGATGAGGTGCTCCGGGAGTACAAGGAGCTGAGCGGGGATGTGGAAGTGCGGCTGATGGTCATGCGCAACCGGCGGGATGCCCTGTGCGGCGACCAGGAGCCGGATGCGCTGCTGGAGTACTGGCAGGAAATGGCATCCAATTGGGAGGCCTGCTATACCGCAAGGCGGGAAGCCGCCCGGGCCAGAGCCCACCACGATGACCTGCAGGCCCTGGTGAAGCCGGTGGAAAAGCCTTCTATGCCGGATAACCTGACCCAGTCCGAGGCAGATACCACCCGGCTGCTTACGGAGTGCGCCATGGAGCAGCAGCGGCTGCAGAACCGACTGGGGCAGTACCAGGGCCGGATGGACGCCCTGGGAGATAAGGAGACCCTGTCCCGGCAGCTGGAGCAGAAGAAGCAGCGGATTACCCGGCTGGAAGATGTGTATACCGCCCTGGTTATTGCCATGGAGACCCTGTCCCGGGCCCAGGCGGAGATGCAGCGCCGGTTTGCGCCCCGGATTACCAAGCGCGCCCAGGCATTCCTGTCCCGGATGACCGGCGGCCGGTACCAGAGCGTGGTAATGTGCGACGATTTTTCTCTGCAGACCCGGGCGGAGGGAGAGGATACCCTGTCCGACAGCCTGTGGCGCAGTGAGGGCACCCTGGACCAGCTGTACCTGGCCCTGCGGCTGGCGGTGGCGGAGGAGCTCACGCCCCAGGCTCCGCTGGTTCTGGACGATGCGCTGGTTCGTTTCGATGACGAGCGGCTGAAGGCAGCCATGGCTATGCTGGCAGAACTGGGGAAAATCCGGCAGATCCTCTGCTTTACCTGTCAGAGCCGGGAGAGCCGCGCCCTTCCCAAGACCAAATAACAAAAGGCCGCCGGAATCATCCGGCGGCCATTTCGTTACACTTTATGAAAAATCGGTTGACGGTTTTCGAAGGTGCATACATATCCGAATATGTCCTTCAGAATGTCACAGGCTTCCCGGGCGTACTGCCCAACCCGGTCGCACCGGTGGGAGTCGGTGCCCACGGTGACAATCTCCCCGCCCAGTTCCCGGAAACGGCGGAAATAGTCGGCAGTGGGGAGAAATCCCCCGCACCGGTCCACGCCGCTGGTGTTCATTTCCAGCCCCTTTCCCTTTTGAACCAGAATCCGGAGAATCTCGTCCACAATTTCCCAGTGCTGGTCATAGGGGACCGGCCTGGGGGCGGGGTGGGCGGAGGTCTTGGCGATGTAGGTCAGGTGGGCCAGCACATCAAACTGGTCGTGAACCTGGACGCAGGCCAGCGTCTGCTCCAGGTACCGCCGCTCTGCCTCGAACACAGATTTGCCCTCCCAGAATTCCTGGAAGTACACGTCCAGGCCATCTACGAAATGGATGGAGCCCAGCACAAAATCAAAGTTCCGCCGCGCCAGGTCCCGGCGGAACTGGTCCTGGTTGTCCGGCAGCAGGCCGAACTCCATGCCCCGGCGGATTTTCAGCCCCGGCAGGGAGAGACCGTCGTATTCCGCGCTGTAGGCCGCCGTGTCGAAGGCCATGTTGGGCATATGTCCCAGAGGGTCGTAGTCCACATGGTCGGTGAAGCAGATTTCCTGCAGTCCAGCGGCCTGGGCTGCCTGCGCCAGAGCCAGGCCGGTGTCGTGGCCGTCAAAGGACACCCGGGAATGCATATGATAGTCAAACATTTTGAACCTCCTCCCAGAACAGGCGGAAGGCTGTGGGCAGCGCCGCCTGCGTTTGAATTTCTTCCGGGGTGAACCACTGAAATCCGCCCTCCGGGCGGGCGACCTCCAGGTATATGCCCCGCATATTCCATTGAATGTGGGTAAAAATGTGCTTCCGGGACACTTCCCGCAGCAGTTCCACCGGGTGAAGTCCCATGGCTTCCACCTGGGTCAGCGCCTGCCGGGTATCCAGATGTCCCGCAACGTTGGGAAACTGCCACAGCCCGGCCAGCAGCCCGTGCTCCGGACGGCGCTCCAGGGCGTAGCGGCCGTCACAGGAAAAGACAAACACCGTCCGATCCTCCCGGCGCTTGTCCTTTTTCGGTGCTTTCACCGGGAGCGACTCCGCGGTGCCGTTCCGAAAGGCAAGGCAGAAGCTTCGGCAGGGGCATTCCCCGCACTGGGGTTTCCGGTTTGGGCCGCACAGGGTTGCTCCCAGCTCCATCAGGGCCTGGGTAAAATCCCCGGCCGGGGGGGGATAGACCTGCGCCAGAAGATCCCGGACCCGGGTCCTGGTGGCAGGCAGATCGATGGGGGAGGGGTCGTCTGTCAGGCGGGAAACGACCCGCAGCACATTTCCGTCCACCGCCGGGGTGGGAAGATCAAAGGCGATAGAGCAGATGGCGCCGGCGGTATATGCCCCGATTCCCGGCAGGGCAAGGACCTGCTCGTAGCTCCGGGGAAAAATCCCGCCGTAATCGGACACCAGCACGCCTGCGGCCTTCTTCAGATTCCGCACCCGGCTGTAGTAGCCCAGCCCCTCCCAGAGCTTGTGAAGCTGATCGTCCGGACAGGCCGCCAGGGCTTCCACGGTGGGCAGAGCCTGGAGAAACCGGGAATAGTAGCCCTTCACAGCCTCCACCCGGGTTTGCTGGAGCATGATTTCGGAAAGCCAGATTCGGTAAGGCTCCCGGGTTTCCCGCCAGGGGAGCGCCCGGCGATGTTCGGCGTACCAAGGAAGCAGGGCTTCCGGCAGCCGGGACAGTATGACAATGGGTTCCAAAAAGTCCCCTCCTTCGATACCGCCATTGTACAATACCCACCAATCCCCTGTCAAGGCAGGACAGACCGGGAAAAATATATCCCGAGAAAGCGAAAAAAGTACTTGCTTTTTTCGGGAATGTGTGCTACTATATTTTGGCACTTGAGTGGAGTGCCTATGCGCCGATAGCTCAGTTGGATAGAGTGACTGACTACGAATCAGTAGGTCGGGGGTTCGAGTCCCTTTCGGCGTACCAAAAACCAGATACCCTTTTGGGTGTCTGGTTTTTTCTTTTCCACAGACCTTTCGGAAAGACAGATTCCCCGCCGGTTGCGCAGAGTGCGTCCGGCGGGAGATTTTTGTTACATATCGTAGATTCCCATAATCAGGATTCCGGCGAAGGTGACGAAAATGCAGGCATAATGCTTCCAGCTCAGCTTCTCCTTCAGGAACAGACGGCTCCACAGCACCGATGCCATGCAGTAGGAGGAGATAATGGGGGCCGCCAGGGCGGATTCCCCGCTGGCCAGGGCATAGATGTAGGCAAACTGTCCGGCAGTCTCGAAAACAGCGCCCACATATTTGGGGGCCTCCATCTTGGGGACCAGGGGCTGCTTCTTGATCAGCACCGTATACACAAAGCAGACGATGCCCGCCGCCAGGAAGGTCAGCTCATAGGCTGCGTTGGCAGAGTCCTCGTTCAGAGTTTCCAGCACCAGATCATCGGCGAAGGTGCCGGCGGCATCCAGCATACAGTAGGCCACCGGCAGGGCCAGGGCAAGCCAGGATTTGGCGTACTTGTAGTTGGAGGCCTCCTGCCGGGCGGCCCGGAGGGCGTCGTCCTCATTCGCCTCCACGAAGCCCAGCCCGATGACACCGGCGCAGGCCAGGGCGATGGCCAGATATTGGGGGGCTTCCATAACCTCTGCTGTTCCGCTGACAATGGCGATGATGGCAACCAGAGCGCCGGAGGCGTTGCAGATGGGCGACGAGATGGACAGCTCAATGTAGCGCAGCCCCACATAGCCCAATGTCATGGAGCCGATGTACAGCAGGCTCACCGGCAGATAGGTGAGAATGACGTTCCAGGAAATCTCCGTGCCGCCCACAAAAATCTCATAGGCAGCGTGCAGGCCCATGACCAGGCCCACCGCCATAACCATTTTGAACTGACTGTACTTGTCCTTGGGGTCCCGGCAGCCAATTTTGGAGAAGAAGTCGGACCCGGACCAGCACAGCAGGGCAATGATGGAAAACCAAAACCAACTCATAGATTCCCGCTCCCTCCGCTACAGCGTCACCAGACTGGCATCCACCAGCTTCTGCAGGCTCATCAGGATACCCAGCTTGGCATGGTACCAGGTCAGACCGCCCTGGAAATACACCGCATAGGGCGGACGGATGGGACCGTCGGCGGACAGCTCGATGGAGCTCCCCTGGACGAAAGCGCCTGCCGCCATAATCACCTTGTCACTGTAGCCCGGCATATCCGAGGGGTAGGGGGTGGCGAAGGAATCCACCGGTGCGGCAGCCTGAATGCCCTTGCAGAAGGCCACCATACCCTCTTCACTGCCCAGCTCCACCGCCTGGATGATGTCGTGGCGGTCCTCCTCGGCCCCGGGAACACACCGGAAGCCCAGCGGTTCATACAGGCTGGCGGCAAAAATGGCACCTTTTTCCGCACCGGCCACCACCGTGGGGGCCAGGAAGAAGCCCTGGTACAGGGCGGGCATCAGGCCCAGGTTGGCGCCCACTTCCTGGCCCAGGCCGGGAGCGGAGAGCCGGTAGGCGCACCGGTCCACGCAGGCCTTGGTGCCGCAGATATAGCCGCCGATGGGGGCGAGGCCGCCGCCGGGGTTCTTGATCAGGCTGCCCACGGTCATGTCGGCGCCCACATCGGAGGGCTCTCTGGCCTCCACAAACTCGCCGTAGCAGTTGTCCACCATCACCAGCACGTCGGGCTTGACGCTCTTGCAGAAGGCAATCAGCTCCCCGATCTGCTCCACAGAGAAGGTAGGCCGGGTGGCGTAGCCCTTGGAGCGCTGAATGGTAATCAGCTTGGTCTTGGGGCTGATGGCTTTTCGGATGCCCTCGTAATCAAAGCTGCCGTCGCTTAGAAGGTCCACCTGGCTGTAGGTCACGCCATATTCCGCCAGAGAGCAGGGACTTTTACGGATGCCGATGACCTCCTGCAGGGTATCGTAGGGCATTCCCACGGGAGACAGCAGCTCGTCCCCGGGAAGCAGGTTGGCGCTGAGAGCGACAGTCAGAGCGTGGGTGCCGCAGGTAATCTGGGGGCGAACCAGGGCCGCCTCGGTGTGGAATACGTCGGCGTACACCCGCTCCAGATTGTCCCGGCCATAATCGTCGTAGCCGTAGCCGGTGGTGGCGGCGAAGCAGGCGGCGGACACCCGGTTCTTCTGCATGGCCCGGACCACCTTGGCCTGGTTATACTCAGACACCTGGTCAATGGCCTCAAAACGCTCCTTCAGGCGGGTGAGTACCCGTTCACCGTAGGCGTAGACCGCCGGGGAAATTCCCATGGTTTCATACAGTTCCAACAATTCATCCATAGTTACTGATCCTCTTTTTTCACGTTGCTCAAAATTTCCGACGCCAGGTCGTTCAGAACCTCCGGACGGGAGATGATCAGGCCGGTTCCGGCCTCTCCCACAATCAGCAGGGTGTCCCCGGGCTGGATTCCAAACAGCTCCCGGGCGTCCTTGGGGATCACAATCTGTCCCCGGTCACCCACCTTTGCGGTGCCGAACACCCGCTTTGCCTGGCTTTTTCCAAGAATATGCTTTCCTCCGGGCATAGTGACCTCTCTTTC
>CALXFW010000046.1 GCA_944387685.1 uncultured Oscillospiraceae bacterium
CGCCACTTCCGTCTTCAGCTGCGCTCTGGCGGAAAACAGGGAAAAACGGAAGTATTTTTTCATATCGCTGATGAACCGATTAAACATTGGCATACACCTCTTTCAATCCCACATAATCCAGAATGCGCCCGGTGGCATTCCCGTCGCAGGCCTGCAGATGGAATTCCCGGAGGGGCTCCACCCAGTCCGCGGGGTCGTTCACGGCTTCCAGGACACATCGGTGCAGACGATCCTCGTCCTCCGCTATGTAAGGAGACAGGCTTTCGTAGGGGACATAGAATCCTCTTTTCCCCGAAAATTCCCTCAGGTCCGGTGCAAACAACACATACGGCTTCTCAAACGCCATAAACTCACACACCACAGAAGAATAGTCTGAAATGAGCAGATCAATGACCGGGAACAGCCGTTCGGTGGGAATGTCGCAGTTGGACAGATGGTACCGGGCATCCACATACGGATGAACCTTCCGGATCACCACATAATCCGAACCCAGCATTTTTTCCAACCTGTCTACCGCTTCCACTCCCACCTGAGTTGGACTTCCTGCGTTGCCCCGGAATGTGGGCGCCCAGAGAATCAATTTTTTCCCATTCCACTGGGGATATTGTTCCTGGAATTCCTTTACACAGGTTTCCCGCCACCGGTGGGAAAAATAATTGTCTGTCCGGCTCACACCCAGTGGTTTTACTCGTTCAGCATCCAGCCGCATTCCACCGCTCAGCGGACCAACACAGCTTGGTGCACTGACGGTGACCAGGTCATAATTTCGGTACATTTGCCCCCGGTATCCTTTTGGAACATCCTCCTGGGTGCCATAACCCATTTTTTTCAATAGTCCACAGGAATGCCACAGCTGAATCACGGTTGTATTGCTGTTTTTCCTGCAGGAAACCACCGGGAGAAAGTTGTCACAGATAAACACATATTTGGCTTGGGCATACAGCCGCATGAACCGCAGGGCACGCAGGCAGGACCCCAGTGCAGACATATTCTGATAGCTGCATATATCCGTGGTCACCGTGTAACCCCGGCGGATCAATTCCTGATAGACATTTTCCATGCTGTATGGCATTGTGTCGTGGTGGGCATCCGCCATAACAATCCGGTCCACGGGTCTGCGAAAATAGACCACACGCCAGAAGCCGTATACGCAAGGCAGAATTACCAATTGCAGAATCTGCTTAAACGTCTGTTTCAACTGAAAATCCTGAAAATGATTCATTGTCTCCGCACCTGTAGAAAAATTCCTGTTCTGCTTTCCGCTTTCCGCCCAAAAAAATTGCGCTTTGCAGCCAAATGGTCTTTCGGCAGAAAGCAGCCAAACATGGAAAAACAGCACATATCTGAGCTGCTTGTTGGAATTATAACAGAATGCGTACTATTTTTCAAGAGTTTCACACAAATATGGCCGATACTCCCTCTTTCCTTTTGTCGGAAGACATGGAAGCAAATTTCGTGCAGCGGAAGAATGGTGCTGAACACGCCATTCAAAAGTCCACGGCAGCCCTGTTTCCGTCCTTGTCCGCTCAAAAGCCGCATCAGTCCTATTTCTTCATAAAATGAAAATTTTATCTTGATAATGCTGTATTTTCTCAGTGAAAAATCAAAAAATCGGGTCCTTTTCTATATTGACATTATCTGATATTGATTTTATAATATCAGGTAACATCTGTGCAGGAAAATGCCGGACTTCGGGCCGGCGTACCTTGACTCTGCTGTCCGTCCTATTTCCTGCTTCGGGGGCAGGCCGCCTCTGCTGTACTCGGACACCGGCCCCGTTTCCGGCCCGCCCGACCATTTCGAGGCAATTTTCATTCCAACAGGTGACGCTATGAACGGATTTTACTGGATTTACTTGATTATGCTGGGCCTCCTGCTGTGGTATGGCCAGGTCGCCGATCCCTCCGGGAAACGGCTGATATACTATGGCGGGGGCTTCTTCCTGATTCTGCTTTTCGTGGCGCAGGACTACAGCGTCAGCATTGACATTGCCGAATATATGCGGCAATACGCCATCATTCCCGGGCTGTCCTTTGGGCAGATGCTGACCCATAAATTTGAGCTGGGCTACGTCCTGCTGTGCTGGGCGATTGACCGCCTGTTTGTCAGTGACCGGGTTCTGCTGCTGGTGATGGGGCTGCTGACCGTACTTCCCTTTGTTATTTCGTTTGAGCGGGAGACCGAGAATCCCATGGTGGCGCTGATGGCCTTTCTGGCCCTGGGTATGTATCTGCACTGCATGATTTTCTGGCGGCAGCTGGCCGCAATGGGGATTCTGACCTTCTCCTACCCCTATATCCGGCAGAGGAAACTGGTTCCCTTTCTGGCTCTGGTGGCGCTGGCGATGCTGTTTCACAAGGTTTCCATTGTGTTTGTGGGGCTGTATGTGGTCTACAACATTCCCATCAACCGGCGTCTGCTGGTTCTTTGCGCGGGGCTTTCCCTGGTTCTGGGAATACTCGGACGGCCCATCATCGAGCTGGGCATTGCCTTTATTTACCCCCGGTACAGCAAAATTCCCCGGCTGAATATGGGCGGCGGAACGCTGCTGGCCCTGTTCTGGGTGGTTGTATTGCTGTCTTACTGGGCCTTCCGGGACCGGCTTCAGGAGGGGCGGGTCCGTCTGCCGTTCCTTATGGTGCTGATCGCCGCCACCATCCAGCCGGTGTGCTTCGCTTACTATAACTGGCTGCGGGTGGTGCTGTTTTTCCGCATTGCTCTGGTGCCCCTGTCCGCTCTGCTGTACCAGCAGCTGTTCTGCACGCTCCCGGGCAATCCGGTGCTGGCCCTGGTGGCGCGCTGGGCGCCAAAGTGGCATCCAAAGGCGGTGGCAATGTACCACTCCCGTTGGTTCCCCGTCTTCACCCAGCTGGTCATGTTTGCCGTGCTGTTTGTGTGGTACGTCAGCGAGCTGGAAGGCGCCCGGTATCTCATGGCGCCGGTGGTCCCCCCGTCCTGACGCGCTGGCCGTCAAAAAGGGGCTTGTTTTCATAACAAAGGCACAGCAGAGAACGGATTCTCTGCTGTGCCTTTGCTTTTCGCCGTCGGTCACTGTCGGAACCGGCGGCGAAATTCCTTGGGGGAGATACCGATGATCTGGGTAAACACCCGGCTGAAGTAGTTGGGATCGCTGAAGCCCACCCGGGAGGCAATTTCCCCGATGCTGTCGCTGGAGAGCAGCAGGCTGTTCTTTGCCTGCTCCACCCGCACCTTGTTGACATACACGTTGATGTTCAGTCCGGTGCGGCGCTTGAAAATGCGGCTCAGGTAGGACTCGCTGCAGTGGCAGAATTCCGCCAGCTCCCCCACGGTAATTTTGTTTGCGGTGTTCTGCCGGATGTATTCCATCGCGTGGGAGAGAATGGTATCCTCGCTGGAAGTATAGTAGCGGGCGGTGCCCACCGCCTCCGTGTGGGTGCGCCGGAGAATCTCGTAGCTCTGGCCCAGGTACTCCGCCACCAGCTCCAGCCCGGGCAGCAGGTCCTCCGGGGCGATGTCCGGGGTGCGGATGCAGGAGCGGTAGAGCTTCCGGGCCTCCTCCGGGTCCAGAGACGGCTCCTGGGCGCAGCTGCGGCAGATCCGCCGCTCCACCTTCTCTTCCCTGACCGGGAAGAAGCCGGCGTTGACAGAGCCGATCAGCGTCTCCCCGCTGAATATGGGCACCACATATTCCCCCAATCCCCCATGGCAGACGCCGAAATAGGCTTTCTGGGTGCGCTCCAGCTTGTTGTACATCCGCCGGATCATGGACAGGCACAGCCACCAGTGGGTCTGATCCGACTTCATATACATACAGTAGGGGTTGGTATGGGCCAGGAAGGGCCGCAGGGCTTCGTCCAGCTCCTTGTTGATGGGAATGAAGCCGCAGAAATCCTTGATACAGATCTGAACCTGATAGCGGTTCTGAAGCCGCTGAAGGTATTGGGTCAGATGGCGGTAGCTTTCTCCCATGAAAATCCCTCCGTTTTCCCAGATTTTCTCTATTCTCCAGTATAGGCCAAGCAGGAGAATCTGTCAAGCAACAGTGCAGATTTATCCAGAATCTGTACGGATAAATTCTTGCACATCGGAAAAGGAGTTGCTATGATATAGGCAAATAAAACAAAGCAGCCATGGAAAACAAATTCAAATTTGGCGAGATTGAAAATATCTGTGTGTGCCCTCTTCTGCATCTGGACATATCCGCACTCTGCGGCATCCATTTTTTGAAGATTTGGCATCAGGAAGTAAGGTGACGCCATGAATCGGATTACAGCACAGCTTGCCGTGGTTGGCGGCGGCCCCGCCGGCGTGTGCGGCGCCCTTGCCGCCGCCCGCAGGGGCATCTCCACGGTGCTGATTCACAACCGCCCGGTCCTGGGCGGGAACTCCAGCAGCGAAATCCGGGTCTGGTCCCGGGGCGCGGTGGGAGCCGGAAATTTTTACAGCGAGGAGATGGGCATCTGGGGAGAGCTGAAGCTCACCAACCTGTACCGCAACCGGGAAGGCAATCCCATCTTCTGGGATGAGGTTCTCCTGGACGCGGTGCTGGCAGAGCCCAACCTGCAGCTGCTTCTGAATACGGAAATCTCCCAGCTGACCATGGACGGCAATCGGGTGACCGCCGTCAGCGGAGACCAGCAGGGCAGCCAGCAGCGCGTCACCGTAGAGGCGGAGGTCTTTCTGGATGCCACCGGGGACGGCTGTCTGGGATACCTGGCAGGGCTCCCCTACTATCTGGGTGACGTCTCCATTCCCTCCCGGGAGGCCCCCATCCCGGAAACCCCGGAGCTGCTGGGCTGTTCCATCCTGTTCTATACCAAGCAGGAGGATCATCCCGTCGCCTTTGTCCCTCCGGAATACGCCTATCCCCTGGACCGGATCGCCGGTCTCATCAACCAGGGCGGCCGGATTGTCAGCGAAACCATGGGCGGCAGCGACTGCTGGTGGTTTGAGTACGGCGGCAACCTGGACACCATGGGCCGCTACCAGGACATCGCCCTGGAGCTGAAGCGGCTGGTGATGGGGGTCTGGAACTACATCAAGAACAGCGGCCGCTACGCCGCCGACACCTATACCCTGGAGTGGGTGGGAAGTCTCCCCGGAAAGCGGGAAAGCCGCCGGATGGCCACAGACTACCTCCTCACCGAGCGGGACATCCGGACAGGCCGGACCTTCCCCGACGGCGCCTTCTACGGCGGATGGTACATGGACAACCACCCCTCCGGCGGAATACACGACACCGCCCAGGAAAACTGTGTGCAGATTCCCGTAAACCTCTATCAGATTCCCCTTCGCTGCCTGTACAGCAGCCAGGTTCCCAATCTGCTGTTCGCCGGGCGGAACATCGGCGTGGAGCGGCAGGTCTTTGTCTCCAGCCGGGTGATGAACACCTGCGCCCTGGCAGGACAGGCTGCCGCCGCCCTGGCAGGAGCCATGCTGGATACCGGCAAAGCCCCTGCGGCGCTCACCCCGGAGGAGGTTCGCCGGATTCAGCTGGAGCTTCTGCGGGGGGATGTGTTCCTCCCCGGAGGCGATTTCACAGACCCCCAGGACAAAAGCGGCAGTGCCTCCGCCGCAGCCAGCAGCTTCCAGGACGGCAGCTGCGGCCCGGAGCAGGGCAGGCTCTCCCTTTCCCAGGGCGGCTTCGTCACCTTCCCCGGTGCGGAGGGCAGAACCGTCCGGCTCACCCTGGAAGCCCGCGCTCCCGGCAGGCTCACCGGCGTCTGGTATGTCCATCCCCTGCCCAGCCGGTTCTGCCCGGGAACCCCTTCCGGCAGCTTCCAGGCGGAGCTGACCGAGGGGCGGAACATCCTCCCCCTCCCGGTTCCCCCGGGTTGCGGCAGTCAGTTCTGCACCCTGGTGCTGGACCCCTGTCCGGAGGCGGACATTGTCTGCGCCCAGCGGCAGCGGGAAGGATTCCTCTGCGGCCGCCGGGACAGCCCGGTTTACCGGGAACCCATGGCGGACTACGGGGAGGATTTTGGGCTGTACCATCCCCAGCGGGCGGCAGAAATGCCGGACCGGCCCTGGAACGGCCCCAACCAATGGAAAGCCGCTCCCCACGATCCCGCCCCCTGGCTGGAGCTTCGGTGGGAGGCTCCCCAATCCATCCGCCGGCTGCGGCTGGTGCTGGATCCCGCTCTGAATGAAGAACTTCCCAGCAGCCGGGCCAAACACTGGCAGGAGAGCCACCATTTCGTCCCCCGGGAGGGAATGCCGGCAGCTCTGGTTCGGGACGCCGTTCTCCGGGCACAGCTGCCCGACGGCTCCTGGCAGACTCTGGCCGTCTGCTCCGACAACTGCCGGCGGCAGATCACGCTGACGCTGCCCGAACCTCTCTCGGTTCAGGCTCTGCGTCTGGATATCCGGAAGACCTGGGGCGCTGCCCCCGCCGTTTACCATTTCGGCGTATATTGAGGAAACTACGGTGGTGCACAACCGTATTTTAGAATTTCCACTACAACATGAAAGGACAGGAATCGTTATGAAACTGAGCAAAATCTTCAGCCTTCTGCTGGCATTGCTGCTGGTCGTATCCCTGACCGCCTGCGGCGGCGGAACCACAGCCCAAACCGAAGCCCCGGAAACCGACGCAGCCGCCGGTACGGAAGCCGCCCAGACAGCCTCCGAGCCCGTCAACATTGTCTGGGCCGGTTGGTCCGGCGAGGAGGAAGCCTCCAAGGATATTTTTCAGCGGATGATGGACACCTATCGCGAGCAGACCGGCAATGAGGTCACCTGGGTCGGCTGGACCTGGGATGACACCGCCCAGCAGCTGCTCATCCGCACCCAGGGCGGCGAACAGCTGGACATCGCCCAGGTGGATATCGGCATCTTCAATACCATTGCCGCCGCCGGTGTGCTGGCGGACTGGAACGAGGTTCTGGGCGCCGATTACATGAGCGAGACCTTCGAGCAGTCCGCACTGGATGTGGGCAACATCGACGGAAAGCAGCTGGGTATGCCCTGGAGCATGGCCTCCATCACCATGGTCTACAACCCGGAGATTCTGGCCGCCGCCGGCTGGGACACCGTGCCCACCACCATTGCGGAATTTGAGGCCTGCATGGCGGACATCCAAGCCTACGATCCGGAGATTGTCCCCTACGCCGTGTCCACCAAGGACGCCACCTGCGCCGGTGACTTTATGCCCTGGCTGTGGACCTTCGGCGGCGCCATCTTCAACGACGACGGCACTGTGGCCATCAACTCCGAGGCCGCCGTGGAATGCGTCCAGTGGTATCAGGGACTGATGGAGAAGGGCTACATCGCCATGGACACCGGCCGGGGTGAGGCCCGTCAGCTGTTCGCCCAGGGCAAGGTCGCTTTCTACGATGACGCAGTGGTAGCCAAGGGTCAGGCTGTGAGCAACGGCGTCGCTCCCGAGGACGTGGTGAAGGTCTGCTCCGCCATGGAGCGTCCTGTGCTGAACGCCGGAGACGCCCCCCAGTCCACCATGTGGGGTCATATGCTGGTCTGCTTCCAGGATTCCGAGTACAAAGAGCAGGCTGCGCAGCTGGCCCAGGTGCTTATCAGCAACGAGGTTGCCCTGGACTACTTCACCAACAACGGTATGCCCCCGGTGACCAAGGAGGCCGCCGCCCTGGAGGAGGTCACCAGTGACGCCTACCTCAGCGGCTTTATGAACTCCACCGCCACCGCCCGGCTGGAAGAGACCGCCCGGATGACCAACGCCAACGAAATCAAGACCGTCATCACCGAGGAGCTGCAGTACGCTCTGCTGGGGCAGAAGACCGCAGAGCAGGCAGTGGCCGACATGGCCGCCCGGCTGGAAGCTCTGTAACACCCCATAGGGGGGCGCGGCCCCAACCGCGCCCCCTTCCGAAGCCCGTTGCCCTTGGTCTACAGGGCGATCCGGAATGGATTACTTTGTAGACTGCGTGTAACCAGACAGGAGGTATCCCCATGCATTCCATACGAAACGGGCGGCTGTCCGACCGGCAGGTGGGCGTTCTGCTGATTCTGCCCGGGCTGGCGGTGTTCGCCGCCATTATTCTCTATCCCTTTGTGGATGCAATTCTGATGAGCTTTACCGACCGTTCCATGATCTACCCCAACTATGATTGGGTGGGACTGGAGAACTATGAAAAGGTTTTCAAGGACCCCTATTTCGGAAAAACCCTGTGGACCACCATTTTGTTCGTGGTGGGGTCTACGGTATTGCCCTATGTCCTGGGTATGTTCTGGGCCATTGTGCTGAACCAGGGCTTCCGGGGCTCGGAATTCCTGCGGGGCGTAACCCTGGTCAACTGGATTGTCCCGGGCACCGCCATCGGCTTTCTGTGGAGCTGGATTTTCAACGGCCAGTACGGCATTCTCAACAGTCTTCTCAAGGCTCTGGGGATTCTGGACACCGGCATCTCCTGGCTGGGGCAGCCCGGTACCGCGCTGCTGTGCGTCATCATCGCCCGGACCTGGCAGATGCTGCCCTGGTACATGGCTTTCCTGCTGGGGGGACTGCAAAGCGTGTCCCTGGAGCAGGTGGAGGCGGCCCATATCGACGGGGCCAACAATCTGCAGACCTTTTTCCGGGTGATTCTGCCGGGAATGAAGCAGACCGCTCTGCTGATTTTCGTACTGGGTCTCATCGGCAATCTGCAGCACTTTGACCTTCCCTGGACCATGGCGCAGGGAGGCCCGGCCCGGGCCACCACCACCTTGTCCATTGAGGTCTACACCACCGCCTTCAAGAACTGGAACATGGGCAAGGCCGCCACCGTGGGAACCATCTGGGCCGTGATTCTGGCCTGCTTCAGCTGCATATACCTGAAGCTGAACCAGGACGAGGACTGAGGAGGGACTGACCATGTTTCAAAGAACCACCGCGTTCCGGATTTTCTTCTGGCTGTGCGTCATCCTCATCGGCGGATTTGTGTTTCTGCCCCTGCTGTGGATGATCAACACCGCCCTGAAGCCCACGGACCTGACCTTCACCAGCTATTTCTTCACCGGTCCCCTGACCCTGGACAACATCCTTCACATCGTCACGGACCCGAAGATTATGACCTATCTGAAAAACAGCCTCTGGGTTTCCTTCGGCTCCAGCTTCATGGCCACCCTGGTGGCCGCCCTGGCGGGCTACAGCTTCTCCAAATTCCGCTACCGGGGCCGGAAGTTCGTCATGGGAATGTTTATGATGAGCCAGGCTTTCCCCCAGGCCATTCTGCTGCTGGCCATCTACGCCATGATGAACAAGGCGGGACTTCTGGGCAGCTACTGGGCCCTGATTATCAGCTATGTGGTCTTCACCCTGCCCGTGGGCACCTGGACCCTGAAGAGCTACTTTGACCAGATTCCCGACTCCCTGATGGAGAGCGCCAAGCTGGATGGGGCGGGCAACCTGCGGATCATGCTGCAAATCGTCTTTCCCCTGGCCGTACCGGGCATGGTCTCCATCGCCATTTACGGGTTCGTGTGGAGCTGGAACGACCTGCTCTACTCCATGACCCTGGTGACGGACAGCGCCCGCCGGACCCTGGCCTCGGGCCTGGTGATGACCTTCCTGGGGGAGGCCTCCACCAACTGGGGGTATATGATGGCGGCCTCTGTTGTGGCGGCTATCCCCGTGACCATCATCTTCGTATTCCTCCAGCGCTATTTCATCCAGGGCCTGACCTCCGGCGCCGTCAAGGGCTGATCGGCCAAAATATCGCCCCCGCGCCCCGGTTTCACCCGGACGCGGGGGCGATTTTCCTCCTTCAGCCCCACTCGAATACCATTCGGTTGCCAAATTCCGGCACATCTGCTATGCTTGCCCTGAGGTGAAGGCTATGTATGAACTGAATCGGCAGCAATTCGGCGCCTTCGTGGCACAGCTGCGCAAGGAAAAGGGATATACCCAAAAGGAGCTGGCCCAGTGTCTGCACCTGTCTGACAAAGCAGTGAGCAAATGGGAAACCGGGGTCAGCATTCCGGACACCGCTCTGCTTGTTCCCCTGTCAGAGCTGCTGGGGGTAACAGTGACGGAGCTGCTGCTGTGCCGCCGGGAGCCCGGAGAGGCTCTGGATACCGGTACGGTGGAGGATGTGGTGAAGGCCGCCATACAGTATCCCCAGGCAAAGCCGGAACGGGCTTACCGACGAAAGAGCCCCTGGTTCGTCTGGTATCCGCTGTGCCTGCTGGCGGGAGCGGCGGGGCTGTACATCAACGCCCGTCTGGGCTATCCTTTGATTTTGGTTCCCACCCCGGTAATCCTCGGAGCAGTCTTTGGGGCCTACTTCTGTTTTTTTGCCCCCATCAAGCTGCCGGAGATGTACGACCGGTACGCCCTGAACCTGGTTTCTGACGGCATATTCCGGATGAATCTGCCGGGAGTGCGCTTCCACAACGGGAACTGGCCCCGCATTGTCACCGTGGGACGGATATGGAGCTGCGCCATTATGGTGTTGATGCCCCTACTGGGACTGGGGATCGGACGGTTTTTCCCGGAGTTGAGCCAGCAGATTCTGCTTTGGGCCATGCTGGTGCTGACCATTGGCGGACTGTTCGTCCCCGTATATGCAGTGGGTCGAAGGGCTTCCTCCTGAAAGGAAAGCCGGCAGAAGGGGGAACCCTTCTGCCGGCAGTTTTCTCTATGGCTTTATGCTCTTTTTGGCCTTGTGCCGGGCAATGGACCGGGCAATCTTGTCAAAGATCAGATTCAGCACAAACCCGATGCCGAATCCGCAGGCCCCCAGCAGCACAGAGGCCCCCAGCATACCCCAGCTCTCCCCGTCGGAAAATCCACCGGTCACCAGCTGCAGAAAGCTCGCCGCAAACAGCATCACGCCCGGAATCACGCAGAGGGTAAACAATGTCCCCCCGATGAAGCTGAAAAAGGTGGCCAGCCTGCTGTTGGAAAATCTGGTGTAGTGGACAGATACTCTTGCCATTGTCCCTTTCCCCTTTCCCGCTGCGGTATGTCAGTTCTGTTTCGTGAAGGTAATGTCTCCCTCTGCAAAGGAAATGGTCAGCGTGTTCCCCTTGATTTCGTATGGACACCGGCCCGTCTCCCCTGCGCTGGAGGTTTCAAAATCAATCTTGTTCCCCACTATGTCAAAGTCTCCCCCGTCGTATTCTCCCAGCTGGTCATAGTAGAAGGCCTCCTCCACAAGCGCGGAAAGCAGGGAGGAGAATTCCTCCTTCTCGTAAATCACCGCATAAAACATCTGGAAGTCCGCCTCGCTCATGTCGCTGAAATCCATGGAATAGGTTTCATTCAGCGCCGTGCGGTTTTCATACATATCATGGAACGCCTGGGACAGGAAAGCGTACAAGTTGCTTTTGATTCCCAAAACATCGTAGGAAAAAACGTAGGTCTGGTCCGGCGTAAACTCCACATAATAGGCATCGCGCAGGCTGTTCAGATCGATGAGGGCAATCTCCTCCTCATAAAAATCCATCGAACTCAGCAATTCCCTTACCGTGTCCGCCTCCACGGGGTCACTGGCTGTCCAGGTACCCGTCAGGGCTTCCAGCTTCTGGGCTTTGCTGCTTCCGCAGGCGCACAGGAGCGCCGCCATGACCAGCAGCACCGCCAGCGCTGTCCAGCTTCTTCGTTTCATATCCATGTCTCCCCTCTTCTTTTGGCTGTTTGTGTTTTTCGCAGGCGCGGCGCTGTCTGTGCACTTCTGCGGCGTCCCGCCTTTTTGTCATGGTAACACAATATTCACCCAAAATCCAGCTTTTTTTCAGTTTCATTTCATAAACCGTCCCACATTCCCGCCTTGCCCCTGCCTGGACAGAAGTCCCGCTTCTTTCCATTGACACCCGGGAAAAGCCGGTGGAAATCGTGGACAAGGGTGCGATTTTCCGGGACGTGGAGGAGCATGAGGACCATGCCTTCACGGAGATTCCCGGAACGGACACCCTCTACCCCGCCGACAGCGTAATCATCTCCATCACCCAGGGCCCCCAGAAGGCCATTGTCAGCACCACCACCGGCCTGTCCGCCGACGGCCGGGGGCTGCTGGTCACCAACGAAAGCGGGCAGACCACCCGCCCGGGAATTTTTGCCTCCGGCGATGTGGTCAACGGCGCCCGGACTGTGGTGGAGGCCGTGGCCTACAGCAAGAAGGTGGCCCAAGCCATGCACGCGTACATTCAGAGCACCTGGCGGCGCAGAGCCGTAAGGGCATTCTGTCACCCCACAGGGGACATCTGTGCCCATCCGGCGCAAAATCTTCCGGAAATGGCTTGACTTTCCCGGGAAGTCCTGCTACTATAGGTGCAGGCAAAATTGCATACCGTCACAAAGGCGTTTGAGCAGAACGAGTAGTCCGGAGAAAAGCTTCAGAGAATTGCCGGCCGGTGCAAGGCAACAGCAATATCCGGGTGAAGTTCCTTCTGCGAGCCGTGCGCTGAAAGCTCCAGTAGGCGCAACGGGTACGACCGTTACATCGTTAAGACTTTTAAGCCTATGAAGGTCTTGGCTGCAAGGCCAGGTACGAAAGCAGAGTGGTACCGCGGTAAATTCACCGCCCCTGTTTCCCAACAGGGGCGGTTTTCATTTTGTGTTTATCCTGATTCTCAGGAAAAATATACATTTTGGAGGAAACAGAATATGAAAAAGACCTTATCCCTCGTCCTGGCGCTGGCCCTTGTCCTGTGTCTGGGACTCACCGGCTGCGGCAGCGACTCCGGCTACACCGTGGGCGTATGCCAGCTGATGGAGCACGATTCTCTGGACCAGGCCACCCAGGGCTTTGTGGACGCGCTTACCGAGGAAATGGAAGCCGCAGGCAAGACCGTGACCATCGACACCCAGGTGGCCGGTGAGGCCAGCCTGTGCACCACCGTCATCAACACCTTCGTCTCCAAGAAGGTGGACCTGATTCTGGGCAACGCCACCCCCGCCCTGCTGGCCGCCGCCAACGCCACCACGGAAATCCCCGTGCTGGGCACCTCCGTTACCGACTACGCGGACACCTTCCAGGGAAGCATCCCCGCCAATGTGTCCGGCACCTCCGACGCCGTTCCCTTTGACCAGCAGGCTACCATGATGATCGACACCCTGGGCCTCACCGACGGGGATGTGGTGGGCGTGCTTTACTGCCTGAACGAGTCCAACTCCCTGATTCAGTACGAGGCCGTCAAGGCACTGTTCGAGGCCGAGGGCATTGCGGTCAACGCCTACACCTTCTCCGAGACCACGGAGCTGCAGGCCCTGGTCACCTCCATGGCCTCCGAGTGCAAGGCCGTGTACATCCCCTCGGACAACACCGTGGCCCAGAATGACTCCATCGTGGGCACCATCTGCACGGAGAAGAATGTCCCTGTGTTCACCAGCTACGGCGGCGCGGTCTGCTACGCCAGCCTGGCCATTGACTACTATGAGCTGGGTGCGGAAACCGGCCGGATGGCTGCCCAGATTCTGCTGGGCGAGGCCACTCCCGCCGATCTGGAGATCAAGACCCTGACCCCCACTGTGGTCTATAACGAGGAGCTGTGCCAGACTCTGGGCATCGAGGTTCCCGCAAACTAATTGCACACGAGGTTTACCATGGTTTTCTTGAATGCTCTGCCCGGCGCCGTGGCGGAGGGCCTGATCTGGGGTCTGATGGCCATTGGCGTCTACATCTCCTATAAAATCCTGGACATCGCCGACCTGACAGTGGACGGCTCCCTGTGTACCGGCGGGTGTGTCTGCGCCGTGCTGCTGGCCCTGGGCGTTCCTGCCTGGGCCTGCGTACTGGCCGCCCTGCTGGCAGGCGCTTTGGCGGGCATGGTCACCGGCCTGCTACACACGGTTCTGGGCATTCCCTCTATTCTGGCGGGAATTCTCACCCAGCTGATGCTGTACTCCGTGAACCTGTCCATCCTGGGCGGCAAGTCCCTGGTGGCCATTGACTACCGGGCTACCCCCCTGCTGCTGCACATGAGCAACAATCCCATGGCCATTGTGGCGGGAGTCGGCATCGTGGCAGCCACCATCATCCTGCTCTGGCTGTTCTTCTACACAGAAATCGGCCTGACCCTGAAATCCGCCGGCGACAACCCGGACATGAGCCGGGCCCAGGGCGTAGATGTGAACTTCAACAAGGTGCTGGGTCTGGCCATTGCCAACGGCATTGTGGCCCTGGCAGGAGCGCTGTATGCCCAGTACAAGGGGTCCATCAGCATCCAGGACGGCCGGGGTGCCATTGTCATCGCCCTGGCAGCCATCTTCATCGGCCTGTCCGTGTCCCTGAAGATCAAGCCCAACTTCGTGGTCAGTCTGATCGGCGTGGTAGGCGGCGGTGTGGTGTACTACATCATCTACAACTTCGTCATCCTGCTGGGACTGAAGACCGACTATCTGAAGATGCTCTCCGCCATCATTGTGGTGCTGTTCCTGGGCATCCCCTACATCCAGAGCGAATACCTGCATAAGGAAAAGAAAGTACCGGGAGGGAAACGCCGTGCTTAAAATCACCGATCTGCATAAAACCTTCAATCCCGGCACGGTCAACGCCAAGGTGGCCCTGGACGGGCTGAATCTGAGTCTTGCCGACGGGGACTTCGTCACCGTCATCGGCGGCAACGGCGCAGGCAAGTCCACTCTGCTCAACGCCATCTCCGGGGTGTGGAAACCGGATTACGGCACCATTGAAATCGACGGGGTGGATGTGACCAATATGCCCGAGCACAAGCGGGCCGCCTACCTGGGCCGGGTATTCCAGGACCCTATGAAGGGCACCTCTCCGGATATGGAAATCGCGGAAAATCTGGCCATTGCCGCCCGGCGGGGCACCAAGCGCCGACTGGTCTGGGGTGTCCGGAAGGCTGAGCGGGAGGAATACCGGCGCCTGCTGGCGGACCTGGAGCTGGGTCTGGAGGACCGGCTGTCCACCAAGGTGGGCCTGCTCTCCGGCGGACAGCGCCAGGCCGTGACTCTGCTGATGGCCACCCTCCAGCGGCCCAAGCTGCTGCTCCTGGATGAGCATACCGCCGCTCTGGACCCCAAAACCGCCGCCAAGGTGCTGGAGCTCACCGACCGGATTGTCAGCGAGCATCACCTGACCACCCTGATGATTACCCACAATATGCGCGACGCCATTGCCCATGGCAACCGGCTGATTATGATGGACGAAGGCCACGTCGCGGTGGATATCTCCGGAGAGGAGAAGCAGAAGCTGACGGTGGAGGACCTGCTAAGCCTGTTTGCCAAGGCCAGCGGCAGCGAATTCACCGACGACCGCACCATCCTGTCCTAAAACACAAGGCCGCAGCGGAAAACCGCTGCGGCCTTTGCATTGGGGCCCCCTTGTCAGAGTTCTTTTTCTGTGCTACAATTTCCCGGAAGCAATAGCCGTTTGCCGGCCCGGTCGGCGCCGGCAGCGAGTCGCTGCCGGCAGGATACGCACTGCCCCATTCAGACGAAGGGCTTACGGTATTCCCGCACACTGCCGTGTGCTTTCAGATACCGCCGCGCCCTTCGCCATACATCATGGTATTGCTTCAAACCCAGCCGCCGAGGGGAGGAAGGCACAATGATTGTATATCGGGAGCTTTCCTCCCTGGAGCGGGATTTGGGGTTCTCCGCCGACACCCTGTATGCCGTCAGCAACAGCCTGAACAGGCACTACCGGAAGGTGGAGATTCCCAAATCCGACGGCTCGGTGCGCACCTTGTCCGTGCCGGACGGCCTTCTGAAAGCCATTCAGCGCAGAATTGCCCAGGTTCTGCTGCCTGCCCTGCCGGTGTCTCCCTGGGCCACGGCCTATCGGCCCGGCGGCTCGGTGCGGCGCAATGCCGCCCCTCATGTGGGGAAGCCGCTGGTGCTGAAGCTGGATATCTATCACTTTTTCGACGCGGTCTCCTACGCCATGGTGAAGCGCCTGATCTTCCCGGAGGGGGTTTACTCGGAGTCCAACCGGATTCTGCTGTCCATGCTGTGCTGCTACCAGGACAGGCTCCCCCAGGGGGCGCCTGCCTCCCCCGCCATCAGCAACCGGATTCTGCTGGAGTTTGACTGGGCTGTGGGGCTGTGGTGCCGGGACCGCGGCATCGCCTACACCCGCTACTGCGACGATCTGACCTTCTCCGGTGCCTTCGACCCCCAGGTGGTAATCGCCTTCGTGGGGCAGCAGCTCCGGTCCGCCGGATTCCTTCTCAACCGGAACAAAATCCGGATTCTTCCCCAGAGCCGCTGCCAGAACGTCACCGGCGTGGTGGTCAACCAGGGGCTGCACGTCTGCGCCGCTTATCGCCGGGAGCTGCGCCAGGAGGTGTATTACTGCCGCAAATTCGGAGCTGCCGGCCACCTGAACAAGCGGGGCCTGGACATACCGGAGCAGGAGTACCTTTCCCGTCTGCTGGGGAAACTCAATTACGTTCTGCAGATTTCCCCCGGGGATTCCAGCATCCGGGACGCCCGGGAGTGGGTGTCCGGAGAACTTCGCCGCCTGTCCCAGAGAACAGCGCCCCAGACGAAAAAATCCCACCCCTGAAAGCAGATTGGGAGGGCTGCCAGAAAAACGGCAGTCCTCCCGATTTTTTGAATTTGTCAGATAGCCGCCTGCTGAGGCTCTTTTCCGAAGAGCTTCTGCACGCCCTGGATGTCCACCAGAACGCCCAGCACCAGCAGCAGAACGGCGAACACCAGCTGCATGGTATTGCCCAGGCTCAGTCCGGTGGTCACCAGCGCCGTGCTCAGGTTGAAGATGGTCATGCTCAGCGCGGTGAAGGTCACCGCCATCATGAAGAACATGGGTCCCCAGAGCATGAAGCCCTTGCGCTTGGTGCGCTTCAGGAACACGGCGCAGGCAACCAGAGCCAGCACGCTGAGCAGCTGATTGGCTGAGCCGAACAGGGGCCAGATTTCGCTGTAGCCCACCTTGGTCAGCAGATAGGCCAGCACCAGGGTCAGCACCGTGGCAAATACGGAATTGGTCATCACCTTCCGGAACAGGCTGGGGCTTTTCTGGGTATCCTCCGTCCAGAACTCCTGGAAGGACAGCCGTCCCACCCGGGCCACAGAGTCCAGGGATGTCAGGGCGAAGGCGGACACGGAGAGGTTGACCAGGGTGAACACCAGGCTGTAGGGCAGGCCCAGCACCTGCAGGAAATTGGCGATGGCGCCGGCAAACACCTGAGCAGGGGTGGTCAGCCCCTGGGCTGCCGCCTCGCCGGAGGCAAAGGAGGACACGGCGATCAGGGAGAGGACCGCCAGCATGCTCTCCATCAGCATAGCGCCGTAGGAGACCGGCAGCATCGCCCGTTCATTCTTGATCTGCTTGGAGGCCGTGCCGGAGGACACCAGAGAGTGGAAGCCGGACACTGCGCCGCAGGCAATGGTCACAAACAGAATGGGGAACAGGTACTGATTGTTCACGGTAAAGCCCGCAAAGGCCTCCAGGTTGCACTCCGGATTGGACACGAACACCCCGACAATGGCCGCCACAATCATAAAAATCAGCAGGTAGCTGTTCAGATAATCCCGGGGCTGGAGCAGGGACCACACCGAAACCACGCTGGCAACCAGGATGTAAGCAAAAATCAGGATATGCCACACATTCAGCGGCAGATACATGGGAAACACCAGCCCCAGCGCCACCGCAGCCACCAGGAAGGCAATGGCGATGCCGGTATTGACCCACTTGTGCAGCCGCCCAAAGCGCAGGATCATGCCCAGGGCCACAGCCTCCAGAATGAACAGCATGGAGGTGGTGGCCACAGCGCCGTTGGCGGTGTTCCGGCTCAGGTCGGCGTTAAGCCGTTGAAGGTGCCTGCCACCACATCGGCAAAGGCGGCCACCACCAGAATGCAGAACAGCCAGCAGAACATCAGGAACAGCTTCTTGGAAATCTTTGGTCTGCGTTTGCAGCGGCTCCTGTTCTGGCGCGCGGCTGTGGATTTGTCAACCAGAATGTCCGTCTCCCGCAAAAAAAAGTCCGCCGCAACCGCACAGAGCCTTCTGCTTCCACGGTTCGCGGCGGACTGTCTGCTTTCAAAAGGAGAGTTCCGCTGATTTGTCCCCCCAGGTTTTACCACACATATTTTCCAAATTTCGTGCAGGTCTCCCTGGGATCCTCCTGGGTCACGGAAAAGCGCCACTTCTGCTGGCTGTGATGGTGCAGATAGGCGTCCTGGGCCACTTCAAAGGGGGTTCGGGAGTCCTCCGTCAGAGGCTTGTTTACATCCAGGGGGAGCGCTTCCCCCTCATACAAGTGCAAATAGGTTTCCGGGGTCTGCCAAACGCCATAGGACACCTCCGAGTCCGGGTAAGCCTCCGGCTGGGCCGCCAGGGGCACCGCCTCAATTAGGCTGGCTGCGTTGAGTCTGTGTGCACCATGGCCGTACTCCCCCTCCAAGTCGTGGCCCACCACCATCTGGGGCCGGAACCGGCGAATCTGTTCCACCTGCCATGCCACAATGTCGTAGGCTCCATATTGGCTCCGTGCCTTTGCCAGAGATTCAGAATACAGGTCCGGTGCATCCCAAACCACAGGATAGTACCTTAGTCCCAGTTCCCACAGTCCGTCCAGCCGCTCATGGCGGCGCTCCGGCTCCCACTGGTGGTCCGTCAGAAACGCAGTCTGAATAACCCAGTCCAGCTCCCGGCTGTAATAACACATCAGCGCCCCGAAATACAGCACATCGTCATCGGCATGGGTGGGAAAAACCAGCATATCCGCCTGCTCACAGGGCGGCAGCCATTCCTGAACCCCTTCCGGCGGGTCTCCCGCGGTGTACAGGGAGAGTTCGCTGATTCCCGGCGACACCCCCTCCGAAAAGGCGAAGGTAACCTGGGTCACCGCCTGTTCCAGCCGAACAAACTCATGCTGAAATCCCTCCCGGCCGCACACCTTCCGCTGCCCGTCCCAGAGAATCGCATATTCCCCGGGGAGGGCATCCCACTGCAGATACAGGGAGGAGAAGGGCTGCTCGCTTTCAATCGTCAGCGTATTGCCGGGATAAATGACCTTACCGGTGGTGTAGCTGTCATCGCTGAGTATGCCGGTGATATCTTCCTGGTTACATTGCACCTGATACCGCTGGGGAAGCTTCCAGGCGGTTACCGGTCCTATTTCCAGCTGCTTCGGTTCCGGAATTGTCTGCACCGTGGCAGGCTGCGCCTGGGTTGCCATCGCCGGTGCGGCTGGCTTTCCGCAGCCGCTGAGGGGCAATGCCATTGCCAGAAGAATGGCTCCAATCCACTTCATTCCAATTTCCCCTTTTTTCTGTCTTTTCACCCGTCAGTATTCCACTGTTTTCCCAATTTAGCCGGGAAGCACGTTTTGAATCCTTATTCCACCCGGATCATCCGATAGCCCACGCCGATGTGGGTCTGGATGTACTGGGGTGCATCCGGTCCCTTTTCCAGCTTCTTGCGCAGAGTCGCCATGAACACCCGCAGGGAGGCAATGTCGTTGTCCCAGCTGCTGCCCCAGATTTCCTTGGTGATGTAGGAATGGGTCAGCACCTTGCCCACATTCCGGG
>CALXFW010000047.1 GCA_944387685.1 uncultured Oscillospiraceae bacterium
CGCTGAGCATTTCTTCAGACAGGTGACAGATATGCTGGGCATAGGGCAGCAGGTCCCGTCCTGCATCCGTCAGACTGACGGTATGACCGATCCGGTCAAACAGCTGCACGCCCAGCTCTTTTTCCAGGAGTTTGATTTGAAAGGATATGGTAGGCTGGGAATACCCCAGCTTTTCTCCCGTGCGGGTGAAGCTGCCCAGCTCTGCCGCTTCCAGGAAAATATTCAGGCTGCGCAGATCCATGGCACGCCCCCCTGTTTTTCATATTTTCTCTATTATAACCTGACGGACAGAGAAATCAAGGGCGGACGGGCAAAAATCCCGGTTCCTCCCTTCGCCCCCTACAGTTGACAAGAAATTGCTGGCAGATTATAATGGCCGCAAGGACCCCGAAATCTGCCGCAAAGGAGAATCTTCGTGACCAGAGGCTTTATTACCCTTGCCACAGGCAAGGAACTGTATTACCAGCTCGCCCGGAACCTTCTGATGTCCTATCGGCTGTACACCCAGAATCCCATGCCCTTCGCCATCATGTGCGATCGGGAAAATGAATACACCGCTCTGTTTGACGATGTGGTACTGCTGGAGCATCCTCTCAATTCCTACTGGGATAAATTTGAGCTGCTGGTGCGCTCGCCCTATGATGAAACCATTTTTATCGATGCGGACTGTCTTGCCTATGCGGATCTGAATGAGTACTGGGATTATTTTGCCGGTGCCGATGATTTTACCGGCTGCGGCACCAACTACCCCATTGATTCGGAAAAAGGACTGTTCCAGGCGGATCAGCTGGGAAAATACACCGGTCTGGTTCATTGGAAGCCGGACATCTGCGGAGGACTGTATTTCATCCGTCGGGGCCCCGGCTGTGATGCCCTGTACCAGGAATGTCAATGGATCAGTCAGCACTACGATGAATTTCCTTGGCCGGACTTCTGTGCCCCCAAAGCGGACGAGACTGTTCTGTGCCTGGCAATGGCCGTACACGGGATGCACGCCATGATTGCAGATCCCTGCAATTATGGCCACCCTTGGGAAGCTAACGAAATGGAACATGATATTTTCACTGGTTATTGCCAATATGCCACCGAATGGCATCCCAGAGTGTCCCAGGGCCGTTTGGTACACTTCGGAACCCGGTACTGCCTGCTGGCTTCCTACCTATTTGAAGTTGAAAAGTTGAATCTCATGCTCCGCCGGGGACTTCGTCCCGGCAAACAGCCACCGACACTGCCCCTGTGGGAAACCATTCTGTACCGCTGGCGATTCCGCTATGCCTGGCTGATAGGAAAGGACTTCTTCCACCGGGCGGTGGGAAAGCTCCGGCGGATTTTTACAGGAGCAAAAGCGGACTGACCCTGGCCCGCAGATATGCAAGGAGAAAACACCATGATGGAAATTGATTATCAATACCTGCGCCCCAAAAAGGCGGAGGCACTGAAAAAATGGTACGACGCCACGGTGAAAATTCTGGACACCCCTCAGGTCTGGCGGGGAAAAAACGCTGCGATTCTGCCCCTGCGCCGGGACCCCAGCTTCAGCCTGCTGTTCGGCAAGGGGGGCGTTGTGGCAGAGGATGGAACCTATGTGGATTTGTCCGCCATTCCTGGTCGGGTGCAGTACGCCTATCCGGTGGAAAAGCCCGAATACCGGGACGAAACCGTAGTATACTGCGGCTATCTGGTGGACCACTGGGGGCATTTCCTGATTGAGGGAGTCACCCGGCTGTGGTATTTCCTGGAGAAGGACCCGACGGTGGACAAATATGTTTTCTTCCTGGACGAGAAGGAGCAGCGGGAAATCAAAGGGAATTACCGGGAATTTCTGGAGCTGCTGAAAATCTGGGACAAGCTGGAAATCATCAACCGTCCCACAGTTTACCGGGAAGTGATTGTGCCGGAGCTGGGCATTCAGATGCGCACCGCCTATACCCCCAGGCTGCTGGATGTATTCGATGCCGTTGCCGCCAATGTAGCCGTGAACCCAGCCTGGGATACACCGGAGAAAATCTACTTCAGCCGCAGTCAATTCCAGAAGGGTAAGCAATTTGAGTTTGGCTTCGACGCCCTGGACAATTTCTTTGAAAAGAACGGCTACACCATCCTCTACCCGGAGAAGGTTCCCCTGAGCCGGATGATTCACTACATCCGCAGCGCAAAGGTGGTGGCGACCCTGTCTGGGTCCCTGCCCCACAATATGCTCTTCGGAAATTCCGGTCAGAAGGTGGAAATTGTGGAGCGTCTGGTAATCAGCGACGACAACCAGACCGATGTGAACCGGATGCGGCAGCTCCACGTCACCTACATTGACGCCAATATTCCCCTCTATACCATCGACTTTGTGGGACCCTTCATCATGGGCTATACCCCGGAGCTGGAACGCTTCGCCAAGGATCAGGGGTATCAGCCTCCCGATGCGCAGTTCCTGACCAGAAAGCACTACAAGTCCTGCTTCGTGCGCTACATGAAGTCCTACCAAGACCTGTACCGGTACAACTGGTTCCAGGATGACTGGTACGGCCCCTTCGCCGACTCTCTTTATGAAGGCTACCAGGCGGGTCACATCTTCTTTGCCGACTATCTGGACGGGAAGCGGCCCTTCCGCTGGCATCACTACCTGGAGCTGCACTATTTCAAGCAATTCATCAAACGCCTGATCGGGCGGCAATGAGGAGAAACGCTATGCTGTTTTTGGAATATCCCCCCTGTTCCACCTGTAAGAAAGCCAAAAAATGGCTGGACGATCACGGCATTGCCTACACGTCCCGCCACATCAAAGAGGAAAATCCCAGCTATGAGGAACTGAAAGATTGGGTGGCCCAATCCGGACAGCCGGTGAAAAAGTTCTTCAACACCAGCGGCCTGCAGTACAAAGCCCTGGGGCTGAAGGACAAGCTGCCCGGCATGAACGAGGAAGCGCAGCTGCGGCTGCTGGCCACCGATGGAATGCTGGTAAAACGCCCTGTGGTGGTCACGGAGGACGGGATCGTGCTCACCGGCTTCCGGGAGGCACAGTGGGAGCAGGAACTGCTGAAATGAAAAACGCCGGGGCACTGCCCCGGCAAAAGCAACCGGCCGCCGGGTTTCCGGCGGCCGGGTTTGTGTTACTCTTCGTCCTCGTCCTCCAGAGAAAACTCCAGGGTCTCTCCGCAGTTGGGGCAGACGATGCTCCCCTTCTCCAGGGTTTCCTCGTCAAAATTGATGACTTCCCCGCAGGAGCAGGTTACTTCATAGATGGTGGAGTCCTCGTCGCCGAAGTCAAAGCCCTCTTCCGGCTCCTCGTCTTCGTCGTCCCAGTCCTCGTCATCCTCATAGTCGTCGAAGTCCTCGTCCTCATCCAGGATATAGTCCTCGATGGCATCCAGGTCCTCCTCAATTTCATCCAGCTCGTCGGAGATGGCGATGGTGGTTTCTTCAATATCGGTCACCCGCTTGGCCATGTCGCCCAGCAGGTCCACGATGGCGGCAATCATCTTGCCCTCGTCCGACTTGGTGTCCAGAGACAGGCCATCCATCAGGCCCTTCAGATAGGCGGACTTTTCCGAAATGGTCATAGCGCTCTCCTTATCAGGCCTTGGAACGGCCCAGGTATTCACCGGTACGGGTGTCGATCTGAATCTTGTCGCCCTCGTTGATGAACAGGGGCACCTTTACCTCCGCGCCGGTCTCCACAGTGGCGGGCTTGGTCACGTTGGTGGCGGTGTTGCCGGCAAAGCCGGGCTCGGTCTTGGTAACCACCAGGTCAACAAAGTTGGGCACTTCCACGCCGAACACCTTGCCCTTATAGCTCATGATGGTGCAGACGTCGTTCTCCTTGACGAAGCGGAAGGAATCGTCCAGGGCAGAAGCATCCAGAGGCTCCAGCTCATAGGTCTCCTGGTCCATGAAATAGTACAGGGAGCCATCGTTGTAGGAATACTCCATCTTCTTGCGCTCAACGTAAGCGGTGGGGAACTTCGCGGTGGGGTTGAAGCTGGTTTCGGTAACGCCGCCGGTGATGACGTTCTTCATCTTCACACGGACAAAGGCCGCACCCTTACCGGGCTTGACGTGCTGGAATTCCACGACCTGCATGACCTTGCCATCCATGTCAAAGGTAATACCGTTTCTAAATTCACCTGCAGAAATCATTATCTTTGTCCTCCTAAAACTGCCTGCCCATGGGGGCGGCGATTTGTGTACACAACTCTACTCCATATATTCTAGCGCAAAAGCCGGAAATATGCAAGAGCGAATCGGATTTTTTCGGCAATTCCCGGGTCTGCTCACACAATAATCAGGTGCTTGGGGCTGGCGGTGATGTCCTCGCAGCCGTCCTCCCGGATGATGGTCACGTCCTCAATCCGCACGCCGAACTTGCCGGGCAGATAGATGCCGGGCTCCGCAGAGCAGATGGCATTTACCGGCAGGGGCTCGGTATTGCTGGTGTTGACACCGGGATTCTCGTGGATTTCCAGACCCAGGCTGTGGCCGTAGCCATGACCGAAATACTTCCCGTAGCCGGCGTCGGCGATGACCTGACGGGCAACGGCGTCGATATCTTTGCCGGGGATCCCCGCCTTGGTGGCGGCGATGGCAGTTTCCTGGGCCTTCAGCACCACCTCATACACTTCCTTCATCTCCTCCGTGGCAAAGCCCACCGCCACGGTACGGGTCATGTCGGAGCAGTAGCCCATATAGGAAGCGCCGAAGTCCATGGTGACAAAGTCCCCGGCCTGGATCACCCGCTCACCGGCAACGCCGTGGGGCAGGCTGGTATTGGGACCGGAAACCACAATGGGGTCAAAGGCCAGGCCGGTGCCCCCGTTCTTGTACATACAATAAATCAGTTCTGCCTGGAGTTCCAACTCGGTCATGCCGGGCTTGATCCGGGTCAGGATATCGGAGAAGGCCTTATCGGTGATGGCCTGGGCCTTGCGCATCAGGGCAAGTTCCCAATCCTCCTTGGTAGCACGGAAGCCATAAATCTCCTTGTTGAAGGGCACCAGCTTGGCGTTCAGGTTCTTCTCATAGCCCATGAGCTCTGCGGCAGTCAGGTAAGCTTCCTCATAGCCCAGGACCGTCACACCAAAGTCCCGGATGGCGTCGTTCAGCCGGGTGAAATAGGGGAAGGCGCGGTTCACCTCCAGCACCTCAAAGCCCTTCAGGTTGTTCTCGGCGGACTCGATGTAGCGGCTGTCGGTAAAGTAGCGGCAGCCCTTCTTGGTCACAATGGCCACGCCCTCGGCGATGTCAAACTCCGCGCCGTAGTGCCGGCTGTAGCGGGAGGTGAGCAGCAGGCCGTCCACTTCCCCATTCAAAAGAGACAGATACTTGTCCAGGTTCTTCATTTGTCAATCCTCCTGTTTCTTGCAGCAAAAATAAATGGCAGTTCCAGCACATGACGTGCCTTCAGCCAGAAAGTATGATTGTCAATTGCCCTGACCAGGATAGGGGTCACGCCGGTGCCGTTGGCTCCCAGTGTGTCCGTATAAATCTGATCCCCCACCAGAGCCGCCTGGGATGCCGGAATCCGGTAGCGCTCCAGGCACTGGCGGATGCCCTTGGGGAAGGGCTTGCGGGCGTAGGTGATGCAGTCCAGGCCGTATTCCCGGCAAAAATCCGGAACCCGCTGCCGGTGGCTGTTGGAGACAATGCAGACCTGGATATCCGAGCGCTTCATTCCCTCCAGCCAGTCCCGAATCTCCTGTGTGGGCACATCCCGGGTGTAGGGCACCAGGGTATTGTCAAAATCCAGCATCAGCAGCCGGATTCCCCGCTGGGTCAGAAACTGCGGCGTCAGGTCGGTAACGGAGTCTGTCAGATATTTCGGCAAAAGAGAAACGGGCATAGCGGCCTCCCCAGATGAAAATTGGCGGGCAGAGGCCCGCCGGGAAGGCGTCGCTCCGCTCCATGGCGTATTATAGCACGGAACGGCGGATTTGTCCATGGCGATTGTAGAAATCCCCCAACGGGACCCGCAACCGCCGCACCCCTCGTCCTTACAGCATCGGAAGACCGAAGTAGCTGAGCAGCCCCGTGTAAATGCCCCAGGCAAAGCCCCTTGGATTCTCCGCCAGTTTCCGGGCGTCGGCCTCGTTGGTCAGGTACCCCAGTTCCACCAGCACCGCCGGCATGGCCGTCTTTCGCAGCACATAGAGGGACGGATTCACCCGCACCCCGTTGTCCCGGACGCCGGTCCACTCTGTCAAGCCGTTGAGGATATGCTGGGCCAGCCAATAGGCCTGGGTATACTCCCGGTATACATACACCTCTCCCCCGTTGATTTCCGGGTTGGCATTGGCATTGCAGTGGATGCTGACAAAGTAATTGGCCGGCCAGGAATTGGCAAGGTATACCCGGTCCTGGAGGCTGGTAAGGTTGCTGGTGCCCAGAACCGTGTCCTCTGTTGGTCTGGACACCCGGGCTGTGAACCGGGGATCGTGGTTCAGCAGGTCCGCAAGACACATCCCCACCGCATAGGTCACATCCTGCTCCCACAGGCCGTTTCCCTCCGCCCCCGCGTTGTGTCCGCTGGGATTGTGTCCCTGGTCAATGAATATCCGGATTGGCATGGCAGTTCCCCCCTGTTTTTTCTGAACCAGTCTATTCCGCACCTGGAAAAAGGGTGACAGGAGGAAACCGGGCGGACAGTGGGAAGCCCTGACCCCACAGCAAAGGCCCCCGGCTTCCGCCGGGGGCCAGAGACAGGATGAAATTTCACTCGATTCCTACGGCAGCCAAAAGCTGCCGGATGACGAACCGGTTATGGCAGATTTCTTCGGAAAACTTCCCGGAGTTCTCTGCGGACCCGGAATTTCATTCCCGCCGGGTTTGCTTATCTGGATTTTTTCTGATTCTGCATCTGCTGGAACTTTTCCTTCATTTTTTGCAGGCGGATGCGCTGTTTCCGCTCCCGGTTCTGCTTGAATTGGGAGTAGAGCTCCGGAGGCTGCTCCATCAGCTTCTCCTGAGGAATGTTCCGCTCGGCCAGACGCTTGTCCGTAATCTCCCGGGCAAGGGTATAGCAGACAGAAGCCAGAGGGATCATCAGCAGCATACCGCCCACGCCCATGATTCCGCCGCCTACGGTCACCGCCACCAGAACCCACATTCCGGGCAGACCGATGGAGGTACCCACCACTCTGGGATAAATCAGATTGTTCTCCAGCTGCTGAATCACCAGGAACATGGCAATAAAGGTCAGCGCCTGAATGGGATCGTTCACCAGAATGAAGAAGGCGCCTACAATACAGCCCACAAAGGCGCCCACCACCGGAATCAGCGCCGTCACCGCAATCACCACACTGACCAGGGGGATGTACGGCATCTTGAAAATGGCCATGGCAACGGCAAACAGGCAGCCGAGAATGATGGCCTCCAGGCACTGGCCGGAGATAAAGTTGGAAAAGGTGCTGTTTACCAGCCGCAGAATCCGAATGGTCTCATCCACAACTCCCTCCGGGAGGAAGGCATACAGAATCCGACGTCCCTGACGGGCCAGAATTTCTTTCCGGGCCAGGCAGTACAGAGCAAAAGCAATGGCGACCACCGTATTGATTATGGCGCCGGTAACGCTTCCGATCACATTCACCGCGCCGCCCATCACCAGAGAAACCTGCTCCCACAGGAATGTCAGCGCATTTGTCAGCAGATCCTGCAAATTCAGGCTGTCCAGCTTCAGCGTCTCCTGAAGCCAGGGTCCCAGATCCGGATAATCCGCCAGGACCTCCGTCAGCTTTGCGGCCGTTCGATTGATAAACGATGGAATCCGGGCGGACAGTGCGTCAACCGTCAGCTGAATCTGGGGAAGCAGCAGTTCAAAGACGAACATAATCACCAGAACCAGGCAGAAAATGGTGACCACAATGGAAAGGGTGCGCTTCAGGCCTGCCCTGCGGATATCGCTGAACTGCCGCTCCACCGCCCGCATGGGCACATTGAATACAAAGGCAATGCCGGAGCCCACCACAAAGGGGGAAATCAGCTTCCAAATCGTATCAAACACCATACTGGCCCGGGCCGTATCCAGAATCAGCCAGCCGAACAAAATACTGCCGGCAATCAGCAGAAAGACCCGGTGCATAAACTTTCGGTCAAAGTACATCCCATCACCTCTCTGTTTGCAAGTATACCAAATTTCCGGGGAAAGCTATGAATACTGTGTAAATTTACTGTTTCTTAACCAGTTCCTTCAGGGCCTGGCAGAGCCGGTCCACGTTTTCCTGGGTGGTGGCCCAGCTGGTGCAGAACCGGACCGCCCGGTGGGTATCGTCCACCCGCTCCTGCTCGCAGAACACAAATTCCTTCGCCAATTCCTCCAGAAGCGCATCCGGGAAAATCGGGAAAATCTGGTTGGTGCTCCCGGGAACCAGGTAAGGGACCTGCAGTTCGTCCAGGGTGGCCCGAATCTGGTCCGCCAGGGCCACCGCCCGGGCGCCAATGGAGAAATAGAGATTGTCCGACATCAGGGTGTCGAACTGAATCCCCAGGAGCCTGCCCTTGGCCAGCATTCCGCCGTGCTGCTTGATTAAGTAACGGAAATCCTCCGCCAGAGCCGGGTTGGCAATCACCACCGCCTCTCCGAACAGGGCGCCCACCTTGGTACCCCCGATGTAGAACACATCACACAGCCGGGCCAGGTCCGCCAGAGTTACATCGTTGTCCCTGGCGGCAAGGCCGTAGCCCAGCCGGGCTCCGTCCAGGAACAGGTACAGTCCCAGCTCCCGGCAAACCTGAGACAATGCCTCCAGCTCCGCCAGGGAATACAGGGTGCCCAGCTCCGAAGGGCTGGAGATATACACCAGCTTGGGCTGGACCATGTGCTCAAAGCTGCTGTCCGCCCGGTGGGCCAGAACATAGCTGCGCACCTGTTCCGCAGAAATTTTTCCGTCCTTTCCCGGAAGTGCCAGGACCTTGTGTCCGGTGGCTTCCACCGCGCCGGTTTCGTGGCCGTTGATGTGGCCGGTGACCGCACACAGAGCGCCCTGGTGGGGCCGCAGAGCGGCGTCAATCACCGTCAGATTGGCCTGGGTGCCCCCCACCAGGAAGTGGACCGCCAGGTCCTCTCTGCCGCAGAGCTTCCGGATTTTCTCCGCCGCCCGGGCGCAGTATGCATCCTCTCCATAGCCCGGGGTCTGCACAAGATTGGTGCGGGTCAGGGCATCCAGGATGGCCTCATGGCAGCCCTCGCTGTAGTCGTTGTTAAAATAAATCATTTCCTCGCTTCCTCTCTCTGGGCTTTGCTTCATTGTACCCCCGCCGGGAGAGCCTGTCAAGGCGCATATTCCCCAAGAATAAGGCATAGGCTTTCTCAGCAGCACACAGCATCGGAGGGTAGCCTATGAATGATTGCTTATGCAAGCGGGCCTGTGAATTGGCTGTGTACATGATTGAAACCGGTGCCACGGTCCGGGCGGCAGCCCGGCATTTCGGCATTTCCAAATCCACCGTCCACAAGGATCTGACCCAGAGGCTGCGGCAGTGCAGCCCACCCCTCTACGCCCAGGTGCGGGAAGTTCTGGACGAAAACAAACGGGAGCGGCATATCCGGGGCGGATTGGCCACACGCCGAAAATACAAGGGCGAAACGGCCTGAAAAACGGGGAAGGCAGCCAATCCACTGCCTTCCACAGATTTTCCCTACAGGTCGTCCGCATCCTGTACCGGCCGCTCCCCCGGCTGCTGGGGACGTCCGGTGTAGCTTCCCATGGGATCGGTTATAATCGGCTTTTCTTTCTTCTTTTCCATCGTTTTCACCTCCCAGCCTAGCGTTCCCCTATCCGGGCGAACCATCCTTGCCTTTTTCCGGAGAATATGATACAATCCGGTAGACATATGGGAGGTGGCCTATGTTTGAGATAACCTTGATTGCCATGGGAAAATGCAAAGAGCGGTTCTATCTGGACGCCGCGGCGGAATATGCCAAGCGCCTGGGCGGATACTGCCGGTTCACCCTCATGGAGCTGCCCGAATGCCGCCTGCCGGAGAATCCGGCCCCCGCAGACATCCAGGCGGGGCTGGAAAGGGAGGCGGAGCAGATTCTCTCCAAGCTCCCCAGGAATGCCTGGTTCTGTGTTTTTACCCCGGAGGGGAAAACCCTCTCCAGCGAGGCCTTTGCCCAAAAGCTGGCGGATGTGAAGAATTCCGGGAAATCCGGCGCCTGCTTTCTCATCGGCTCCTCCTTCGGCATGGCCCAGCGGGTCAAGGACCGGGCAGACTTCCGGCTCTCCATGGGGCCCATGACCTTTCCCCATCATCTGGCCCGGATCATGGTGCTGGAGCAGCTGTACCGGGCAGAATCCATCCAGGCAGGCAGCAAATACCACAAGTGATTTCCCTGGTCAAACGGCACAAAACTGTGCCGTTATTTTTTATGTGAAGTACCTTGACAGGCGAGGTACTTCATGCTATTATAAAACCACGAAGGAGGGATGACCATGTCCATTGCCGGTGATCTGATCCGTGGGCACACCGATGCCATCATTCTGGCCCGGCTGCTCCGGGGCGACAGCTACGGCTACGAAATCAACAAAATGATCTCCACCCTCTCCTCCGGCAGATTTGAGCTGAAGGAAGCCACCCTGTACACGGCCTTCAAGCGGCTGGAGGAAACCGGCTGCATCCGCTCCTACTGGGGCGACAGCGGCGCAGGCGCCCGGCGCCGGTATTACACCATCACCCCGGAGGGCCGCCTGACCTGTGGGAAACTGCTGGAAGAATGGAAAGAGACAAAAGAGATTATGGACAAGCTTCTGGAAACGGAGGAATGGAAATGAAGGACAAGCTGATTCAATATGTTGACCTGCTCTTTGCCGGGGCAAGGGACATCGAGGACATCAAGCAGGAAATACTGCAGAACACCCTGGACCGCTACGATGACTTAATTGCGGAAGGCCGCTCTCCGGAATCCGCTTACCGAATGGCAATCTCCGGCATCGGGGACATCAATGAAATCCTTGGGCAAAGCTCCCAGGCCCGTCCCGCAGCTTCCGCTCCCCTCTCCCGCAAGAAGGAGGAGCGAGATACTCCGACCAAGAAACTGCTCCGGGCAGTTGCAATCGGTCTTTACATGATTTCCCTCGTACCGCTGATCATTCTCAGCGAAATGCATATGGCGACGCTGGGCTTCTGCGCTGTGCTTGGAATTTGTGCCGTGGCAACGGTTCTGATTGTTCTCGGTTCCAAAAGCCAGGAGCAAGTCTCCTACACCGCTCCCGCTTCTCCCAAAACAAGCAGTCCCAGAAAAGCACTGTGTGACAGCATCTGCCGTGCCGTCTGGGTGGCTGCGCTGGTATTGTTTTTCCTGCTCAGCTTTCTCACCGGCGCCTGGCTCATCACTTGGCTGATTCTTCCGGTAGCCGGAGCTGTGCAGGGTCTGATCAAAGCCATTTTTGACTTAAAGGAGGCAACTGAACATGAAACGTAATGCCATTATCCGCATCGTTCTGTGGTGCGTCGTTCTGATCGTGCTGCTGGGCATTCTCACCACCTTCCTGCTGGGGAACACCGCTTACCGCCTGCTCCGTGGAACCATCAGCACAAGCAATATAGAGACCTACGTGCCGGTCCCCGTCGCCACTCCGGAAAACTCCGCCCCCGCCGTGCCCACCACACCGGAGAACCCCACCGTACCGGATGCGCCAACCGCTCCCGGCAGTATGGAGCCGGCGGCTACCGTTGAAGCCACCCAGCCGGCGGAGATGCCTCCCTACGGCATCGGCTCCTCCTTCTCCGTGCCCATGAACGATGTTTCTGAAATTGAGGTAGAGTGGGTCGCCGGAACCATCACCGTAGAGCAGTGTGATGGAACAGAGATTCAAATTCAGGAGGATGGGGAGTACAAAAGCCAGTATACCATGTATGTCCGTCAGAAGGGCAAGGAGCTGACCATCACCTATCTTCCCTGGGGAACCAATCTGTTGGGAGTTGGCTCGGATGTTCCCACCCAGAAGCACCTGACCATTCTGATTCCCCGGGACTGGGCCGGGGAAAAGCTGGAGATTGCCAGTGCCGCCAGCAATCTGGAAGTCACCGGCGTCACGCTCCGGGAATTTGACTTTGAGGGCGGCAGCGGGAAGGCAGAATTCACCGACTGCGCCATCGAATCCCTGGACCTGGCAACCGCTTCGGGAGATATCAGCTACACCGGGAGCCTGAACAAACTGGACTGGGAGGCGGCCTCCGCCAGCTTCACCGCCATTCTGACCAACATTCCCCGGGAGCTGGAGCTGGAAGGAATGTCCGGGAAAATGGACATTACCCTCCCCTCCAACGCCGGATTTACCCTGAAGCTGGAAGGACTGAGCCAGAATTTCACCTCGGATTTCCAGACCACCTACCAGAATAACCGCTATGTGTGCGGGGATGGGGCCTGTAAGATTGATGTAGAAGGCATCAGCAGCAGCGTGACCATCCGGAAGGGAAATCCCGCCTGAACAGAACAGCAGGGCCGACGCGGCGATGCCGCGTCGGCCCTGTTTCTTCACTTGGATTCCGGTTCCTTCCCATCCGATGTTTCAAAGCCGTCGAACAGGGCGGTGGCGGAGGCCTCCTCCACCGGTTCCCCCTTCATAATGGCTTCGAACTGTTCCCCCGTCATGGATTCCTTTTTCAGCAGGAAGTCCACGACCTGATGCAGCTTCTGCTCATTCTCCAGAAGAATCTGGCGGCAGCGGTCATAGGCCTTGTCAATCAGCGCCTTCACCTCATCGTCGATGGTGCCGGCAACCTTCTCCGAGTAGCTCTTGGTAGTCTGGTAATCCCGGCCGATGAACACCTCTCCGCCGTCCAGGTAGGAGACGGTGCCCAGCTTCTCGCACATACCGTACCGGGCCACCATGTCCCGGGCCAGCTTGGACGCCCGGTCAATATCATTGGAAGCGCCCACGGAAATATCCCCGATAAACAGAGCTTCCGCAACCCGTCCCCCCAGCAGGGAGACAATCTGCTCATACATCTGGTTCCGGGTCAGATTGGCGGAATCGTCAGTGGGCAGATACCAGGTTGCCCCCAAGGACTGCCCCCGTGGAATGATGGTGATGTGCCGCACCGGGTCATGGGTGGGCAGGTTGTACATGGCCACCGCATGGCCCGCCTCATGGATGGCGGTTTCCTTCAGATCCTTCCGGGTCTGCACCCGGCTCTTCTTGGCAGGCCCGGCGGTGATCTTCATCAGCGCTTCGTTCAGGTCCACCATGGTCAGCACCGGGCGGTTCTCCCGGGCGGCCAGAATGGCTGCCTCGTTGAGCAGGTTGCTCAGGTCCGCACCGGTGAATCCGGCGGTGGAACGGGCGATGGTTTTCAGGTTCACGGAGGCGTCCAGGCGCTTGCCCTTGGCGTGGACCTTGAGAATTTCCTCCCGGCCCTTCACATCCGGACGGCCCACATGAATCTGCCGGTCAAACCGGCCGGGCCGCAGCAGCGCCGGGTCCAGAATATCCGGCCGGTTGGTGGCCGCCAGGACAATCACACCCTCGGTCCGGCTGAAGCCGTCCATCTCCACGAGGAGCTGGTTCAGGGTCTGCTCCTTCTCATCATGGCCGCCGCCCAGACCGGAGCCGCGCTTGCGGCCCACCGCGTCGATTTCATCGATGAAAATAATGGCAGGAGCCACCTTCTTGGCCTGGTCAAACAGGTCCCGGACACGGCTGGCGCCCACGCCAACATACATTTCCACGAAGTCGGAGCCGGAGATGGACAGGAACTGCACATCCGCCTCCCCCGCCACCGCCCGGGCCAGCAGGGTCTTGCCGGTACCGGGAGGGCCGACCAGCAGCAGCCCGTGGGGAATCCGGGCGCCGATTTCCGTAAACTTTTCCGGATTGCGGAGAAAATCCACCACTTCCTGAAGTTCTTCCTTCTCCTCATCCGCTCCGGCCACATCGGCAAAGGTGACCTTCTTTCCGTCGGGCACGCCCAGCACGGTGCGGGCCTTGCCGAAATTGTTCAGCGGGTTGGCGCTGTTGGCCCGGCTCATGAACATGGCCCAGACAAACAGCAGAATCAGGCCCACCACCAGCAGGGGCAGAATCAGAGTATAGGGCGAAAAGCCCTCCTCCGGCAGGTAATGGTAATATTCCAGCACCCCGGACTCCACCTGCTCCGTCAGCAGATCTCCCATCTGCTGCTGAAATCCATCCAGGTCTGCCAGCGTGGATGTAATGGTCGTCTCTCCATTCAGCGGCGTATACAGGTTCATGGTGATCACATTCCCGTCCACCACGAAATTTTTCACCTGCTCCTGGCGGAACAGCTCCACCACCTCGGAATAGGGAATCTGGTTCACATCCGTCTGGAACAGATCGCTCAGCCAGGTGAAGGCGGCGATGAGTACCAGAAGATACAGCACCAGGGGAATCAATCTACGATTTTTCAATGGGGTTTCTCCTTACTTTTGGTATACTTCCGGTTTCAGTATGCCCACATAGGGCAGATTCCGGTATTGCTCATTATAGTCCAGGCCGTAGCCCACCACAAACTCGTTGGGAATGGTAAAGCCCACATAATCCGCCTGCAGGGTAATGCCCGGCTTGCGGCGTTCCGGCTTATCCAGAAGGGTGCAGATTTTCAGGGAAGCCGGCCCCTTGGCCAGCAGATGCTCCACGGTAAAGGTCAGGGAATTGCCCGTGTCATAGATATCCTCCAGAATCAGCACATGCCGTCCCCGGATATCCGCCGTGATGTCCTGGCGCACCGTCATACCGGAGGATTCCGTCCCCTTGTAGGAGGAAATCCACATGAAGTCAATCTGGCAGGGGGCCTTGATCTGGCGGAGCATATCCGCGTAGAACACCACCACGCCCTTGAGAACGCCCACAATCACCGGATTCTTATCTGCATACTCCGCAGTCAGAATGGCTCCCAGCTCCCGAACCCGGGTCTGAATCTGCTCCTCAGTGAGAAGAATTTTATCAATTCCCTGTTCCATGTTCCTATTCCCCTTTTTCTGTGTTTTCAAAGTGAATGGTCACCGCAGGCAGCGTCTGAGCCGCCCGGTCCCGGTTTACGCCAATGGAATACACACCCAGAATCCCGCCGTCGTCACACACCACCGGAATCCGGCAGCGCTGGGCGGCGGGGATTTTTCTGTCGATAAACAGCTTTTTCAGGCTTCGGGTTCCCCCGGCCAGGCGGATCTCGTCCCCCGGCTGCCGGGAGCGCAGGAAAATCTGCCCCCGGGGAACCACGGTAAAGGTATCCGACGAATTCTGGAGGGACTGCGCCGCTTTGCAGGTAACCTGCAGTCCCGGAAGCTCCACCACCCCCGGGCAGGGCAGTCCGGTCTGCTCCAGTCCGGTCCGGTTCTCCCGAACCGCCAGGCGGTCATACTGTCTCTCCACAATCACGCCCCCGGGGAAGGCCGCCCAGGCGGAGGGATTGGGAGAAAACACCAGGGCCTCTGCCGATGCGATATGCACATCCTCCGGCTCCCGGACACCGCCGGCTTTCAGCAGCCGGGCCAGCACCCGGCTGCGCAGAGCGGGGTGCATCTGCCGGAGCTGGGTCACCGTGGGCGAATCCGCAAAGTCCGCCTGCTCCGCCAGAAAGGCTTCGTCCTGCCGCAGGCGCAGGGCGGTCTGGGACAGCTTCCTGCCCAGCTGGGGATTCTCCTGCCGCAGCAGGGGCATCACCTGATGGCGAATCCGGTTGCGGAGGAAGGCATCGCTTTGATTGGACCCGTCCTCCACATGGGGCAGGCTCCATTCTGCCAGGAAGTCTTCCACCTCCTGCCGGGTAATCAGCAGCATGGGACGAATCACCCGGCCCCGGACAGGCGCAATTCCTCCAAGACCCTTCAGTCCGGTTCCCCGGACCAGGTGCATCAGCAGGGTTTCCGCATTGTCGTCCGCCGTATGGGCGGTGGCGATTTTCCCCGGAAGGCTCTCCAGGAAGGCATACCGGGCATCCCGGGCTGCCGCCTCCAGCCCCTTCTTCCCCGGGGCGATGGTGCCGCTTCCCAAATGCAGGGGAATGTCGTAGCGGCGGCAGAATACCTCCGCAAATGCCTGGTCCCGGTCCGATTCCTCCCCGCGGAGGTGGTGATTGAAATGGGCCGCCTCCAGGGTGATGCCCAGCTTCTCCCGGAGCAGATACAGGGCAAACAGCAGGGCGACAGAGTCCGCCCCGCCGGACAGGGCACAGACAATGCGGTCCCCCGGCTGCATCATCCCCTGCTCCCGAATAAAGTTCAGCAGGTTATTCTGCATGTTTCCACTCCCGGTCCGCAAAGGTCTGATACTGGCCGATCCACTGCATTTTTACGGTTCCTGTCTCACCGTGGCGGTTCTTGGCCACAATGCACTCGGCCACGCCCTTGTCTTCCGTATTTTCATTATAGTATTCATCCCGGTACAGGAACATCACCGAGTCCGCATCCTGCTCAATGGCGCCGGATTCCCGGAGATCCGACAGGATAGGCCGCTTGTCCGTCCGGCTCTCCACCGCCCGGGACAGCTGGCTCAGGCAGATCACCGGCACGTTCAGCTCCTTGGCCATGATCTTCAGGGAGCGGGAAATCTCACCTACTACCACGACCCGGTTCTCGTTGTTCTTGCCGTAGCCGGAGCCCTGCATCAATTGCAGGTAGTCAATGATGACCAGTCCCAGATTGTCCAGGCGGCGGCACTTGGCGTTGATGTCCGCCACCGTCACCGTGGGATTGTCGTCAATGCGGATGTCCGTCTGGCTCAACGCGGCGGAGGCCATGCACAGCTTGGTCCACTCCTCCTCGCTGAGCTTGCCGGTAGCCAGCTTCTGCAGCTCCACAAAGCTCTCAATGGCCAGCAGACGCATGGCCAGCTGCTCCCGGGACATCTCCAGGTTGAAAATGGCCACGGTCTTCTTGTATTTCTTGGCCACATTGATTCCGATGTTCAAAGCAAAGGCAGACTTGCCCATGGCGGGCCGGGCCGCCACCAACAGCAGGTCCGACTTGTTCAGACCGTTGATTTTGGTATCCAGGTCCCGCATTCCCGTGCTCAGGCCGGGGATCAGGGAATCGGACTGGGCCAGCTCCGTCAGCCGGTCAAAGACCTTGTGCAGGGTGGTGCCGATGTGCTCCAGGCTGTCCCCCCGCTCACCCTTGCGCAGGGCGTAAATCTTCCGCTCGGCGGACTCCAGCATCTCCGAGGGGGTTCCCACCTCTTCATATACCATTTCGGTAATGTCCGCAGCCGCCTGGTTCAGCCCCCGGAGCATGGACTTATCCCGGACAATGTTGGCGTAGCGCACCACATTGGCCGCCGTGGGAGTAATCTCCATCAGCTGGCGGATATAGTCCCGGGAATTGTCGTGGTGATAGCCCAGCTCCTTCAGCTTGTCCAGCACCGTCACCGGGTCGATGGTCTGAGAGAAGTTGAACATGGTGTAGATGGTCTCGTAAATCTCCCGGTTCTGCTGAAGGTAAAAGTCCTCCGGCTTGAGAATTCCCACCACATCGGCTACGCACCGGCTGTCAATGAGAATGGCGCCCAGCACCGACTGCTCCGCCTCCAGTGACTGGGGCGGCTGCCGGGAGAGCAGATCCTCCTCCATATTCCTTCCCTCCTTCCGGACTCAGCAATACAAAACAGAGGGGATTTCTCAGCCCTCCACGATTTTCACAGTCAGCGGGGCGGAAATCTCATAGCCCAGCTTGCAGGTCACCGTATAGCTGCCCACGTTCTTGATGGGATCGGAAATCACAATCTTCCGCTTGTCCAGCTTGATTCCGGACTGCTTTTCCAGCGCGTCGGCGATTTCCTGGTTGGTCACGGAGCCGAACAGACGGCCGTTTCCGCCGCCCTTGGCGGTGACGGTCACCGTCATCTCCCGCAGAGTCTTCGACGTGGCCATGGCCTCCGCCTTCTCCCGGGCAATCCGCTCCTGAGTGGCCTTGTCGTTCATACGCATGGTGTTGATGGCATCAGGGGTGGCTTCAACCGCCAGCTTCCGGGGCAGCATAAAGTTGCGGGCGTAGCCGTCGGAAACCTCCAGCATCTGGCCCTTCTTTCCCTTTCCCTTTACATCCTGAAGCAAAATGACTTTCATAAACTTCTTCTCCTTTTCCGCGTTTTGTAAGAGTCTTTCTCCGTCCCCGCAAACGCATATGGGTCGTGTAATTATGTTTTGGATTTCTTGTACTGCGCCCACTCAAGCCACAGAAAGGCAAGCTGTGCAACAGCACAAATCAGCATCAGTACCGCCACCCAGTTCGGGGCGGCCGCATAGCTCCATATCAGGCCAGCAGCTGCCAGCCAGAACATTACCGCCAAAATTCGGGTTACAGCCGTGCCGATAAACTTTTTTTTACTCATGGTGTGCACCTCCTAAGCAGAATCGGATCTCGGTTATCCCTCGTAGAACTTGTCGATGGACTCCACCAGCCGGTCCAGTGTCTCCTTCACTGTGGTGTTCTTCACCTGGGCTCCGGCGGTGGCGGCATTGCCGCCGCCCCCCAGGGGCTCCAGAATCATCTGCACATTGGCGCTGCCGATGGACCGGGCGGAAATAATCACCTGATCCTCATCGGGGTAGAGCACAAAGGAGGTGGTAATGCCGCAGATATTCAGCAGTTCGTCCGCCGCCTGGGCCGCCAGCACCCGGGTGGTGGTGGTATTCAGGGCCGCAATGGCGATTTCCTGCCGGTAAAGCCGGGAGGATTTGATGATCTGATACTTGGCCATGGTATCCTGGAAATCGTTCTGCAGCAGCTTCTTGACCTCGGTGGTATCCGCGCCCAGCCGCCGCAGGGTGGCCGCGGCCTCGAAGGTCCGTTCTCCTGTGCGGACGTTGAAGAACTTGGTGTCCAGGCAGATGCCCGCCATCAGGGACTTGGCCTCGATGGGCAGAACATCCTGCTTCTCCACAGAATACACCAGCAGCTCCGTCACCAGCTCCGAAGCGGAGGAGGCATAGGTCTCGTGCAGATTTACCACCACGGGATTGATATAATCGGCGGCCCGGCGGTGATGGTCCACCACGCAGACCTTGGAAATGGCCTCCAGCAGAGGCATACACTCCACCTGATCCGGACGGTTGGTGTCCACCACAATCAAAATGCTGCGGTTGTCCGCCATGAGCAGGGCATCCTGTCCGGAGATGAATACATCCTTATAGTGGGGGTCCTGCCGGATTTCCGCAATCAGGTTCTGGGCGGCATTGTGCTCCAGGTCCATGACGATGTTGACCTTCTTCCCCTTTTTCCGGCACAGGCAGCACACACCGATGGCAGCGCCCACAGCGTCCAGGTCTGCGTTCTTGTGTCCCATGACGAACACATGGCTGCTCTGACCGATGAGCTCCATCAGAGAGTTGGCCGTTACCCGGGAGCGCACCTTGCTGCGGTAATCCGCCTCCCGGTTCCGCCCGCCGTAGAAAGAGAAATTCAGACGGTCCTTGACCACCGCCTGATCGCCGCCCCGGCTCAGGGCCATCTCAATGCCCAGCGAGGCAAAGTCAAAGCTCTCCTCGAAGTTCACGCCATCTACGCCCAGTCCAATGGAAATGGACGCGGGCAAGCCGGAGGGATTGCTGATTTCATGGATGTCCTCCAGCAGGGAGAACTTGTTCTCCACCGCCGTCTGCAGGTCCCGCTTCTCGAAAATGAACAGATAGCGGTTGCGCTCCAGCTTCCGCAGCAGGCCGTGGTAGCTGTCGGTCCACTGGGTGATGGCGTCGCCCAGCTTGGCGTTCAGAGCGGAGATGCCGCTTTCCGTCAGGTTTTTGGTCAGCTCCTCGTAGTTGTCAATGAGAATGATGCACACCACCGGCCGGGACCGAACGTACTCATCCCGAATCTGGTACAGCTCCGTCAGGTCGCTGAAATACAGCACCCCCAGCATGGTGCCCAGATTATCCTCCCCCCGGAGGATGCTCCCATACACCCGGTAGCGGCGGTTGCTCATTATGGCGTCCTCGGGGCATTCCGTCTTTCCCGCAGCCAGCCAGTCCGTGGAGAATCCCGGCAGAATTTCGTCCAGCTGCTGCTCCATCATGCCGTCGGAATAGCCGGTCAGCTCGCTGAAGCGGTGGTTGGCCCAGATGATGCCTCCGTCCCCCAGCCGAACCAGAACCGCAGGCAGGGGGCCCTCCCCCTGGCTGGTGGCCTCCAGGGTATTGGACGCAGACTGGACAAAATTCTGAATCTGCCGATCCCGGTAGGTGCGGTTCATAATATACAAGATGAAGACCAGCAGCGTCACCGCAGTTTCCACCGCTGCCAGCCAATAAAGTTCCTCCACAAGAGCCGCCACGCAGAAGGCTCCCATCACCAGAAAATAGCCGCCCATTCCCGGGCGCAGCATCTTTCCGAGCTTTCTGTTCACAATTCAACGCCTCCTTGCTTCCCCTCCAGCTCCCCCTTGGGCAGGGAAATCCGCATCCGCTCCGCCGGATGCCGGGGTAAGCCATACGATTCCATACTATGCCCGTTATTATAGCAAATCCAACCAAATCCTGCAACCACTTTTCCCGGAAATCCGTAAAAAACCATTCCAAAATAATGGTATACTTTTTCATAATTTTGTGTTATACTAACGCAGATGGCGCCGGGATGGGCAGACCCGGGCATTCAAAAACAGAAAAACCATCACAGCAGGCGTTTTTCCGGGAGAGGGCGGATCAGGGCCGGATTCCGGGACATCGGCTGCCTGCTTGTTGCGCTTATTTATCTGAAAGGAGTATTTTATTTGGCTGAAAAACTGAAAATTATCCCTCTGGGCGGTTTGGATGAGATCGGCAAAAACATCACCGTCCTGGAATACGGTAAGGACATGATCGTAGTGGACTGCGGTGTGGGCTTCCCCGAGGAGGATATGTACGGCGTGGATCTGGTGATTCCCGACTTTTCCTACCTGACGGCAAACCAGAAAAAGCTGCGGGGGCTGTTCATTACCCACGGGCACGAGGACCACATCGGTTCCATCCCCTATCTGATGCGGGAGGTCAACTGCCCCGTTCACGGCACCGCCATGACCGCCGGTCTGATAAAGCTAAAGCTGGAAGAGCATCGGCTGGCCGACAAGGTCAAGCTGATTACCCATAAGCCCGGCGACGTGGTAAAAGCCGGCTGCTTTACCGTGGAGTTCATCCATGTGAACCATTCCATCGCCGATGCGGTGGCCTTCGCCATCCGCACCCCGGTGGGCACGGTGGTCTTTACCGGCGACTTCAAAATTGACCCCACCTCCAAGGACGGCATGATCGATCTGGCCCGGCTGGGCGAGCTGGGCAACGAGGGTGTGCTGGCTCTGCTGGCGGACTCCACCAATGTGGAGCGGGTGGGCTACACCCCCAGCGAAAAGCTGGTGGCGGACAGCCTGGACCGGCAGTTCCGCAACTGTGACCAGCGGATCATCGTCACCACCTTCGCCTCCAATATGCATCGGATTCAGTCCGTCATGGCTACGGCCCAGCGCTACGGCCGGAAGGTGGCCGTCACCGGACGGAGCATGGAGAATATGCTGAAGGTCGCCCAGGAGCTGGGCTATCTGAAGGTCAAGCAGGGCACCATTGTGGACCTGAACGCCATCAAGAGCCTGCCCCGGAACAAGGTGGTCATTGTCTCCACCGGTTCCCAGGGTGAGAATATGTCCGCCCTGTACCGCATGGCCTTCAACACCCACAAGCAGGTGGAGGTCACCGCCGGTGACCGGGTGATCATCTCCGCCTCCGCCATTCCCGGCAACGAAAAAGCCATTTCCAAGATCATCAACGAGCTCTACCGCAAGGGCGCCGACGTGGTGTACGAAAAGAGCGAGGGCCTTCACGTCTCCGGCCACGCCTGCCAGGAGGAGCTGAAGATCGTCCATGGGCTGGTCAAGCCCAAGTTCTTCATCCCCGTTCACGGAGAGCAGCGGCACCTGCAGATTCACTCCAAGCTGGCCCAGACCATGGGCATGAATCCCAAGAACATTCACATTGGAGAGATCGGCACGGTATTTGAGCTCACCGGCAAGAGCTGCAAGATAAACGGAACCGTTCCCGCCGGCAAGGTCTTTGTGGATGGCATCGGCGTGGGCGATGTGGGCAGCGTGGTGCTCCGGGACCGGAAGCATCTGGCCGAGGACGGCATGATTGTGGTCTGCGTCAACCTCAGTGCAGAGGATGGGGCGGTTCTCACCGGGCCGGACATCATCACCCGCGGCTTCATCTATGTGAAGGAGTCTGAGGAGCTGATGACCTCCCTGCAGGAGGTGGCCATGGAGGCCATTGAGCGCTGCCAGCGCAAGCACGTCCGGGACTGGTCCGCCATCAAGTCCGCCATCAAGAACGACCTGAGCGGCTACCTGTACAAGACCACCAAGCGCAATCCCATGATTCTGCCTGTGATTTCGGAAGTTTGATCCGGACAGCCGCCCCGACGTTATGGGGCGGCTGTTTTTGAGGAAGGAGGCCCCTCTTGGAATATGCTTTTGCCCCCATGGAGGGGCTCACCGACCGGATTTTCCGCCGGCTCCACCACCGGTACTTTCCGGGGGTGGACCGATATTATATGCCCTTCTACTCCCCCACCATTCACCGCTCCCTGACGCCCAAGGAGCGACGGGAACTGCCCCCGGCTGCAGAGGAGGCCGCCCCCGCCGTGCCCCAGATTCTCAGCAAACATCCGGAGGACTTTCTCTGGGCCGCCGGCGTCTGCCGGGATCTGGGCTATTCCGAAGTAAACCTCAACCTGGGCTGCCCCTCCGGCACCGTAGTGGCCAAGGGCAAGGGCAGCGGGATGCTCCGGGACCCGGAGGCCCTGGACCGGTTTCTGGAAGTGGTATTCCAGAGTACACCTCTGCCCGTTTCCGTGAAAACCCGGATTGGCCTGGAACGGCCCGAGGAATTTCCCGCCATTCTGGCGGTATTCAACCGCTATCCCCTGGCCCGGGTAATTGTCCACCCTAGGCTGCGCAGCCAGTACTACAAGGGGGAGGTCCACCTGGATGTATTCGCCTGCGCTCTGGAGCACAGCCGGAATCCCCTGTACTACAACGGAGACATCGACTCCCTGTCCCAGGCGGAGGCGCTGGCGCTCCGGTTCCCCGGCATCCCGGGGGTCATGATTGGCCGGGGGCTGCTGGCCGACCCGGGGATGCTCTGCGGCTGCCGGGATGCCGCCGTGGTTCAGGCCTTCATGGACGAGCTGCTGACCGAGTATACCCGGGAGTTTGGCAGCAGCCGCAACGCCATGTTCCGGCTGAAGGAACACTGGAGCTACCTGCGCCGGAGCTTTCCGGAGGACAGCAGACTGTGGAAGCAGCTGCGCAAAACCACCGACGTATCCCAGTACCGGGACATCACCCGGGAAATCTTTCAAACCCTTCCCTATGCCCCCGGAGAAAATACGCACCATTGCGGCATAACCCCCCAGTGGTGACAATCCCGCCCGCCGGCTTCTGAGGAAACCGGCGGGCGGTTTTTTATTTCCGTCAGCTTATCCGGTTTGCTTATGCGTTTTCTTCATAACTATATGAAAAATAACAGCTACCGGATTTGAAAAAAACGCGCTATAATATGGCAGACAAAGGAAACCAAGGCACCTGGAATGTGAGGCGGAAAATGCTGGATATCTCGGTAAAGCAGATGAAATACGCGGTGGAAATTGCCCGATGCGGCTCCATCAACCAGGCTGCCCAGAACCTGTACGTCACCCAGTCCAGCCTGAGCAAGGCTATGAAGGAATTGGAAAGCGCCCTGGGCTACGCCGTGTTTCAGCGCAGCCCCGGCGGCACCACCGTCACCCCGGAGGGCAGGGAATTTCTGGAAACCGCCCGGGAAATTGTGTACAAGCTGGAATTTCTGGAGCGGCAGGCCCAGCTGCGCCGGGAGCAGCGGGCCTCCATCAAAATCTCCATCCCCCGAGCCACCTACATCACCTATGCCTTTACGGAATTCTTCAAGGGTATTCAGAATCTGGAGCAGATTCAGATCAATTTCTCCGAAACCAACTCCCGGGAAGCAGTGGACAACATCCTCTACCACGGCTTTCATCTGGGCATCATCCGGTATCCGGATGTTCTGGAAGAGAACACCCAGCGTATGCTCCAGCAGAAGCACCTGCGCTTCCGGCGAATCTGGACCTTTGACTATATGCTCCTGGTTTCCCGGGAATCTCCCCTGGCAGGCCTGGGTCAGGTCCATCCCGCAGACCTGCGGGGATACATCGAGCTGCTTCACGGAGACACCAGCAGCGCCTTCCTGCCGGAGCCCAAGGAGGACCCCGGTGAGGAGGAGGATGGAAAGCGAATCTACCTCTACGAACGGGGCAGCCAGTTTGACTTTCTCAGCAACGTGCCCGCCACCTATATGTGGGTCTCCCCCCTGCCGGAAAAGGTGCTGCGGCAGCATGAGCTGGTTCAGATTCCCTGCCCGGACAACCGATTCCGCTACCAGGACATTCTGATTTACCACGAGGACTATCCCTTCTCCGGCTATGCGGAGCAATTCTACAACGTCCTGCTGCGAACCAAAGAGGAAATCGAAAGCGCCCTCTGAGGCTCCGGCAGTTTCCGGAAATCTATAGAAAGAAGATGCCATTTATGGAACGTACATCCGAAAAACAGGTTACCCTTCATCCCGTACTCGCCCTCCACGGCTACGCCATGGACTTCTCCCAGGCCCCCGGCAAGGCTACCTACCGCTTCCGGGTGCAGTCCGGCGAGATTGAAATCCATCACCACAGCTATGACGGCATCTCCGGTCTTTGGAGTCTGCCCCCGGAATCCGGCGACGCAGAGGTAAAGGTGCTGCACAGCGGCGACGAAGCGGAGATCACCTTCGACAGCCGGGTGCACGACACGGAGCCGGACTACATTGAAATTGCCAACCATCACTACGGAAAGCCCGCCGTCTTCTCCTACAGCCGGGTAAAGGCGTCGGCATGACAAAAGACCGTGAGAGGATTCCAGTCTCACGGTCTTTTCTTTCATCAGGAAAGGCACACCCCGAGCACGTGTTCGGGGTGTGCCTTTTTTCCGTTATACGCCCATTTCCACATTGGCCAGCGTAATATTCTCGTAGGCCACGTCCAGGGGATACTGCTCCACCAGCTCCGCCATCATCTGATTGCTCTGTTCCGTTTTCCAGTCGCTCTCCGTGTAGTATTTCCACTGGGGCTCACTGCTTACAAAGTACATCACATGGTAGCCGTAGTCGGTCTTTACCAGGCCGTAATCTCCGGTCTGGCGGCTTTCATCGAAGCACCAGTCGTTGAAGGGCTGAACCATTTGCCCCTCATACACCTGCTGGTACAGACCGCCCACCGCCTGGGAGCCCGGGTCCTCGGATTTTTCCGTGGCCAGAGCTGCGAAGCTGTCCTCGGTCTTGTCCCCTGCCAGCCACTCGTCCAGAATGGCCTGGGCCTCCGCCCGGCAGGTCTCCCACTCCTCATCGGAGTAGGTGGTATTGCCCTCCTCATCGGTGGTGCCGCCCTCAATCTGAATCAGAATGTGGCGCACATCCACAAACAGGTCTTCCTTGTTCAGGCCGCTGTTGGCGTAATCCTCCTCATGGAGGGCAAAGAAATCCTCCAGGTCCTGGTCGGTGGGAACCAGATTGTTGGTCTCCTGGGCGTAATAGGGGTAGCCGGACTCATACAGCTCCTGGAAGTAGCGGTATTCCTCCATCCCGGCGCCGGTGCCGAAGTTGCTCAGCAGCAGCTCCTCCACCGTCACATCATACTGCTGGGCCAATTCCTCCACGCTCTGCTCCAGGTTGTCCAGGTAATCCCGGCTCTCCTGGGACATCTCCAGATTATTTTTCTCCGCTTCCGCCGCCAAAGCCCGGGTCTGCTGCCAGTTGTTCAGGGCATTCTGGAGGAAGAACTGCTGCCAGGTCAGATTCTCGTCATCCATGGATATCTGGGTATCCAGAGGCTGGGTATAGTCCAGGCCAAAATAGGGGGCGTAGGCGCCGTAGGTGCTCAGGAATCCCTGGACCTCCATCCAGTAGTACACCTGCAGCTGACCGTTGGTCAGTTCATAGTCCCCCGCCTTGGCCACCACCGTATCCCGGTTGGCCAGAGCCTCCTCATCACCGACGGTGTAGGTGCCCTTGCAGGTCACGTCCTCGGGATTGCCGTCCGCAGGCACCGTGGCGGGAACCGTCTCTGCCGCCGCCTGGGTGGTCTCCGCCTGGAGGGTATCTTCCGGTTCCTGTCCGCTGAGTCCCGCCATCACCAGGGCGATCAGCGCGGCCAGCAGCACCACCACCGCCGCAACCGCCAAGGCGATTTTGCCGGGAGTTGCCCGGACTCCTTCCTGGATGGGGGTGGCTTCCGGCTCTGCCGGAGCGGCCTGCGCCGTCTCGCCGGCTGCCGCCTGGGGCTCTGCCGTTTCACCGGCTTCCGTTGAAGCCTCCCCGGTTTCCTTTTCCTGCGCAGGAGGGTCGGCTTCCGGCTGCTCCGGCGCCTGGACCTGTTCCGGCTCCACGCTGGTCTCGGTCAGCTCCGGCGCGGCGGTTTCCTCCTGGGCGTTGTCCTTTCCGCAGTTGGGACAGACGCTATTTCCTTCTTCCAGATCTGTCTGGCAGAATCTGCATTTTTCCATTTTCTTTCCTCATTTCTCCCGATTGGGGATGGTCATACCCGGACAGTTTACCACGGCTGCGCCCCAATTGCAAGACGGGACACAGATATTTTACAAATAGTATGTCCCCCTTTTCCCAAACATCCGCACTTGAAAAGGCGGGCAAAAACTGCTATCATATAAAATTGAGATTATATCCCCCGGAGGACATTTCCATGAACACCAAAACCACCGTCATTGACCCCGGCCAGCTGGATGCCCAGTTTGGATACTGCGATCAGATTGCTGCCTACTGGCAGAGCCGTAATCAAACACCCACCGCCTACGTGGAGACCTACGGCTGTCAACAGAATGAGGCCGACTCGGAAAAGCTCCGGGGCTATCTGGCCCAATGCGGGTATCAGATTGTCCAGGAGGCGGAGGGCGCGGACGTGGTGGTTCTGAACACCTGCGCCATCCGGGGACACGCCGAGCAGCGGGTTTTCGGCAATCTGGGGGCCCTGACCCACACCAAGCGCCGCCACCCCGGTCAGAAAATCTTCCTGTGCGGCTGCATGGCGGGACAGACCGTGGTTTCGGACCGGATCAAG
>CALXFW010000048.1 GCA_944387685.1 uncultured Oscillospiraceae bacterium
GGGCATTGGAGCCCTGGAAGTATCGAAAGTTACTTCATCAAGGCAAGAATGAGAAAAACGGCATAGCCGAAGCTATACCGTTTCTCTCTTGCCCCACGATGTTTTCTTATCGGGAGGCACCTTTTCACGCCGCTCCCAGTTTTTTCGATCATCCGGGGAACCATTCCCGGGTTTTTTTCAGATAGATCAGATACACGATCTGCAGTGCCAGGCCGATTGCCGCGGCAGTCCCCACCCCTGCCAGCAGCAGGAACTCGGCAGACTGCTCCATCATAACGCCGATCACCACCAGCATAATGGCCAGCATTCCGCTGAGCAGGCCCACCACCACCTTCCAGATCACCAGCGCCCGCCACTTCTCCGCCAGCCGGATATCAAAGGATTCCACAACCTCGGCATGGGCGTAGTGCTCATAGTAGATGGCAAACAGGCCGAAAACAGAGCCTGCCAGATTGACAATCATGTTGACACCCGCCAGACTCACCAGGCCGCAGGCAACCACCACCAGCTGGCATACACCCGCCTTCTGATACCGGGCCGTCACCGGCCGGAGCTGGAGCAGGATGAAGCCGGCCGCCAGGGCGATCACCCGGTTGGCCCAGCCCACCAGCAGGGACAAGGACGGCACCGCTGCCAGCACAATGGCCGCCAGAGCCGCAATCTGCACCACCCAAAGCTGTCCCAGGTATTTGCTCAGCAGGGCGCTGTTTTCCTGCTCTCTCCCCTGGGGTGTTCCCATGGATTCCTTCATGGTATCTCTCCTCTCTGTTTCGCCGGCAGACCGCCGGCATTATTTGTTGTTCCCCGTGGGGATGTAGGGACGGATGGCCCCCGCCACATTGGGAATGGGCATGGTTTGCAGCCACACACGGCCCGGTCCGGTGAGGACGGTATGGAACAGGCCCTCTCCGCCCAGAAGCATATTCTTCATGCCGGGCACCTGCTGGATATCCATCTCCACCCCGGGGGTAAATCCGGCCACATTGCCGGTATCCACCACAATTTTCTGTCCGGGCTTCAGCTCATACTCCACCAGTTCCCCGTCAATTTCCACGAAGGCGGTGCCGCTGCCGCTGAGCCGCTGGAGGATGAAGCCCTCCCCGCCGAACAGCCCGGCGCCCAGCTTCCGGTTGAAGTGAATGGACAATTCCACCCCCGCCTCAGAGGCCAGGAATGCGTTTTTCTGCAGAATCATCTCCTGCCCCGGGGCAATGGTCACCGCCTTGATCACTCCGGGAAAGCTGGAGCCAAAGGCAATCATCCCCGGGCCGCCCCGGGCGGTATAGGTATTCTGGAACATACTCTCCCCGGAAAATGCCCGGGAGAACATCTTCCCCAGTCCCCCGCCGTGGGTCTGCATCTCCATATTGGGGCTCATCCAGACCATGGAGCCCTTCTCCGTAATCATCCGCTCTCCGCTTTCCAGGTGGCAGATCACCACAGGGAAGTTCCCTCCCTTGATTTCGTAGCGCATGGTTTCATTCCTCCCAGCCCGGACCCCATCCGCAGGCCCGGCAAAACTTCGCTGTGGTATTGTGTTCATTATATCATATTGATTCAGCCTGCACAAATACTTTCTTTTTCCTTAAGCAAAGCTTAACTTTTTCACCAATTTTCCAGGAAGTTCTTGTCAGGAAAACACTTTGCCCCCCATGGCTTTTTTCTCCGCCATGGGTTATAATGGGAGAAAATCCACCGGAGGTGTCTTTTTATGAACGCATTGACCTATGTGGAGTCCGGCAGGTTTGCCCTGCTGGAAAAGCCCAAGCCGGAGCTCCGCTCCCCCCGGGACGCCATTGTCCGGGTAACCCTGAGCTCCATCTGCACCAGCGACCTGCACATCAAGCACGGCTCCGTCCCCCGGGCGGTGCCGGGAATCACCGTGGGCCATGAGATGGTGGGGGTTGTGGAAGCCGTGGGAGACCAGGTCTCCACCGTCCGCCCCGGGGACCGGGTGACGGTGAACGTGGAAACCTTCTGCGGCAGCTGCTTCTTCTGCCGCCACGGCTATGTGAACAACTGCACCGACCCTGACGGAGGATGGGCTCTGGGCTGCCGCATCGACGGCGGCCAGGCGGAATACGTCCGGGTGCCCTACGCCGACCAGGGGCTGAATAAGATTCCCGACTCCGTCTCCGACGAGCAGGCCCTGTTCGTGGGGGATATTCTGGCCACCGGATTCTGGGCAGCACGGATATCGGACATCACCCCGGAGGACACGGTGCTGATTCTGGGTGCGGGGCCTACAGGCATCTGCACACTGCTGTGCGTCCTGCTGAAGAATCCCAAAACCGTCCTGGTCTGCGAAAAGGACCCGGCCCGGGCCGCCTTTGTCCGGGAGCACTACCCCCAGGTTCTGGTCTGCCCGCCGGAGGACTGCAAAGCCTTCACCCTGGCCCACAGCGACCACGGCGGTGCGGATGTGGTGCTGGAGGTAGCCGGCGGGGCGGATACCTTCCGGCTGGCCTGGGAGTGCGCCCGGCCCAACGCCGTGGTCACCGTGGTGGCCCTGTATGACCAGCCCCAGATTCTTCCCCTGCCCCAGATGTACGGCAAAAATCTGACCTTCAAAACCGGCGGCGTGGACGGCTGCGACTGCGCCGAAATCCTCTCGCTCATCCAGCAGGGCAAGCTGGACACCACCCCCCTGATTACCCACCACTTCCCCCTGTCCCAGATTATGGAGGCCTACCGGATTTTTGAGAACCGTCTGGATGGGGTGGTGAAGATTGCCATCACCCCCTGAGTCTCTCAGCCGCAGGACAGGTACAGGAAATCATAGGGGTCCAGCCGGGCGCCCTCCAAAGCCGCCACCCGGTCATCCGGGTTCATGGTCCGCAGAGCGGCCTCCTTCAGCCCCGCCCGGGCCAGCTTCCGGCGCAGAGGCCGGAGTTCCGCCTCCAGCATCCGCTCCTCCCGTGTCCTTCTCCCGGCAAACAGCGCAGCTGTGCAATGTGTCATGGTTTCTCTCCCCTTTCTTTTTCTGTGTCTGGATTGTACCAGAGAAACAGTCCAAAAAAGCGGGTATAATCCGGCGGTCATCGGGGCCAGCATCCCCGTCCTCGCCCCTCCCAAATACATTCCCTGATGCAAAAAAATCCTCCCATCCGGAGATGGGAGGATTCAAATTATCGAAAAACCCCTACGGGGCTTTCCAACAGATTTTCGCAGTCTGCTGCGCGCATAATTTGTCCCCCTCAGGGGGGACAAATTCCACACTTGCAGCCTGAAAAGTGTTTTCTGCCAGGTACACGCCCCGGCAGAAAACGATTTGGACTCTATTTGCCGCCGCTGGCGGCAAACTCTGTGCGACTTTTTTTGACACGCTCACTCCTACCATCCGAAGATGGGAGGATTTTTTACTGCCTTACAGCAGAATTCCCGCAAAGCACTGGCCCGCCAGAATCAGGCAGATGCCGGTGGCCGCCATGGCCAGCTTGCCGCCCCGGCCGGAGGCGACCCGCTCCCCCAGGGAGGCGAAGATTCGCTCCGCAATGGCAAAGGCAACGCCGCCCCACAGGCCCAGCATCAGGGCCTCCCGGGTGTCCGCCTCTCCAGCTGCCCAGGGAAGCAGGGCAAAGGTCACAGCCGCCAGCACCGCCGCCAGAGTCCAGCAATACTCTGTTTCCGGTGCGATGCAGGCCTTCAGAATCAGGGCCAGGGTGGACAGGGTCAGCAGCATGGGGATGTTCAGCACCGGCAGCACCACGGCGGGCTGTATGGTTCTGCACACCATGTACACCACCATCACCACGCCCACCACCGTCGCCAGCAGCAGGTTCAGAATTCCGGATTGCTTCTTCATACCATCAACCTCCCCAGGATGTGGCGCCGGAGGACGTATCCGCGCCGGTGACAAAGCCAACTGCGGCATTCACACTCCGGGCAATGGCCTTGGAGGTGACTGTGGCGCCGGTGAGGGCGTCCACCGTCTCCCCCACTTCCGCGTCACCCTGGGTGAACAGGAACTGGACCAGGAAATCCGTATCCGTCAGAGCCTGGGCGCCCAGGCCCCAGGTCTCCTCCATGGAGCGCACCGTCAGGCCCCTCACTGTGCCGTCGTTGTCCACACCCACCAGCATCCGGATTTCTCCGGCGTAGCCGTTGGTGACGGTCTCCACCACATAACCGGTTTCGCCCTTGTAAACCGCAGCGATGGTCTCATCCTCCCCGGTATATTCCTCGGGGGTGAAGGTGGTGCTCTCCGGGAGCATGAAGCGGATCATCTCCTGCTGCTCAAACTGGGCAATTTCCTGCCGGGTTCCGGACAGGCCGAACCGGACGCCGGCCAGGATAGCGGCTGCCGCCGTAATGGACAGCAGGCCGGTGAGAATCTGTTTTGTTTTCATGCGGCGCCTCCTTTGCTGCCGAACAGCACCGGGGGCGTCCACTTGTCCACCGCCCAGGACAGGCCGTTCATAATCAGGATGGCGTAGGTCACGCCTTCGGGATAGAGTCCATAATACCGGAACACCACCGTCAGAATGCCGCAGCCGATGCCGTAGACAACCTGGCCCAGAGGCGTCACCGGAGAGGTGGCGTAGTCCGTGGCCATGAAGATGGCGCCCAGCATCACACCGCCGCCCATCAGGCTGTAGAGCGTCCAGGCAATGGCATTGTCGGTCTTGTGGAACACCAGGGTCAGCACCGCCACGGTGCCCAGATAAGCCAGGGGAATCCGCAGGGAAATCACCCGGCGATACACCAGATAAGCGCCGCCGATCAGCAGTGCCAGGGTGGAAACCTCTCCGATGCAGCCGGGGATGTTGCCCAGGAACATATCCAGCAGGGACTGTTCCGGCAGGGCAGGCATCACCATGTGGTGCAGCGGGGTTGCTGCGGTAACGGCGTCCGCCGTCCCCAGCAGGCCCTGGGGTTCAAAATACCGTACCAGATATGTGGGAAACACCAGCATCAGCAGGGCCCGGGCCGCCAGAGCAGGGTTGAAGGCGTTTTGGCCCAGACCGCCGCACATGGCCTTCACCACCAGAATGGCGAATACGCTGCCGATGGCCGCCACCCACCAGGGGGTGGTGGCGGGCAGGGTCAGGGCAAGCAGCATACCGGTGACCACGGCGGAGCCGTCCAGCTCCCGGTGGTCCCGGATCAGAAAGCGGTTGGCCGCCAGCTCCGTCACCACGGCGCAGACAATGCACACCGCCGTCACAATGGCGGCGGAAACGCCGAAGTGATAAATGCCGAACAGCAGGGCCGGCAGCAGGGCGATGTTCACATCCCGCATAATCCGGCGGGTGGAGTCATTGCCCCGGATATGGGGGGAAGAAGATACGGTGAGATTCATTTGCCCGCAGCCTCCCTTACTTTGGATTTGCCCTGCCGGATGGTCTCCACCAGAGGGAGCTTTCCGGGGCAGGTATAGGCGCAGCACCCGCACTCCATGCAGTCGAGGACATGGTAGCGCTTCAGCTCCGCCGGGTTATTGCGGTAGCGGTACAGATACAGCGGCTGCAGGTGCATGGGGCAGACCTGGACGCACCGGCCGCAGCGGATGCAGATGGGATTCTCCTTCTCCTGGTTCCGGAACTGGGCCAGGCAGAGTACGGAGTTGGTGCCCTTGATGGTCACCGTCTCCAGATTCTCCTGGGCAAAGCCCATCATGGGGCCGCCGCATACAACCTTCCACACATCCTCCGTCAGTCCTCCGGCGGCATCGATCAGCTCCTGGTAGGAGGTGCCGATGCGGCACAGCACATTCCGGGGGCTGCGCACCGCCTCGCCGGTGACGGTGACAATCCGCTCCGTCACCGCCTTGCCCAAGCACACCGCCCGATACACGGCGTAGTAGGTGGCGGCATTGAATACGGCGCAGTGTACCGCCGAGGGCAGCTGACCCGAGGGCACCTGCCGCCCCGTCACCGCCTGAATGAGCTGCTTCTCCGCCCCCTGGGGATAGCGGGTGGGCAGCACCAGCAGTTCCATATCCTTGGCCCCGGACAGCTTCTCTCTCAGGATGGCGATGGCCTCCTGCTTGTTGTCCTCCACCGCCAGCACAGTCCGGGTGGGGGTCAGCAGCTGGGCCACAATCCGGATGCCCTCCAGCACCTCGGCGGGGCTGGTCCGCAGGAGAATATCGTCGGCGGTGATGTAGGGCTCACACTCGCAGGCATTGACAATCAGGGTGTCGATTTTGCCCAGATTGGTCAGGGCCTTCATATTGGAGGGGAAGGCCGCACCGCCGTGGCCCACCACGCCGGCTTCCCGGATGATGGCCAGCAGGGTGTCCGTATCCAGCTTGGCGTAATCCGGGTGGGGCACCAGGGTGGTGTCCGGAGTATCCAGGCCGTCGTTCTCAATCACCACGGACAGAATATCCCGTCCGCTGGGATGCCGCCGGGGCTCGATGGCAATGACCTTGCCGGAAACCGAGGCATGGACCGGGACGCACAGGCCCTGGCCGTCGCCCACCTTCTGGCCCATCTTCACCGTGTCGCCCACCTGTACCAGCGGGGTGCAGGGTGCGCCGATGTGCTGCTGCATGGGGATGGCCACTGCCTTGGGCTGGAAGTCTGTATCCAGCTGGGCGCTGGAGGACAGGGACTTCCGGTCCGCCGGGTGCAGGCCGCCCCAGAAAAGACGTTTCATAGCTTCACCTTCTTACAAGATTCAAGTTCGGATATAGTCCTGGAATCCAGGGCTGTAGTAGAGAGTTCCGTCCAGCCCCACCCACAGGGCCAGGGCGCCGGTTTTGTCCAGCAGCGCCTGCCCCTGCTCCTGGTCCAGGAGGAACAGGGCCGTGGACAGGCAGTCCGCCAAACCGGAGTCCGGGCATACAATGGTCACCGCCCGCCAGTACCGGGCAGGCATCCGGGTGTCCGGGTCAATGATGTGGTGGTAGCGCACCCCATCGACAATGTAATAGCGCTGATAGTCCCCGCTGGTCACCACGCTGCCGGAGGCAATATTCAGGGTGTGCAGGTAGTCGTCGCCGCCGTCCGGCGACTGAATGCCCACCACCCAGTCCGCGCCGGTGGGCTTGGGGCCGGTGGCGCAGACATTGCCGCCCACGCTGACCAGCATTCCTTCCTCTATACCGGCGCAGACCTGCTGCACCGACCAGCCCTTGGCCACGGCGCCCACGTCCAGCTTCAGCTGAGGGTCGGCAAAATATACCGTGCCTGCATGCTCGTCGAGAATCACGTCATCCATGCTGCAGTGGTGCGACGCCTCCGCCAGGGCCTGGTCCTCCGGCAGGGCCGCCCGGTCCGGGTAGGTCACCCCTTCCTCCCGGGCATCGTGCCACAGGGCCAGCACACTGCCCATGGCCACGTTGACTTTCCCGGCGGTGAGGGCGTAGTATTCCTTGCAGTCCTCCAGCAGGTCCAGAACCCGGCTGTCCACCGCCACGGGGGCAGCGCCCGCCTGGTCGTTTACCACCTTCAGATTGACCACGCCCTCATATTCGTTGTAGATGTCGAAGAGCTGGTGGTATTCCAGCAGTTCGTCGTGGATGGCCTGGGCCTTCTCCTGGAAGGCCTCCTCCGATTCGGCGTAGCCCAGAATGGTGGTCACCGTGTCGAACAGGGTCAGAAAGGTGGCCTGGTACTGCTTGGGCCCCTCCTGGGACTGAGCCGGAGCGGCGCAGCCGGTGAGCAGGCACCCGGCGCACAGCAGCGCAGTCAGAATGCGGCGCATGGACATTTCATCAACCTGCGGCCTTCTCAATCAGGCCCAGGAAGCCGCCCACGGAGATGGTCACGGTGGTAGCCAGGTCCGCCTCGGTCACCTTCGTGCTCTCGTCCACGGCGATGCCCGCAACCTCGGCGGCGGTCTTGCCGGTGACATAGGCGGCAAAGGCGGCAGCCTGCTCGTTCCACTCGTAGGCACTGCCGGCATAGGCCTTCATGCCATAGGCCTCGCCCAGCTCGTTCTTGGTCTGCATGGGCGCGGCCAGGTCGGTGGTAATCTGGCCGGCGGCGTCAAAGCTGACCTTGGCCTGGAGGGCATCCAGGATGCAGCTGGTAATGGTCTCGCCGCTGAGGGTCAGGGCCACCACGTTCACATCCAGCTGGGCGGTGCCGTCCTTATCCGCCTGGGCGTCGGCGCTGCTGCCCAGAGAGTTGATGGTGGTCAGCACCAGCTTGTCCCCGGCCTGAGCCCCCAGAGAAACCGCATTGTCCGCAGCCTTCACAATGGCGTCGATGTAGCTGCCGATGGAAATGGTGGCGACGGAGGCCAGGTCGGCATCAGCGGCCTTGCCGGACTCGTTCACCGCCCCCTCGGTCAGTTCCTGAGCGGTCTTGCCCACGGCGTAGTCCGCCACGGCCTGGGCCTGCTCATACCACTCGTAGGTGCTGCCGGCGTAGGCCTTCAGACCGTAATCATCGCCCAGCTCGTTCTTGGTCTGGGGGGCGGCGGTCAGGTCGCTGGTAATCACGCCGGTGGTGTCAAAGTTCACGCTGGCGCCCAGGCTGTCCAGGGCACAGGCGGTGATGACGCCGTTTTCATCCACGGTGACGGCAGCCAGAACCACGCTGTACTCGGCGGCGCCCGCTTCCTCGGCGGTGGCGCTGGTACTGTCGGCCGCGTCGGCAATCACGGCCAGGCCGGTTTTCACAGCGCCCTCGGCCGCAGCCGGTGCCTCCGCCTCGGGCTGGGTCGCCACGGGCTGAGCCCCGGCGGGCTGGGTGGGACACACATGGACATGGGCGCCGGAGCAGCCGCCCAGCAGTCCGATGAGCAGCACGCCGCTCAAAACAATGGCAAGCAGTTTCTTCATGAGGATTCCTCCAATTTCTTTTATTCCGATATTTTTATATCAGATTAACCTTAACCCTTCATAGATGAAAGCTGAATAAATGTTAAGGTTGGGAAAAAGTTTTGGCTATTCCTCCGGGGCCTCCTCCGGTTCCGCCTGGGGGAAGGTAACAAAGAAGGCGGTGCCCACTCCTAGGCGGCTCTGAACGTCAATGTCTCCCCCGTGGTCCTCCACCACCTGGTGCACAATGGCCAGCCCCAGTCCGGTGCCCTGGCCCGGGTCCTTGGTGGAGAAAAAGGGCTCAAAAATGTGGGAAATTACCTCCGGGGCAATGCCGGTGCCGGTATCGGAAACCACGAAGTGAATTTTCCCCTCCCGGCAGGCCGCCTCCATGGTCAGCGTGCCCCCGTCCGGCATGGCGTGAAAGGCATTGAGCACCAGATTCAGCAGCATCTGGGACAGCTGCACCTCGTTGCCCCGGAGAAGGGCGCCGCCGCAGTCCAGCCGGGTCTGCACCGTCACCGTCTCCGGCTGGGCGGGTTTTGCCACCTTCAGCACCTGCGTCACCAGGTTCTCCGGGGACAGCAGACGGAACACGACGTCCGAGTTTTTCCGGGTCAGGTCCGACAGCCGCCGGATCAGAGTCTGCGCCTTCCGGGAGGTATTGTAAATTTCCAGCACATCGTCGTATACCGCCTCCTCCTGGGGCAGCTTCTCCAGAGCCATCATGCTGTAGCCCATAATGGGCACCAGAAGGTTATTGAATTCGTGAGCGATGCCGGAGGTCAGGGTGCCCATGATCTCCAGCCGCTGCTGATGGGCCAGCTGCTGCTTTTTTCGGTTCAGTTCCTCCATGGCGGCGTTTTTACGCTCCAGCAGCGCCAGCTGCCCCAGGATTTCCGCCCGGCCCCGCCGGTGGCGGAGGAAGGCCAGGACCATAGCCAGCCCAATCCCCGCCGTCAGTCCGCACAGTCCCCAGAGCCAGGCTGCGGGCTCGGCGGAAGCATCCGCCAGAATCCCCAGGGTGAGAAAGCCGTTCCGGCTCTCCCCGGCAGGCAGAATCCACAGGATTTCCCCGCCGGGCAGCTTTGCCGCTCCCGCCGCTCCCGAGGTCAGACTCCGGCCTGCCCACGCCAGGGGGTGTCCCGCTTCCTCCAGCTGTGTGCAAAGCTGCATCCCCACCGTCTCTCCCTGGGGGTAGATCAGCACCGTTCCGGTTTTGTCCGCCAGAATGACCCGGCCCGCCAGTTCCTGAGGAACGCAGGCATCGTACAGCCAATCCAGCTCCACCAGCATCCCCCGGACAGCCGTCCCGGCCTCCAGCAGCACCAGACAGCACTCCCCGTCCGGCCCCAGGCAGGGCAGCAGGCTTCGGCCCTGGGGAATCTCCATGCCCGGGGGCAGGGAGTAGGCATTTCCCATATCGTCCACCAGGACCTCAGACCCTTCCGCCGTCACCCGCCCCTCCTGCGCGCTCTGCGTATCCTCCAGACGCTCCCAGCAGGGTTCCAAAAGGGCGCTCAGCAGCCTGTCCGTCTGGACTGCGGTCCCCGGCAGCCAGGCCGCCTCCCCTGCCCGGCTTGCCAAGACCAGGCCTGCAGTCAGGCTGAGAAGCAGCAGTCCCAGCCCCACCGGCAGCAGCAGTGGAAATTTATGCAAAACGGTTTTTTTCACTGCCTATTCCCCCTTGTCAAGTGGTTCGATTTTGCGTATACTGTAATCATAGCGGAGGAAGAAACGTCTGTAAAGGGGGAATCGGTTTGGAGGATACCGTACTGATTGTAGACGATGACGAGGCCGTCCGCACCGTGCTCTACAAGGCAATCCGCAGCAACGGCATTGCTGCGGAGCTGGCCGCCAGCGGAGAGCAGGCCCTGCGCTGTGTGGAGAAAAATGCCTACGATCTGATTCTGCTGGATATCAATATGCCGGGCATGGACGGCTTTCAGGTGGTGCAGACCCTGCGCCGCCAGGGCAACCAGACCCCCATTATCCTCATCAGCGGCCGCCAGGAGGACTACGACACGCTGTACGGCCTGGACATCGGCGCTGACGACTATATCACCAAGCCCTTCAATCCGGTGGTGCTGGGGGCAAAGGTCAAAGCTCTGATCCGCCGCAGCAAAGCCGCCCGATTCGGCGGCAGCGCCGCCATCACCGCAGGGCCCTTCCGCTACGACACCGTAACCCTGCGGTTTTATAAGGATGGCCGGGAGATTCCCCTGTCCTCCAAGGAGAACGCCATGATGCGGCTGTTCGTGGACAATGTCAACCGGGTGTTTTCCAAGGATATGCTTTACAGTCTGGTGTGGGGAGAGGCCATCATCGACGAAAACGCCATCATGGTTTATGTAAACCGCCTGCGGCAAAAAATTGAGGACAATCCCTCCAAGCCCCGTTATCTTCAGACCGTGCGGGGACTGGGCTATCGGTTTGTGGTCTGAATCCCATACGACAGACGCCCCGGCCAAAAATGGCCGGGGTGTTCGCGCGTGTCAAAAAAGTCTCACAGAATTTGCCGCCTATGGCGGCAATTGAAATGAACGCAATTTTCTGCCGGGGACGGAACAGACCGTCCCCGGCAGAAATGGAATTCAGCCTTGATTCACTGCATCCACAAACCGCAGGAAGGCCGCCCGGCCCTCCGGGGTGCGCTTATACACGCCCGCGTCCTCCAGCACCCCGGCAAAGACCTTGCCGGTCTCCTGGAGCACGATGTCCAGGGCGTTCTCCCGGGTGAAGGTGTACTGCTTCTTCAGCTCCTCTGCCCAGGGCGCGTGCTTGGCCAGGGTCTCGTCAGCGGCAATGTCCCGTCCGTCCACAATGGCGTCGGCCAGATCTGCCAGCTCGCCCTTCAGGCGGCTGGGCAGCACCGCCAAACCCATGACCTCAATCAGGCCGATGTTTTCCTTCTTGATATGATGCTTGTCCGCATGGGGATGGAATACCCCCAGGGGATGCTCCGCCGTGGTGATGTTGCACCGCAGCACCAGGTCCAGCTCATAGTCCTCCCCCCTGCGCCGGGCAATGGGGGTGATGGTGTTATGGGGCTCTCCGTCGGAGAAGGCGATGACGAAGGCGCTCTCATCGGTGTATCCCCGCCAAGCGGTGAGAATCTTGCCCGCCAGCTGGGCAACCCGCTCCCGGTCCTGCCCCCGCAGCCGGATGACGCTCATGGGCCACTTCACAAGGCCCGCGTTTACATCCTCGAAGCCCCGGAAGGCAACCTCCTGCTCCACCTGGGCGGTCTCCATGGCGAAGGTGTAGTGGCCGCCCTGGAAGTGCTCGTGGCTGAGAATGGAGCCGCCCACAATGGGTAGGTCGGCATTGGAGCCCACAAAATAATGGGGGAACAGCCGGACAAAGTCCAGCAGCTTGTCGAAGGCCGACCGGTCAATCTTCATGGGCACGTGCTGGGCGTTGAACACGATGCAGTGCTCATTGTAATAGACATATGGAGAATACTGCAGGCACCAGTTCGCCCCGCAGATTTCAATGGGCACCACCCGGTGGTTGGAACGGGCGGGATGGTTCATCCGGCCGGCGTATCCCTCATTCTCCAGGCACAGCTGGCACTTGGGATAGGCGGTCTGAGGCGCGTTCTTGGCGGCGGCGATGGCCTTGGGATCCTTCTCGGGCTTGCTCAGATTGATGGTAATGTCCATCTCCCCGTAGGGGCTGGGATACTTCCAGCGCATATCCTTCTTAATCCGGTAGCGGCGGATGTAGTCGGTATCACAGCTGAAACGGTAGTACCAGTCAGTGGCCTCTACCGGAGATTCGGCATACTTCTCCCGGAAGGTGCGCACCACCTCCCGGGGCATGGGGGTAACGGCGCCCATAATCCGGGTGTCGAAGATGTCCCGGGCGGTGATGCCGTCGTCGCACAGGCCCTTGGCAATGGCATAGTCCAGAATCCCCGCCAGAATCTCCTCCAGATCCTCCGTCTGGGGCTCGTCGGAGGGCTCATAGTCATCCTTGCGCAGCAGGTCCAGCAGCCGATTGGTCAGCACCTGGTGATCCACCGGCTCGGCAAGGCCGTTGTTCATGGCGTAGGACACCAGAGAATCGATGTAGGTTTCAATTTTCATTGGAAATTCCTCCCTCATTCCACAACCATTTCCACACCGCCCTGGGGACGGATGGACAGCACATGACAGGCTCCCTGGCCCAATACCGCATCAATCCCGGTGCGGAAGGTCTCCAGCAGGTCAAAGGGAACAAAAGCCTGGACCGTTCCGGCAAAGCCGCCGCCGTGAACCCGGTAAGCGCCCCGCCCGTTCAGGTAGTGCTCGCACAGCGCCAGAGACACCGCCACATCCTGATGCTCCTTGTACCCCGCAGGGATAACGTTCTGCAGATACATATAAGAGGAATAGCCGCTCTGCTTCACCAGGCTGAGGAAGGCGTCAAAATCTCCCGCCTTCAGGGCAGCCACCTGCTTGGGCACCCGGGCGTTTTCCTGATAGAAATGCACCGCCCGGAGCACCGCCCGGTCACCGCAGGCCTTCCGGAGTTCCGGAATCCGGGCATAGAAATCCGCCTCGTCAATCTGGGTCAGCACATCCTTGCCGAACTGGGCGCAGATAGCCTTCAGCTCTCCGGGAATGGCGGCATACTCGTCGGTGAGGTCGGCATGGCTAGCCTGGCTATCTATGATGCACAGGGCATGGCCGCAGGAGGCAAAGTCGAAGTCCACCGGATCGATCACCGGCTTGTCCTTATCCAAAAAGTCGATGCTTACCAGATTGCCCACGGCGGAGGCCATCTGGTCCATCAGTCCACAGGGCTTGCCGAAGAACACGTTTTCCGCATACTGTCCAATCTGGGCAATCTCCGGCTGGGAGACCTTTCCATCAAAGAACAGGCCGTTGATGATGGTGCCGATAAGCACCTCATAAGCGGCGGAGGAACTCAGACCGGAACCGGGGAGCACCGTGGACTCACAGTAGGCATCAAAGCCCCGGACATCACAGCCCATCTGGTGGAAGCGGGCGGCCACACCGCGGATCAGGGCAGGGGTCGTGTTGATCTCCGCCTCGACGGGGGTCAGTTCGGCAGTATCCACCTGGCACATGGGATAGCCCTTGGAGAGAATGCGAATCCGGCTGGTGCCGTTGACCCGGACGGCAGCCCGGGTGTCCAGGTTCACGGCGGCGGCCAGAACCCGACCGCGCTGGTGGTCGGTGTGGTTGCCGCCAATCTCCGTCCGGCCAGGGGCGGAGAAATAGCGCTCCGGCACGGCGCCGAAGGTTTGCTGGAAGCCGGCATCCAGTATTTGTTTTTCGCTGGGGGTGAGAATCAGAGCAGACATAGAAAACCTCCCGAAAAAATAGCCCACAGAATCGGGGCAGCTGAAAATCCTGGTTCTGTCTTTATTATACAGATTTTCGCCGAAAAGGGAAGAGGAATTCCGGCATTTTTTCCAATTTTCCCGACAGGAGCAAAAATTTTCAAATTTCTCAAAAAACCTATTGACAAATCGGCATTGTGTGCTATAATACAAAAGCTGTCTGACACAGGCACGCAAGTGAATACTTGGGGGTATAGCTCAGCTGGGAGCCCAAAGCTTACGGTCACGCACCCCATCTTCTAACTTCATAGTTTACCAATTTTGCTCAGTTGCATATCCTATTCGGGGGTATAGCTCAGCTGGGAGAGCGCTTGAATGGCATTCAAGAGGTCAGCGGTTCGATCCCGCTTATCTCCACCAAAAAGTGCACTGAGCAC
>CALXFW010000049.1 GCA_944387685.1 uncultured Oscillospiraceae bacterium
GGACACGGTTGTCGAAGTGGCATCCGAGGAATGATTTCCTCTCAATCCAGAAACCCGTGGGAGGGCCGATTGGCCTTCCCCGCAGGCCGTAAGAACCTGATTTTGAAGGAGCCGATTCCATGATATCCTCTGCCGTTATTTTCAGTGCCCTGGAACTGGGCTTTTTGTACGCCCTGGTGGCCCTGGCCCTGTTTCTCAGCTTCCGGGTGCTGAACATCGCCGACATGACCACCGACGGGGCCTTTACCCTGGGCTGCGCCGTGTCTGCCACCATCGCTGTGGCAGGCCATCCCCTGCTGGCCCTGCCCGCCGCCATGCTCTGCGGCGCCTGCGCCGGCGGTGTCACCGCCCTGCTGCAAACCAAGCTGAAAATTCCCTCCATTCTGGCGGGCATCATCACCAACACCGGCCTGTACACTGTGAACCTGGCGGTGATGGGCTTTTCCTCCAATGTGAACATGATGCGAAGCGAAACCCTGTTCACCCTGGTGCAGCCCTACCTGGGCAAGGTCTACAAGCTGCTGCCTGTGGCGCTGATTACCCTGACTCTGGGGGTGCTGCTGGTGCTGTTTCTGAAAACCCGGCTGGGTCTGAGCATCCGGGCCACCGGCGACAACCCGGACATGGTACGGGCGTCCTCCATCAACACCGGCTTCACCATCACCGTGGGACTGTGCATCGCCAACTCCCTGACCGCCCTGTCCGGCGCGGTACTGGCCCAGTACCAGAAAACCGCCGACATCAACCTGGGCACCGGCATGGTCATCATCGGCCTGGCCTCCCTGATCATCGGCGAAACCCTGATGCCCCGGGGACGGCTATGGCGCAAGGCCCTGGGGGCGATCTTAGGCTCCATCATCTACCGGTTCATCATCGCCATTGCCCTGCGGATGGACCTGCCCAGTGAATGCCTGAAGCTGATTTCCGCCACCATTGTGGCCCTGGCTATCGGCCTGCCCGCCATCAAGGGCGCTGTGAAACCCGCCACCAAAAACGCTGTGAAGGGGGGCAATTGAGATGCTGAAGCTCACCAGTCTGTTCAAGACCTTCAACCCCGGCACGGTAAACGAGAAAAAGGCCCTGTCCAACGTGAATCTGGAACTGGCAAAGGGGGATTTCGTCACCATTCTGGGCTCCAACGGGGCAGGCAAGTCCACCCTGTTCAACGCCATTGCCGGTTCCTTTCCGGTGGATGAGGGCATCATCCGCCTGGACGGCGTGAACATCACCAACCAGCCGGATTACAAGCGGAGCAAATACATCGGGCGGCTGTTCCAGGATCCTCTGAAAGGCACCGCCCCCAACATGACCATCGAGGAAAATCTGGCGCTGGCCTATATGCGGGCCAGCGAGGGCAGCTCCCCCTTCTCCATGATCTCCCGCCGGGAGCGGAAGGAATTCCGTGAACGGCTGGCCCAGCTGGAGCTGGGACTGGAGGACCGGATGGAAAGCCCGGTGGGTCTGCTCTCCGGCGGTCAGCGGCAGGCCCTGACCCTCCTCATGGCCACGGTGGTCACCCCCAAGCTGCTGCTACTGGACGAACACACCGCCGCCCTGGACCCCGCCACCGCGGAAAAGGTGCTGGCCCTGACCAAGACCATTGTAGCGGAGCATCAGATCACCTGTCTGATGATTACCCACAACGTGCCCTCGGCTCTGCAGCTGGGCAACCGGACGATTATGATGAAAAACGGCACCATCACCCTGGAGCTGTCCGGAGCGGAGCGGGCCGCCATGACCACGGAGCGGCTGCTGAAGCTGTTCCACAGCCAGGGTCTGGAGAGCGACCGGATTCTGTTCAGCACCGACCTGGAAACGTAACAAAATCGGAGCCGCACAGCTGTGCGGCTCCGATTTTTCCTTTTCTCACAGGTATTGCTCAATGGTATAGCGGCCCCGGACTTTCGTTTCCTCCCCGTACTCAATGGCCCGCTGGGGACAGCGGTTGATGCAGGCCAGGCATTGATAGCACTTGTCCCCCCAGCGGGGTTTCCCATCCGCCATTGTAATGGTTTTGGTGGGGCAGAGGGCGGCGCACTGCCCGCAGCCCACGCACCGGTCGGTGACAGAGAAAGGCTTGGTGCTCCGGGCAAAACCGTTGAAGCCCTTGTTGATGAAATTGGATTTCAGGAAGGCCAGTTTCCCCTCCTTTACCCGGTACACCCGCTCCCGGCGGGAAATCTCCCCGGCAATGGTGTCCAGTGATTTCTTGGCGGCTGCCAGCTTCCCCCGGACCTCCTCCGGGGAATCCAACTCCGAGCCCACCACATAGTTGTTGGGCATCACCAGGCTGTAGCTGCTGTCCAGGTGAAAAATCTTGGACAGTTTTTTCATGGCATGACCGGCATCCGCCCCGCAGGTGCACAGGCCGAAGGTGAAGCCATCCGTCTTTGGAAGTGTTTTTACGAAGTCCAGCATGGGCTCCGGCACCCCCCAGGCGTAGATGGGAAACACCAGCCCCACCCGGGCTTCTCCCGTCAGGTCGGGAGCCTTCCCCTCCAGAATGGATTTGGCCGAATCCCCCAGGCTTTCCGCCAGGGTCTGGGCCGCCCAGCGGGAATTTCCCGTTCCGGAAAAGTAAAAAATCATGGTGCTGTCTCCTTTCACCCCCGGAATCCCGGGCGTTTCCCCCATTATAGCCCATCCATCCGTCAAAAACAAGGGCCGGACAGCGTGTCCGACCCTTTTCGCTTTATTCCTGCGGGGGATAGAGTTTGGTGCCGTCCCGCAGCAGCACATGGTCCACTTCCTCCAGGACGATGGGGCCGGTCAAAAAACACGTTGCCCCCTCCGGGCTCAGTACATAGGGTCGGAACCGCACCTGGGTCCCATCCTTCAGCACCACAAAGGAATCCACGAAGCAAACCCCGCCTTTTTCGTCCGTCCTGCCGTGGTAATCCACGCTGACGCTCAGCGTCCGCAGCTCCAGGGATGTCACAGTCACCTGAATATCCGAGAAGGATGCCGTCACCGGCTCCGTGATCATTTCCAAAGCTTCATCGTGCAGGGTGTCGAACACAATGTCAAAATCAAAATCCGCCTCTGTCAGCACCCGGTTGGTGCCGTCGCTGTAATACCCGATCAGGCCGGGGAAATGAATCCGGTAGGTCTCCCCTGCTTCCAGGGCTTTCGCCCCCTGCTGCACATACTGGTTTACCCGGAGCAGAATCACCGTGCTATCCCCTTCCACCGGCTCCCCACCAGTGCTGTAGCGCCAGTCCGGATGGTCGGGGGCATAGAAGTAGTCCTCCAGGGTTCCGTCCTCCCGCAGGCGGTAGCCCGGCAGGTAGTTTTCCCCATTCAGCGCTTCTCCGGTTTCCGAGGACAGCCGCAGCTTGATATAGGCGTTGTAGGAATCGGCGATGGCGGACTCCACCGTCAGGGTGTAGCCGTCCCGGGTTACGCTCTGTCCAATGACCTTGGTATTCTCCTCCACAAAGGCGGCCTGGCTCTGAGACAGTTCCTGGTCCTGCCAGCGGGAGAAGAACTGCCCGAACCACTCCGGCTCCGTCAGCGCCACATAGGCGCAGCCCGCCAGAATCAGCACCGCCGCACCAATAGCCGCCGCCAGAAGGGGACGAAGCCGCAACCTGGGCCTACTCTCTTCCCTGTTCTCCGCTTCCGCCAGAATGCTCTCATCCAGCTCTGTCATGCCTGCCAGCAAGTCTCTGCCTGTCATAGATAAATCCCCTCCTGTTCCAGATACCGGGCCAGCCGCTCCCGGGTGCGCTTGAGCCGCATTTTGACCTGGCTCTCCCCCATGCCGTACCGCCGGGCCAGCGCCCGAACGGATTCACAGTGCCAGTACCGGCGGACAAAGAGCACCCGGTTTTCTGCCGGCAGCTCCTGCAAAAACCGGCTGACCGCCCGGGCAATCTCCCGCCCTTCCAGTTCCGCCTCCCGCAGCCGGTCGGGGATGCACTGCTCCATTTCCTGGCTGAGAAATACCACTTCCGCCTTTCGCTTGGCGGCGTTCTGCCAGTCCAGCCTGCCAAAGGCAAAATTCCGGCAGATTTTCGCCAGATACCCATAGAAAAAACCCGGTCTCTGAGGCGGCACCGTCTGCCAGGTCTGAAAATAGGTATCGTTTTCGCTTTCCTCTGCGTCCTCCTGATTTTTCAGAATATTCCGGGCCAGGGCCTGCAGTTTCCTCCCGTACCGCTCCTGGGTACAGGCAACGGCCTGGGGGTCCCTGGCAAAGTACAGGTCCAGAATCTGTTCGTCATCCATGTCCATTCCTCCCGTCAAAAGCCTTCTCACCCCTTATGAGGGATTTTCATACCGCTGGGTCACACGCCGCCGGAATATTATTGTTTCAGAAGCTGCTGAGGAAAGCAAGAAAAAATTTTTCCGGTCTGCGTCCATCCGAAAAAGACGTTGTTCCGCCCCTGACGGAGGAAAAACCGGTTTCAACTTTCCCTCCCGGTTTTTTCGTTGTTTTGTCCGGAAATCACCCGTATTTTTCTGCCAGCTTTGGCTACATTATCAAGGAAAAACCATTGACATTTTCTTCATATCATGCTATGCTTATTTCGGTACAGATGTACCGATTGAACATGTGCAGTGAGCCATTTCAACGGCAGCTGCATAAATCCTGTATGGGCCGATCCACAT
>CALXFW010000050.1 GCA_944387685.1 uncultured Oscillospiraceae bacterium
TAGTCAATGCCTAAGTACTGCATAGGAAATTTCCTCCTCTGGTTTGAATTCTATTGTCATTATACCATATTTTTCTCATTGCGCCATGGCAGATTCTCGAAAGTTTTTACAAAAAACTGCTATTTTGCAAAAGCCGCCGGAGGGGATCCGGCGGCTTTTCGATTTTAGCAATACTTTGCCACAGCGGTGCGGATCATCTGGGCGGCTTCCTGGGCAATCAGGTAGTCGCTTTCGATCATCTCCGCCAGAGGTGCCCGGACGCTGCCGCAGTCGGGGCCGCCGTTGATGCGCAGGATCTCTTTGATCACGGCGTACATGTTGCCATGGGCAGAGCACATCTTGTAGATAATCCGGCAGCACTCGTTCTGGATTTCCAGAGCGGTGGCCAGGTCACCGGACTTGACCAGGTCAAACAGCTTGGTGTACAGCTCCGGCATTGCGCCGTAGGTGCCGCCGATGCCGCCGGTGGCGCCCATGACCATACCGGAAATCAGCTGCTCATCGGGACCATTGAAGACAATGGCGCCCTCATCCCGCCACATCTGAATGTCCTGGACGGGCATAGAGGAGTTCTTCACGCCGATAACCCGGGGGTTCTTCAGCATTTCCTTCAGCAGAGGCACGGACAGGGCCACGCCCGCCAACTGGGGGATGTTGTAGATGATGAAATCCGTGTTGGGCGCGGCAGCGCTCATGTCATTCCAGTACTTGGCAATGGCGTAGGGCGGCAGCTTGAAATAGATGGGGGGAATGGCGGCAATGGCGTCCACCCCCAGACTCTCGGCGTGGGCTGCCAGCTCCTGGGAATCGGCGGTGTTGTTGCAGGCGATGTGGGCAATGACGGTGAGCTTGCCCTTGGCCTCAGCCATCACGTTCTCCAGAACCAGCTTCCGCTCTTCCTTGCTCTGGTAGATGCACTCGCCGGAGGAGCCGCCTACATACACGCCCTTCACGCCCTTGGCGATGAAGTAGCGGATCAGCGCGCGGACGGCGTCGGGATTGATCTTCCCCTCGGCATCATAGCAGGCATAGAACGCCGGAATGATGCCCTCGTACTTTTTGATGTCAGTCATATCGGGTTCTCCTTATTTTTGTAAAGTTGGACGCAATCCCCTCAAATGAGGGGATTGCACCGGATAATTAACCCTTCACAGCGCCCATGGTAATGCCGCTGGTAAAATACTTCTGGAACATCAGGAACACCACCACAATGGGGATGGAGGCCAGTGCGGCGCCGGCCATAATCAGGCCGAAGTCGGAAGACATTTCGCCCTGGAGGTTGGCAATGGCCAGCGGCAGGGTCCAGTGGGCCTCGCTGCTCAGCATGACCAGCTGGAGGAAGTAGTCATTCCAGGTGTTGACGAAGGTGAAGATGGCCAGTGCGCCGATGCCCGGCTTGATCATGGGGAAGACCACGGTGATAAAGGTCTTCAGCTCTCCCGCACCGTCCATTCTGGCCGCTTCCAGAATTTCATTGGGAATATTTTCAGCGAACTGCTTCATCAGGAACACACCGAAGGGCCAGCCGACCGTGGGCAGGATCACCGCCCACAGACTGTCGTTCATGTGGATGGCGGTCATTTCCTGAAGCAAAGGAATGACAATCACCTGCTTGGGCAGCGCCATGGCGCAGATGATGATGGTGAACAGGACTGCCCGTCCGTAGAAGCGCTTTTTTGCCAGGGCGTAGCCTGCCAGAGAGGCGGTCAGACAGGTCAGAATCATAGCCGCGGCGGAAATGAACACAATGTTGAACATCCACAGCATCGCCGGATGCTCAAACAGCCGCAGATAGTTGTCCACAGTGGAATTCTGGGGGAACCAGATGGGCTGACGGGCATTGATTTCGATAACATCCTTAAACGAACCCGTGACAATCCAGTACAGCGGGAAAAGGAAGAACACCGTCAGCAGAATCAGCACAACCAGGGAAAAAATCTTATATCCCTTGGAGGTACCGCTCAAATCGGTTTTATTCATACCTCCACCCCCTTAGTCCGTCTTGGCGATCTTGAACTGGAGCGCAGAGAAGATCGCAATGATGAGGGCCAGCACCACGCCGATGGCGTTGGCATAGCCCAGGTCGTTCAGGCGGTAAGCCGTGTCGTACACCTGGTACATAATGGTCATGGTAGAATTCAGCGGTCCGCCCTTGGTCAGCAGCTGAATCAGTGCGAAACACTGGAAGGAGTTGATGGTGGTAATCACCAAGATGTACAGGGTGGTGGGCATCATCTGGGGCCACTTGATTTTCCAGAAGACCTGCAGCTTGGTGCCGCCGTCCACTTCAGCCGCTTCCACCAGGGAATTGTCCACGTTGCCCAGAGCCGCCACATACAGCACAATGGGCTGGCCGATGGAGGTAGTGAACAGAATCAGGATGATGAACCAGATTGCAGTGCTCTGGGTACCCAGCCAGTCAAAGCCGGTGGTGCCCGCCACCTGGTTCAGGATGCCGTTGTAGGGATGCAGAATCCACTTCCACACCACGGTGATGGCCACGGAGCCGGTAACCACCGGCAGATAGAACACACACCGGAAGAAGGAGCGGGTAACGGCGTGCATCTTGTAGATGGCGGAGGCCACCCACAGGGAGAACGCGGTTACCGTGGGCACCGCAACCACTACGATCAGCAGGGTGTTCAGGAAGCCCCGGTGGAACACGGGGTCCTTGAATAGTTTGATGTAGTTGTCCAGGCCGGCAAATCCCTTCACGCCGCCCAGGCCATATTCTGTGAAGCTGTAGAACACACAGATAAACATGGGCACAACCACAAAGGAAATGAAGAAGAACAAGCTGGGGAGCAGGAACAGATAGGCCGAGAGGGTTTCCCGACGGGCCAGGGTCCTGCTCGTCTGCGTGGTCTGCGGCTGCTTTTTCTGGGGCTTGGAGCCGCCTGCAGCCGTGCGAGCTTGCGCCATGAATCTCCCTTCTTTCAAAAGTTATTTTTCAAATCGTTGCGTACAACGACAACTGTGCCCGCCCCCTCGCAGGGAGCGGGCACAGCCTAGTTCAGGTAATACTCAGCCGGTTCGATCTTTCTCAGCCGATGTTGGCGTTGGCCTGCTGGACATAGTTGTCGGCAGCAGTCTGCACGTCAGCGCCGGTGGTCATGATCTCAGCCAGCATGGGCCACCACAGCGCACGCTGCTCGGTCCAGCCGCCGGTCAGGCTGTAGTAACGGCCCAGGTAATCGCTCATCAGAGCGAAGGGAGCGCGCAGGTCGGCGTCTTCCGCATCGGCATACACATCGCCCCAGTCAGCGTGAACGGGGAAGAAGCCGGTGGTCTTGACCGCCTCAGTGCCGGCAGTCTGATCGTTGCACACGAAGTCTACAAAAGCCTTGGCGGCGTCGATCTTGGCCTGGTCGCCGTTGTCAAACACGCCGAAGCCGTAAGGACCGGCCATTTCCAGTTCGGGCTTGCCGTCGTCAGAGGGGAAAGCCATGGCGAAGGGGGTGAACTGGGTCTGCTCTGCGTACTGGGTGTAGTTGGAGAAGTTCCAGCAGAAGCTCACGGCGCAGGTCTGGTTGGCAAAAGCCTGCAGCTCATCGGAAGCGGCGAAGCTGGCGTTGGCGGACAGGGACTTGTTGTTCACCATCTCCTGCAGCAGGGTCAGGGCCTTCACGTTGTTCTCGCTGTTGGCATTGTAGGAAGTGCCGTCTTCGGTAACGTAGTAGTCGGAGTACAGGTTGTTCACCAGAGCGCGGGTGCCCTGGTCGCCGCCCTGGGCGCCGCAGTAGATGATGCCGGGAACGGCAACCGTCACGGTGCCGGCGTCGATGGCGTCACGGACAGCCTCCATGGCAGCCACGAAGTCATCGGTGGTCCAGGTACGGGTCTCTTCGTCAATGTACTGCAGAGCATCAGCAGCCTCAAAGACCTCGTAGTTGATGGCCATGCAGTGAGCGGCAACGCTCAGAGGATACATGTAGTAAGTACCATCCAGCTGAGACACGCTGGAGATGCCCTCGGCGATGTCGGAGCCGCTGGCGGTCCACAGATCGCTCAGGTCAACCATCAGGCCTTCCCGGGCGTAGTTGCCCACGATGCGCTCAGGTCCTTCGAAGATGATGTCGGGAGCCTGGTTGGAGGTGATGGCGGTGGTCAGCTTCTGGTCGCCGTCCTGATAGTTGATGGGGGTAACGGTCACGGTGATCTCGGGGTGCTGCTCATTGAAGCTGGCAACCAGGCTGTCCCAGTTGGAAGCCTCGGTAAAGCCGCCGATGTTGAACGCCCACAGGGATATCTCAACAGCCTCGCCGGTGGAAGCAGCGGCCTGGGTTTCGCCGGAGGCCGCAGCCTGGGTTTCGGGAGCCTGGGTTTCTGTGGTCTTCTCCACAGAGCAGGCGCACAGGCCTACCACCATGACAAGAGCCAGCAGAAGTGCGATAATCTTCTTCATAAATCACATTCTCCTCACTATTGTTATTTTGCACAATTCCAAACAGAGAATTGCGCTTTGTAATGCCAATATTACACGATAATCTTTCCTTTGTCAACACCATTTTGAAAATTATTTTCCTAAAAATGTCGAAAAAGAAAACTTTTTCCAGTTCCCACAAAAACGGACATTCCTTTTTTTGCACAATGACGAAAGTGGGCGGCCGCCCTTGACGTGCCGGGAAAACATGGTATTCTGTAAGTAAGGCGCCTGTTTGTCCCCCTCTGAATTTCTGCAAAAAAACGCCGCCTCAGGAGGCAGCGTTTTCAGGAGGGGTCAGGTAGGGCCGGAACATAGGTTCAATGAGCAGGCTGCCCAGCAGTGCAGCCAGCGCCGGGGCGAAGAACAGCGGGAATACAAACCGGATGCACACGAATCCGCACAGGGCATTCAATATCCCCAGCCCCAGGGTGAACGGCACCTTGGCCAGAGAAAGCAGCAGGGTGTTTTTCAGCAGGCCCAGGAAGGAATTTTCAAACCGGGACAGCATGGGGAACAGCACGCTGAGAATGCCCAGCACCAGCACCCCCGCCAGCGCCCCTGCGGAGAAGGCCGCCCAGGGAACCTGTCCCGCCGCCGCCCCGTTCCACAGGGCAATCAATCCCCGCGCCGCGGCGTACAGGATTCCCCAGAATACCAGGCTAGGCAGGATGCCCGGCTTCAGGTTCTGCCGGAACACATAAAAGAAGCGGTGCCAGGAATGCTTTTCCCCCCGGCGGTAGGTCCGGAAGCAGGCGTCGTACAATGCCGCCGTCGCCGCCCCGGCAGTGACCAGCGGGACGCATCCCAGCAGCCAGAACAGGCTCAGGAAGATGCAGTCCGTAATCTGGGTCATGGTAATCATCAGGGGGTTATCCGGATTGAAAAGTTTCTGGAACATAGCGGCTGCCTCCGGGAATTTTTTGTCATTGTAGCACAGTTTTTTCCATCTGTCAGCAGATAGAAAAAAAGTTTTTCCCCGGTGCTTTTTTCATTGAAATCATTTTCCATCGGTGATATGATTTTACCAGGACGTTCTCTGCCGCAGCGCGGCAGTCACCCCCGAAAGGGACACCATATATACAGGAGGAATTTACCATGGATCGTGAAAAGTTTCTCGCGGAGCGGGAATGGGTCCGCAGCCAGCTGGCAAACGTCGCGGATTTCTGGCTGAAGAACGGCATGGACAACGTCCACGGCGGCATCTATACCTGCCTGGACCGGAAGGGCAAAATCTTCTCCACCGACAAGAGCGTGTGGATGCAGGGCCGCTGCGGCTGGACCTACGCCTACCTGTGCCGGATCTACGGCGTGAAGGAGGAGTGGCTGGCGGCTTCCAAGAGCTGTCTGGACTTCCTGGAGAAGTACTGCATCAACCATGACGCCGGCGGCCGGCTGTACTTCACCGTCACCGGCGACGGCAAGCCCCTGCGTCAGCGCCGCTACTGCTACTCCGAGGCCTTCTACTGCATCGCCAACGCCGAATATTACGGCATCACCGGCGAGCGGGAGCACCTGGAGCGCGCCCGCCGGGCCTACGATATGTACTGGAACCTGAACCACGGCATGCCCGATCCCACGGGCCTGGGTCCCAAGACCATCCCCGAAACCCGCAGCGGCCGCACCCTGGGCATCCCCATGATCATCCTCAACGTCACCGGCGTTATGAAGCGGGTGGACCCGGAGATGAAGGCAGTCTACGACGCCCGGGCCAAGGAATGCGTCTCCGACATTTTCCAGTACCATGTCAAGCCGGACCTGCACTGCACCCTGGAGAATGTGGCCCCCGACGGCTCCACCCGGCTGGACATCACCGAGGGCCGGATGGTCAACCCCGGTCACGACATTGAGTGCAGCTGGTTCCTGATGGACTACGCCAACGACATCGGCGACCCGGAGCTCCACGCCAAGGCCATCAATGTCTTCGACATGGCCTTCAACATGGGCTGGGACAAGGAGTACGGCGGCATCCTGTACTTTATGGACTGCCTGGGCAATCCTCCCGAAGCCTACGAGCACGATATGAAGCTGTGGTGGCCCCACAATGAGGCTCTGATTGCCTCCATGATGATCTACCGGGACACCAAGGACGAGAAATACCTGGATATCTTCTACCAGATTCTGGACTACTGCAAGACCTACTTCGCCGATGAGTACGGCGAATGGTACGGCTATCTGCGCCGGGACGGCAAGCCCACCGAGCCCGCCTGCAAGGGTTCCACCTTCAAGGGTCCCTTCCATGTGCCCCGCTGCCTGATTCTGGTGGATCAGATGATGGGCCAGATTCTGGGCGAGTAACACATCTGCCCACCACGAAAGGAGCAACCCCATGGACAAACCGCATCTGGACATTCTGGATCGGATTCACGCCGCCTACTACCAGCTGACGGCAGCGGAACGGAAGGTGGCGGACTATGTGCTGGCCAACCACGCCCAGGTGCAGTTCATGTCCATCACCCAGCTGGCGGACGAGTGCGGCGCCGCAGAGGCCACCATCTCCCGGTTCTGCCGCAGCCTGAAGCTGAAGGGCTTCAACGCCTTCAAAATTGAGCTGGCCCGGCACAGCGCCGCCGTCGCCGCCTCCCCCTCTGAGAAAGACACGGGCAGTGTCAGCGGTTACAGTCTGGAGGTGGGCAGCCAGGCCATCGATGCGGTGAACCAGACCGTCCGGCTGGTGGAGCCGGAGCAGGTGCTCCGGGCAGTGGAAATGCTGGAGAAGGCGCCCTATGTGGTCTGCATCGGGTCCGGCGGGTCCATGATTATGGCCCAGGAGTGCGCCCATATGTTCTCCATCGTCAGCGGCAAATTTGTTGCCGTCTCCGATTCCCATATGCAGATGTCCGCTGCCGCCACCATGGCGGCAGGGTCGGTGGTGATTCTGTTTTCCTATTCCGGCGCCACCACCAGCGGCCTGCAGGTATTGGAGCTGGCGAAGAGCCGGGGCATTTCCACCATTCTGGTCACCCGGTTCCCCAAGTCTCCGGCTGCTACCCTGGCAGACGTGGTGCTGCGCTGCGGGTCCAATGAGGGGCCCTTCCAGTTCGGCTCTGTGCCCGCCCGGATTGCCCAGCTGGTGGTGGTGGATGTGCTGTTCCAGGAATTTTATCACCGCAATCAGGACAGCTGCGAGGAAAACATTCAGAGCATCGCCTCCGCCCTGTCCGGAATGCACGTTTGATCTCCATACGTTTTGCGGCCGGCCCGTTGGGGCCGGCCCTTTTCTTTTGGCGTTTCCGGGAACCTCCCCCCGCTTTTGGGGAATACTCCTGTTGTCCCCATCCCTGTCAATACGCCGGAGCCTGCCTCCGGCCTGAGAAAGGAACGATTTGCCTATGAGAAACATTTACGGGTATGTCCGGGTCAGTACCCGGGAGCAGAACGAGGACCGTCAGCTCCTGGCCCTGGCAAAGCTGGACATTCCCAAGGGAAACCTCTATGTGGAAAAGCAGTCCGGGAAGGATTTCCAGCGGCCTCAGTACCGGAAAATGGTGCGCAAATTCCGCCGGGACGATCTGCTCTACATCAAGAGCATCGACCGGCTGGGCCGGAACTATGGGGAGATTCTGGAACAGTGGCGGATTCTCACCAAGGAAAAGGGGGTGGACATCGTGGTGCTGGATATGCCCCTGCTGGATACCCGCCGGGGCAAGGATCTGATGGGCACCTTCCTCAGCGACATTGTGCTGCAGGTGCTCTCCTTTGTGGCGGAAAACGAGCGGTGCAGCATCCGCCAGCGTCAAGCGGAGGGCATCGCCGCCGCCAAGGCCCGGGGCGTTCGGTTCGGCCGTCCGGAGAAGGCCCTTCCCGACGGGTTCCCCGCTCTGGTCCGCGCCTGGGAGGCCAAGCAGATTCCCCTGTCCCAGGTGCTGGACAGCTGTCAGATCAGCGCCGCCACCTTTTACCGGCGGCTTCGGGATGTGCGGGACCCCGGGCAATACAAAATGCCGCTGTCAAATGGTACACATTTTGACAGCAGCTTCTACTGTTAGTGTATATCACAGAATCCGGGAAATTGCAAGGTGCAAAATCCAGAATCTGTAAATTACCCGGCTTCCCGGGTGGGGTTCTTCCGGTTTACCTCTCTATGTATCCACTCTCATAAGGTGTACTTTTTTGTACCGGCCTGTCGGATGTTCCCCGGCGGAGCGCCGGGAATCTGGAAACGGAGGAGCCGCCATGGAATGGAAACACGCCCCCAAAATGGGCCTTCTGGAATACTTTTCCGTTTCCAGCGGCTGTGCCTTCCTCTCCGATCTGCACCAGCCCGGGTTTCTGCCTCTGATTCAGCACGCTCTGGGGAATCTGCCTCCGGAGGCCTACAGCCTCCGGGAGTGGAACGACGCCGTCCTCTATATCACAGGTGTGGACCTGTCATTTTCCTCCCCCCAGGAAGCAGCCGCCTTCCTGCGGAACTATTCTCCCGATTCCCCTTGATACGCACACCCGCCCCCTACGGAGCTTTTCTGGAAAGGCCGGCCGTCTTGTCCCCCACAAGGGGATAAATTCCACGCACAGCAGGCGGCAAAAACTTGTCGGAAAGCCCCGAAGCGGCTTTCCGACAGACAGGCAACGCCCCCACGCCATAAGGTGTGGGGGCGTTCTTGGTGCGGGCGACAGGACTCGAACCTGCACGGCTAAGCCAGAGGAACCTAAATCCACCGAGTCTACCAATTCCACCACGCCCGCGGGAAAAAAAGAACTCCCTATTTTTACACGGGGGGAGCACCCGAGGCGGAGCAGTTCGCTTTATCCGCTTGTCTGTATTCTAGCACGGCCCGGCTCCCTTGTCAATCCGGAAGCCGGGCCGGAGCGGAAATTATTTTTCCATGTGCACAATCAGGTGGGGATAGGTCATGGTAATCCCCTGCTCATCGAAGATTTCCTTGACCTTCTGGGTCACGTCAAAATAGACGTCCCAGTAGTCCTCTGTTTTCACCCACAGCCGCAGGCTGTAGGAAATGGCACTGTCGCCGTAGGCGGTGATTACCGCCTTGGGGGCCGGGTCCTCCAGCACATTCTCCCGGGTGCCCGCCAGAATCAGGGCATCCAGCACCTTCTGAGTGGGCGCATCATACCCAGCAGACACCAGGATTTCCACCCGCCGGGTAGGCGAAGCCGAGTAGTTCACAATCTGGGACGCCACCACCGAACTGTTGGGAATGGAGACCACCTTGTTGTCGGCAGTGACCAGGACGGTATAGGTCATATTGATCTCCTGCACCGTTCCGGACTGACCGGCCACCTCCACAAAATCCCCGGAGTGAAAGGAATGGTTATACAGGATGGTGAAGCCTCCCACCACATTGGACGCCATATTCTGCAAGGACAGGGACAGCGCCAGGGTCAGTACGCTGGCCAGGGCCACAATGCCCGTTACGTCAATGCCCAGCGCGGAAGCCGCGCTCAGGAACACCACCAGATACATCCCCGCCTGAACCAGGGACAGAATCAGGCTGTGGGCAGCCTTTTCCAGCTTGGATTTCTCCAGAGTCTTGCGCAGCAGGGTCAGCACAATCCGGGTAGCCAGCACCCCCAGAGCCACGATGACAATGGCAGAGAACACCCGGGACAGCAGGTTATCTCCCAGCAGCGCAGTCAGATACTTCATTTGCGTTTCTCCTTTCGCATTGGATTTTGGGTGTATTATATCCTCTCGGGGAAAAAATAGCAAGGGTCAGGTTTTTCTCTGTTATTTTGTCAGATTCTGTGGTAGAATAAGAGTACTCCCTTGTTTCCAGAAATTGTAAACAAAATGTTAATCTCAACTTAAGAATCCGCCCTCTTTTATCTTAAATCTTTCGGTGCTATAATACAGATACCATCCCCAAATACCCAGGAAAGAGAGAGATGTCCCATGTACAATATTCTGATCTGCGACGACCAGGAAGACATTGTCAACGCGCTGAAAATATACCTCACCCCCGAGGGCTACAACCTGTTTGCCGCCTACACCGGCAGGGATGCCCTGGAAATTGTGAAAAACAACGACATCCACCTGATTCTGCTGGATGTGATGATGCCCGTCATGGACGGCATCACCGCCACCGCCCGCATCCGGGAAATCTCCAACGTGCCCATCATTCTGCTCACCGCCAAGTCCGAAACCGAGGACAAGGTGCTGGGTCTGAACGTGGGCGCCGACGACTACATCACCAAGCCCTTTGTCCCGGTGGAGGTGCTGGCCCGGGTCCGTTCCCAGCTGCGCCGGTATGCCCGGCTGGGCAGCTGTCCGGAGCCCTCCAGCGGTCAGATCACCATCGGCGGCATCACCCTGGATGACCGGACCAAATCCGTCACCGTGGAGGGCGAGCCGGTGGCCCTGACTCCCACGGAGTACGCCATTTTGCATCTGCTCATGGCAAACCCGGGGAAGGTCTACTCCACCAAGGTCCTCTACGAATCCGTCTGGCAGGAGGCCGCCCTGGGCAGCGAAGGCGCCGTGGCCGTTCACATCCGCCACCTCCGGGAAAAAATCGAAATCAACCCTTCCGACCCCCGTTATCTGAAGGTGGTCTGGGGGCAGGGCTATAAAATGGAGGGAGAAAAGACGTGAAAAACCATATTGTTTTCAAATTCCTGGCCATTGCTCTGTGCGCCCTGGCGCTGCTGAGCAGCGTGGTCAGCGGGGTGGGCATTGCCGGCCTCACGGCTGCCGGGCTCTACGACAAGACCGTGGCCCAGGTCCGGGAGGACGCCATCAGCGCTATCGGCAAGAATATGGCCCACGACGTGGCCCTGTACTATGCCAGCACGGAACTGGGCAGCTGTCCGGAGGGCGCGCTGTACCGGCGCTACGGCAATGTTTCCTATTATGCCAACTTCCGGAGCGACGGCTATGGCTACACCCTGAAGGACGCAGAGGGCAATACCCTGGAAACCGGCGGCTATCTGACCCCGGACAGCCAGGAGTCCTTTTCCACCTATACCTTCCCCGTAACAGGGCAGTACCTGTACATGGTATCCCTCGCCCCGGAGCAGGTGCCGGAGGCTGCGGAATCGGAGCTGCTGGCGGAGCCTCTGGTGTACGCCGATGACGAAACCTACATCTACAACGCCATCCCCGACTCCGGCGCCACCGCATATTTTGTTACCCTGTGGGACGCCTTCGGGAACGTTCTGTACAACCTGGGCTCTCCCGACGGTCTGGGCACCATCATCTGCAATGCCCAGGGGGATGTGATATTCCGCAGCTTTGATATTCAGGACGCCCCCCTGGAATCTGTATACCAGGCGGAGTTCCAGGACAGCAACGGAAACATCCTCTATGACGGCTACTCCACCTCCCCTTTGGGAGAGCTGACATTGTCCTCAAACGGAACACTGATCTATACCGGGCAGATGCACCCCGAACGGGACGCCCTGACGGAGACGGTGCCGGAAACCACACCGGAAACCATTCCTGAGACCACTCCGGAGACAGCCCCTCAGGAGACCGCTGCCGAAACGGCACCCGAAACCGCTGCCGGAGAGGAAACCCAGCCTGTGGAAGGGGAAACCGCAGCTGCTGAGGAAACGACGGAGGAAACCGCTCTTTCTCAGGAGGAGCAGGCGCCTTCCAGCGCCTCCGCCATGCCGGAGGAGGGGGAGACCGCTCCGGAAACCACGGCTGCAGAAGAAACAGCGGCTCCGGACGAGACTGCTGCTTCGGAAGCCACCGCTGCGACGGTCGTTACCGAACCCGTTACTGAGCCGGTTGTGGAAACCACTGTGGCCACAGTGCCGGAGGAGACCCTTTCAACTGTCATCATTCCCCTGGAGCCGGACCTGAACCAGCTGATTAACGGAAAGCCCCTGCGGGAATATGAGATTATCCGGATCAGCTACTGGGACGAGGAAATCCAGCAGGAAATGGTGGCCCAGTGTGTGTATCTTCCCATGGAAGAGATGACGCTGGAGCTGTATGTCACGCCCAACGGTCTGTATGACGACGGAATGTACCAGCTGCTGGACCTGGTCCGCACCTTCCGCAGTGACCTGTTCCTGATTCTGGGCACCAGCCTTCTGGTGTTCGCCATTCTGGCGGTGTACCTGTGCTGCGCTGCCGGCCGCAAGCCCAAAACCGCAGAGGTTCAGGCCGGCGGGCTGAACCGGCTGCCCCTGGATTTGTATCTGGCTCTCACGGCCCTGTCCATCGGCGGAATTGTGGTTGTGGGGGCGGAACTGGCCAACAATATGCTGTACTGGCAGCTGAATCTGCTGGTTTTCTGCGCCGGAGCTGCCGGAATGGGCTACCTGGCCTGCCTGATTTTTGTGGGCTTCTGCTTTGCCTTCGTTGCCCAGATCAAGACCCCCGGGGGCTACTGGTGGCGCAACAGCCTGTGCGGAAGAATCCTGGGTCTGGCCGGAAAGCTTCTGCACCGCATGAAGGACCTGCTGATCCCCGGCATGATTGGACTGCTCCGGAAAGGCTGGCAGGGCCTTACCGGGTTCCTGGGCCGGCTGATTCACCGCTGGATGCTTCTGATTCCCCTGGTATGGCAGTGGCTGGCTGCGGAGGCCGCCATCTTCCTGCTGATTTGTGTCGGTGTGGCAGCTCGCTCCTTCCTGTTCACTCTGCTCTGTCTGGTCGGCGCAGTGGTCCTGATCGTCTACGGTGCAGGCTGCTACGGCAAGCTCTGGGAAAGCGCCCGGCGCATGAGCCAGGGCGACCTGAGCGCCAAGGTGGACGACACCAACATGGTGGGCGCCTTCCGGGATTTCGCCCAGGATCTGAATAAGCTGTCCGGTGTGGCCATGGAGGCCGCCCAGCAGCAGCTGAAATCCGAGCGAATGAAAACCGAGTTGATTACCAACGTCTCCCACGACATCAAGACACCCCTGACCTCCATCATCAACTATGTGGACCTGCTGCAAAAGCCCCACACCCTGGAGGAGGGAGAGGCCTACCTGGAGGTGCTCCAGCGGCAGTCCCAGCGGCTGAAGAAGCTGATTGAGGACCTGATGGACATGAGCAAGGCCAGCACCGGCAACATGACAGTGGAAATCGCCCTGGTGGACGCGGTGGAATCCGTGAACCAGGCCCTGGGCGAGTTCGCCGATAAGCTGGAAAAGGCCCAGCTTACCCCTCTGCTCCGGTGCAGCGAGCCCTCCATGATGATGATGGCGGACGGCAAGCTGGTGTGGCGGGTGCTGAGCAACCTGCTGACCAATGCGGTAAAATACGCCCTCCCCGGCACCCGGCTGTATGTGGACCTGATGCAGACCGAGGGCAAGGTCATCATCTCCCTGAAGAACATCTCCCGGGAGGAGCTGAACATCGACGCCGACGAACTGATGGAGCGGTTCGTCCGGGGCGACGATTCCCGGAACACGGAAGGCAGCGGCCTGGGCCTGAACATAGCCAAGAGCCTGATGGAGCTGCAGCATGGCCAGCTTCAGCTGCTGGTGGACGGGGACCTGTTCAAGGTCACCCTGATCTTCCCCGGCGTGTAATCTCCAAAGCACTGCCCCCGGTTGGGAATTTCCCAACCGGGGGCAGTTTTGTTGGTTACCGGAAGCGGTAGCCCGCTTCCAGCAGCCGGGTCAGGGCCTCGTTGGCCTGGTCGTCGGTAAACAGCGGGGTAAACCGCCGGTCCACCGCCAGAGCTTCCAGACTCAGCTCCAGATGCCCCAGCTCCGCCAGGGCGGAAAAGCCGTCGCTGAGCCGCCGTCCGTCCAGAATCCGCCGGGCGGCGGTCAGGGCCTGCCCCGGCTCCACCGGACGCATCCGGATTCCCAGAGCCTGGGCCTGCCGGCGGGCCTGCTCCCAGGCCGCAATGAATTGTGCTTCCATATGGTCTCCTTCTGTCAATACAAGGCATAGCCGTAGCGGTACAGCAGCCGCCGGTACCAGGGATGCTGCCGCAGACGCCGGACGCCGGTGCGCAGGTAGGCATCCAGGGCCAGCAGTTCCTCCCCCGTCAGGGTGTGCTGGCTGAATTTGGCCTTCAGGGCCAGCTCCCTCAGTTCCGCCGGCGGCGTCTCGTCCAGCAGGGCGGCCAAGGTCCGCACCTGACGCCAGCGCTTCAGACCCTGACGGTTGGGGCTTCCCCGGCGGGTCCAGCTGCGGCGCAGACCCAGCCGCACCCGGCGCTGTCCCTCCGCTGCCATCCAGGTCAGCACCAGGGCCAGCAGCCACTTCCACAGGGAGTTCCCCTTTTCCCGGGATTCCGGGGCGGCAGGCGTGGTCTGCTGCGTCTCCTCCTCCGGAGGCTGGGTCGTCTCCTGGGGGAGGTCTGCAGGCTCAGTGGTTTCCTCCGGCACCGTTTCCGTCGCCCCCAGGGATGCGGGGGTGGCATCCAGTACCAGCCAGGCGTCCAGCAGGGGCTCATAATATTCTGCCCAGGCGTGGGCATTTTCCTCGGTAACCGCCACCGTTTCCCCGCCGTTCAGGCGGACCATGTAGCCGGTGACATACCGGGCCTCCACGCCCGCCGCCCGGAGAAGCACCACCGCTGCCGTGGCAAAGTGCACACAGTAGCCTTCCCTGGCCTCCTCCAGGAACCATAGGGCAAAGTCCTCCGCCTCCGGGGGCATCCGCTGGGGGTCCAGGGTATAGGTTCCCGCCTCCCGGACCAGAGCCCCCACCCGCTGGGCCTTGCCGCTGGCGGTATGCTCCTCTTCCAGTCCCTGCACCCATTCCGCCGCACCTGCCAAAGTTCCCTGGGGAAGCTCCAGCCAGGCCGGGTCCGGGGTATGCTCCGCCGTTCCCTCCACCAGAAGGGCCCCGTAGTTTTCCGGCAGTCCGGTGCGCCGGAAGGTATACTGGGTATACAGTCCGGTATTCTCCGCCCGGCCTCCCACCAGCATAACACCCTCGGCGGGATAATAGGGCAGGTACATCTGCTTTTGCTGCTCCAGAGTCTCTACGGCCACATAGCCCAGGTCCGTGCCGGAGCAGGCAAAGGTCTCCGCCCGGGTCCCCGTGGACTGCCACCCGGTGCCGTCATACACATCGTAATCCATGCCCCGCAGATATAGGCTGCCCCCGGTCTGGGCGGTGACGTACATCTGGGGCTTCCGGGAGACATCCCGGCTGCCCAGGCTGGACAGGTCCACCTCCTCCGGCTGGGGCGTGGTCAGCTCCAGCCGCCCCTCGCCGGTGCCGGCCTCCAGTTCCTGGGACAGGGGCTGGAGCCAGTCCCGGAGGGATTGGCGGATGTCCTCGGTTTTGTTTACATAACCATCCTGAGGTGCCGCCAAAAACAGCACCGCCAGCGCCGCCGCTACGGGGATAACCCCCATCATGGTCAGACGGTTGGCCTGCTCCGGGCTGTCCTCCCGGACGCTTCCGGTGAGCAGCAGCATCACCCCGGCAAACAGCAGCAGGCACAGGCTCTGCCAGCCAGGCACCGTGTCCGTCACCACCAGGCAGGCGGCCAGCGGCAGCAGGGCCAGCATCAGCGGCACCATCACCGGCTTCCCGCGGCAGACGCTGCGGCAGACGCTCATCCCCAGGAGCAGGGCCAGAACCAGCAGAGGCAGGTCCGCCGCCCCCGCATCCCAGGTCATGCCGGGCCAGCTGACGGCGCCCCAGCCGTAGGCCAGGTCATAGATGTAGGAAATACGAAAAATCAGCTGCCGCAGCTGGGTCAGAAATTCCTCCCGCCGCAGCAGGTAGCCCAGGGCCGCACCAACCGCCACCAGCAGCACCAGGTCGCCCCACCGCCACCGGCACATCAGGGCGCACAGGCATAGCCCGGCCAGACAGATCAGCAGCAGCTTCTGCGGGTCAAGAACGGTCAGCTCAAAGGCGGTGGCCAGACATCCCACTGCCCCCAGGGCCATGCAGAGTCCCAGCAGAACGCCAAACAGGCTGGAAAGCCAGAATTCACGGCGCATCCGGCTCACCTCCCACATGATAGTGCCAGGAAGCCGGGCAGGGCTGGTCCAGGATGCTCCCCGTCTCTGCCGCAGGGTGGCACAGCAGCTCATCCACTGCCCGGATCAGATCCGGCTCCCGGATCACGGAAAAGCTGAATACTCCCTGCCCGGTGAGGGCACGGATTTCAAAGACCACCTGCTGCTCCAGCAGATACCGGCCCACCCACAGCAGGCGTCCGAATTTCCGGTTCCACTCCTCCCCGTCGCCCCGAAGGTCCAGGGTCACCAGCACCAGCCCCCGCTGGGGCTCCATGGGCTGGCGGAGCATCAGCTTGCCGGTTTTTGCCGACAGCTTCCAGTGGATCTGGTTCTGGCTGTCTCCGGGGCGGAACAGCCGCAGCTCATGGTTCTCCGCGAAACCGCCTCCGGGCTTGGGCCGCCAGGCGGCGGCCAGATACCCCTGCAGGCTGGGCAGGTCCGGCACCGGCACCGGCTTGGGCCTGACCCGGACCAGCTGGGACTCTCCCCGCCGGGTGGAGAAGGAAAACAGCCCCAGATAATCGCAGACCTTTCCCCTCTGAATCTCCACCCGCAGTCCGCCGCATATGCCTGTGGGCAGACCCCGCAGAGGGCGGTAGGGCTCCCGCTGCCCGGTGAGACAGGCAGTCACCCGGAGCTTTCCCCGGAAGGGGGGCAGGGGGAAGGTGCTGCTGCCCACCAGCTCCGCCTGGGCCTCCGTCCCCACCGGCACACTGGCCGGAGCCTGGACGGACAGCTGGAACCGGAGCATGGCGGGCAGACTGATGAGCAGAGACAGCCAGGGCAGCCCCAGCACTGCCAGCAGCAGAATCCAGGACACCCACTCCCCATGGGCAACATAGAACGCCCCGCAGCCGATCACCGCCGTCAGGTACAGAATCCGTCGGGTCAGCATATCAGCGCAGCCGGGGGGCGGGGACGGTGTCCAGCAGTCCCTGCAAAATCTGTTCCGGGGTCTTGCCCTGGGCCTCGGCTTTGGGGGAGAGCAGCAGCCGGTGGGCCACGGTGTGGACAAAGACCTCCTTCACGTCTCCGGGGATGACATAATCCCGTCCCCGGAGCCGGGCCACCGCCTTGGCCATGGCGGTAACAGACAGGGTGGCTCTGGGGCTGGCGCCCCGAAGGATATCCGGGCTTCCCCGGGTGGCCCCGGACAGAGCCACAATGTATTGCACCACGCTGTCCCGAAGGAAGGTGTCCTCCACCAGGTTCTGGATGCCGATCAGTTCCTCCCGGGTCAGCAGGGGCGTCAGCGTGTTCAGGGGGTTGCCGCCCTGGCGGTTGAGGACCATGGCAGCCTCGTCCTTCGGACTGGGATAGCCCAGAGACAGACGGATCATAAACCGGTCCATCTGGCTGTCCGGCAGCAGCTGCGTACCCGCCGCTCCGGTGGGATTCTGGGTAGCGATGACCACAAAGGGCTGGGGCAGAGGGTGGCTGATGCCATCCACCGTGACCTGGCCCTCCTCCATGGCCTCCAGCAGAGCCGACTGGGTACGGGATGTGGCCCGGTTCAGCTCGTCCGCCAGAAACAGGTTGCACAGCACCGCTCCGGGCTGATAGCGCATCCCGCCGCCCTGGGGGTCGGGGATGGAAAATCCGGTTACATCCGAGGGCAGCACATCCGGGGTAAACTGCACCCGGTTGTACCCCAAATCCAGAACCCGGGAAAAGGCCAGCGCCATGGTGGTCTTGCCCACCCCGGGAATATCCTCCAGCAGAATGTGGCCTCTGGCCAGGATGGCAGCCAGCACCCACAGCAGCACCGGGTCCTTGCCCACCACCACCTGGCGGACCTGCCCCAGAATCTGCTGGGCATAAGCCGTGACGTCTTGATCTTTGGTTTGCATCGCGGCGCTCCTTTCATAAAACGTTTGTACCATTGTACACGGTTTCCCGGGAAAATACAAGGCGGGCCGGGGGGCCTTTTCTTAAGATTCCCTTTGGATTTCCGCCAATGGGCAGAAAAACCCTCCGTGTCCCGGCCGGAGCCAGGGGTCCACGGAGGGATTGTTCCGTTTATTTTTCCAGAGCCATCAGCTTGTCAATCCGCCGCTGATGCCGGGCCTCCCCGGAGAATTCCGTTTTCAGCCAGGTGTCCACAATTTCCAGCGCCAGATTCTCTCCCACCACGCCGGCGCCCAGAGCCATCATGTTGGTATCGTTGTGCAGCCGGGTCATTTTGGCGGTCCAGGTGTCGCTGAGCAGGGCACAGCGAATGCCGGGAATCTTATTGGCGGAGATGGACACCCCGATGCCGGTGGTGCACAGCACAATGCCCCGCTCACACTGCCCGTCCGCCACCGCCCGGGCCGCCGCTGCGGCAAAGTCCGGATAGTCACAGCTGTCAGCCGTGTGAGTACCGAAGTCCATCATCTCATAGCCCTGACGGCTCAGGTGGGTTACAATCCTCTCCTTCAGCGCCAGAGCGCCGTGATCGCAGCCAATGGAAATTTTCATGGTCATTCTCCTTTGTAATAGGTTACATAACATATCCGCCGCTGACTCCCACCACCTGACCGGTGACGAAGGGCGCCCGGGCCAGATAGAGCATGGTCTGCGCCACATCCTCCGGGGTGCCGTTGCGCTCCAGGGGCGTCTCCTGGGCCAGCTGCTCCAGAATTTCCGGCTCCAGCCCCGCACACATATCCGTGAGAATCACCCCGGGGGCCACGCAGTTCACCCGGATGCCGCTGGGGCCCAGCTCCTTGGCCAGCGCCTTGGTCAGGGCAATCACCGCCCCTTTGGTGGCGGAGTAGGCCGCCTCGCAGGAGGCCCCGACCTGTCCCCACATGGAGGACACCGTAATGACGCAGCCCCGCTGCCGGTTCAGGAAGGCAGGCATGGCGGCGTTGACGCAGTGATAAATCCCCTTCACGTTTACGGCAAACAGCCGGTCCCACTCCTCACCGGTAATCTGGGACATCAGGCCGAAGTGCATGATCCCCGCGTTGCAGATGAGCACGTCCAGATCCCCGATCTGCCGGAACGCACTGCTGACCGCATCCTCCCGGGACACATCGCAGCAGATTGCCGTGGCACCGGTTTCCGCTGCCACGGCCCGGGCAGAGGCATGATCTGCGGCATACAGGAAAAACACCCGGTCTCCCTGGGCGGCAAACAGCCGCACCGCCGCCGCGCCAATTCCCCGGGAGCCTCCCGTAATCACCACAGTGGCCATAATCCGTCCTTTCTTGGGAAAACGGGCTGCCTTGCAGCCCGTTTTGGTTATCCTCTTCTTCTGTTCCGGCTCCGGTTTTCGGAGTAAGCCCGGATGGAGGACAGCTTGCTGTCCGATTCGGTCATAAAGGCCTTCAGCTTCTCCTCAAACAGCTGGTCCGCCGTCTTGGGTGCGGCGGGCTGCACCGGAGCCTGCTGGGCCCGGGGCGCCGAGGACTCCCGGTTCTGGAAGCTGCCGCCCTCCCGGCGTCCGCCGGAATTACGGAAGTTGGACCGGCCGCCCTCCCGCTGGGGTCTGGGCTCCAGACGCTTGATGGACAGATTGATTTTCCCGTTCTCATTGCCGATGACCATGACCTTCACATCCTGGCCCTCGGTCAGGTACTGACGAATATCGCTGACATAGGCATTGGCCACCTCGGAAATATGTACCATGCCGGTCTTGTTGTCCGGCAGCGTCACAAACGCGCCGAAGTTTGTGATGGACTTGACCTTTCCCTCTAAGATGGCTCCTACAGTTAACTCCATATTTGCTCTGCTTCCTCCATATAGTAAGGCAACCTGGTTGCCTGGATTACGATTGGGGTTCAATGGCCACGGTTCTGGGGTCTACCAACCCCAGCTCATCCCGGGCAATCTCCTGAATGCTCTGGATGGAGTCCAGGCGGGCTGTTTTCTCCTCCAGCTCCTCGTTGGCGAACTCGATGGCGGCGGCCTCCTGCCGCAGACGCTCCGTCTCCGCCTGAATGCCGGTGTGGGCCCAGTTCAGGGCCACCAGGGCTCCCATAGAAAACACTGCCAGCAGGGTCACGCAGACCGTCAGCACCATCCCCGCGGGACGCAGCACCACCTTTATGGTTTTTCTGGGATAGGACTTGTTTGCCATGGGCAGTACCTCCGGGTTTGGGTCGGCTTCGCCGACTGTGTTTCCACCCTATTGTAACCCATTTTTCCCCAGATGCAAACATAATTTTTGCAAATTTCAAAAATTTTTTCACAGGCCAGAGGAAAAGGCCCCAAATCCCACCCAGGATTTTCCAGATTCCCCCGAAAACCGGCCTCAGCCACGGTCCGGCCGTGCCTTCCCAGACCAGTCCGCCCATCAGCATTCCCCACAGATATCCCATCCGCAGGTCTCCCCGGCAGACGCCAAACCCCAGCCAGAGGAAGGCCCACCAGGCGCCGAGCACAAACAGCCCGTCCGCCAGATGCCGGTGCCTCTGCCCCAATGGACGGAGAAAGCCATAATACAGCCCCAGAGCCGCCCCCACCAGCAGGCTGGCCCCCAGGCGGAAGGCGGCGGTTTCCGGCGTCATCGGAACAGGCCCCGCCACCGTCCGCCGGACTGGCGGGGCTCCTCATACACCAGGGAGCTGACGGTGCCGTCCACCGCCACCTGCCCCCCGTCCAGGGACAGGGTCTTCAGCTTCAGCTCCCGGCCCTGGATTACCAGCGTCCCCAGGGAGGTCTGCAAGACCACTGCGCCCTCGTCGAAGCTTACCACCTCCGTCACCCCGGTCATGGTCAGCTGGCGGCGCTCGTTCAGCTGCAATTTGTGGGGCAAATGCTCCTGCTCCATGCCATCCCTCCTTACCTGGCACAGTGTATGCCCCGGGCAGCGCAGATATGCGAACCCCCCACCGCTGCAGGCGGTGGGGGGTGGAAAGTGGAATCAGCGGCTGCCCTTGTCGTAGGGAATGCCCTCGGCCTTGGGGGCCCGGGACTT
>CALXFW010000051.1 GCA_944387685.1 uncultured Oscillospiraceae bacterium
CCCTTGGTGGTGTCGAAGGTGCTGATGCCCTTCATCAGTCCGATGGTGCCGATGGAGATCAGGTCCTCCTGGTCGGAGGTCTGGGCGTAATATTTTTTCATGATGTGCGCCACCAGACGCAGATTCCGCTCAATGAGAATATTCCGGGCCTCCAGATCCCCCGCCTTGGCCAGGGCCAGATAGTGCTGCTCCTCTTCAGCGGAGAGGGGCTTCGGGAAGGAACCTGTGTTCAGCTGCAGAGCATACAGCAGGGTACTCAGCATCAGCCATGTGGCTGCAAGCATATCATCCACCTCCACTGCAACTGTATTCGTCCTTGCTCGTCCGGTTTCCAGATTTTTTCCGGACAGGCACAGGGAAGGGGGATGTATTGGAAAGGCGCAGATTGCTTCCGGCCCGGGACGATTCCGGAATTCAGCGGGAGGTTATCCCTGCCAGTGGCTTTGCAGCCAGCGGGCCACACTGTCGGCATCGTTGCGGCCAATGACCCCGGTTGCCGCAGCCTTTAGTTCCGGAACCGCATTCTCCACCGCATAGGCCTCGTCCGCCAGGGCAAACAAATCCAGGTCGTTGAGACCGTCACCGAAGGCGACCAGCCGCCGGCAGCCCAGCAGGGCTTTCAGCTGTCTGGCAGCGTTGGCCTTGGAAGCTCCGGGAGGCAGAATTTCCAGCCAGGTGTCTCCGGTGTACAGGTCCTGCTGGAACAGGCAGGGAAAGCGCTCCCGGTACCGTGCGTAAAAGGGCAGCAGCTTCTGCGGGCGGTCAATGCAGCTCAGGTAGAACACCTCCCCCTGAAGCAATTCCGCCTCCCGGGAAACGGGACGCAGCCGGGGGTCTCCCGCCCGGGTGTCCAGGAACCGTTTGGCTTCGTCGGAGCACCGTTCCCAGAGAAAGGAGCAGGTCTCTTTTCCATCCACAAAGGCGTACACAATGGGATACACATCCCCGGAAAGCAGCTCTTCCGTGGGAGGCTCCCCGCCGGGGGCAAAGAAGTTCTGCAAAAGAAAGCTGCCGTCGGTGCTGTCCACCACCATGGCGCCGTTGTAGACAATCAGGGGAATCCTGGCTTCCAGTCCAGCGGTGACCCTGCGGGCGGTCTGATAGGATCGGGCGGTGGCATAGGAAAAGAGCATCCCCCGGGCCACCAGGTCCCCAATGGCGGCGGCGGTGAAGGGGGACAGCCGCGCCCCGCTTCCCAGCAGGGTGCCGTCCAGATCGGATAGGTACAGTGTTTTCATAAGCAGACTCCTTACCGGGGCGTTTTGTCCCAGTATAGCACATCCGGGTACGGAAGAACAGGGGAAGTGCCGGCATTTCGGGAAAAAACGGAAAATCCGGAATGGACGGGGCGGGCAAAGCACATCCTAAGCCTGCATAGACCCGGCTGGAGTGCCGGGAGAGGGGGATGTGTCTGCTATGAAATACGCCATTGTGGATCTGGGCTCCAACACCATCCGCCTGTCCGTCTACGGCTGCGGAACGGATGGGAACTGGCGGCTTCTGTTCTCCGAGAAGGAAACCGCGGGACTGAATAGCTATGTGGTGGAGGGAAGCCTGTCCGGGGCCGGCATTCGCCGGGCCTGCGCAGCCCTGGAGCGGCTGCGGGGCATCTGGGACCAGGTGGGGGTGGACCAGGTGCGGGTGTTTGCCACTGCCTCCCTGCGCAATATCCGCAACACCCGCCAGGCCCGGGAGGAGATTCTGGCCTCCACCGGTCTGTCGGTGGAGGTGATCTCCGGGGAGCTGGAGGGGGAACTGGGCTGCCGGGGGGTCATCCGAGAACGGAATCTGGAAAACGGCATGGTGTTTGACATCGGGGGCGGCAGCACGGAAATCTCCCGGGTGCAGGGCGGGCAGATTCTCTCCGCCCAGAGCCTTCCGGTGGGCTGCCTGGAGCTGTTCAACCGTCATGTGAAAAAGCTGTGGCCGAAGGACAAGGAGCTGGAGGCCATACGCCGGGAGGCGGAGGCGGCGCTGAAGGGTGTCCCTCTGCCGCAGCCGCCGGCTCCGCTGGTTTGCGGCGTGGGCGGTACTGCCAGAGGGGTGCTGAAAATCACCAACCGGCTGCTGGACCGGCCGGAGACGGAGCGCAGTGTGTCCATGGCGGAATTTGCCGGCGTTGCCCGCTGCCTGCTGGCCCGGAAGGCGGAGGCCCGGGACGTGATTCTGAAAACCTGCCCGGACCGGCTGCACACCATCCTGCCCGGGGTGGTGCTGATGGAGGCGGTTTGCCGGAAACTTGAGTGCCAGAGGCTGTATATCAGCGCCTGCGGCGTACGGGAGGGGTATCTGTACCGCTGCCTGCTCTCTGAGAAGGAGGCGCCGTTGGGATGACGGCGTCCCAGTCCGGGCAGCCGGAACAGCCGTGTTATGTCAATCGAGAGCTGTCCTGGCTGACGTTCAACCGGCGGGTGCTGGAGGAGGCGGGGCGGGAGGATACGCCCCTGGGGGAGCGGCTGGCCTTCCTGACCATTTATCAGAAGAACCTGGACGAGTTTTTCATGGTGCGGGTGGGCGCCCTGAAACACCGGATCCCCCTGGGAGAACAAGCCCGGGACAGCAAAACCGGCTGGCTGCCCCGGCAGCAGCTTGATGCCGTGCTGGAGGCGGTCCGGGAGCTGTCCCGGCGGCGGGATACCGTGTACGAGATGGTTCGGAAGCGTCTGGCGGAGGAGGGAATCCGAATCGCGGCGCTGTCTGATCTCCCTCCCGCCCAGCGGGAGGCGGCGGAGAACCGGTTCCGCCGGGAGGCGCTGCCCGCCCTGTCCGCCATGGCGGAGGCGGAAAACACCATGTCCGCTCCGCCGGACCGGGCGCTCTGCGCGGGAGCGGTGCTGGAGGAACGAGGAGCGCGGCGGCTGGTCATCCTGCCCTGCACCGGCTGCCCCCGGCTGTTTCCCGCCGGCCCGGGGACATATGTGCTGGGGGAGGAGCTGATTCTCCGGTTTCTGCCCCGGATTTTCCGGGGCAGCCGGGTTCGGGAGCGTTTTCTGCTCCGGATAACCCGGAGCGCAGATGTGGACGCCGCTGCCCTCCGGCCCGGTGATCCGCAGACCGTGGAGCAATGGGTCAAACGGCGGGGGGAACTGGAGCCGGTGCGTCTGGAATTAAGCCGGACTCCGGAGCCGGAGACGCTGGAGCTGCTGCTGCACATGGTGGGTGCGCAGCGGTGCGGAGTGTTCGTCAGCCGGACGCCCCTGGAGCTGTCGTTTTTGCAGGATATTCGCGCCAGCCTGCGCCGGAGGCCGGACTGCTTCTATCCCCGGCATATCCCGGTTGTCCCGGAACACTGCGCCGCCGGCGGCTCCTGGCTGGAGCGGGTGCTGAAAAAGGACCTTCTGCTGGCCTATCCCTATGAGAGCATGGAACCCTTCCTGGAGCTGCTGCGGGAAGCGGCGGCGGATGCGTCGGTTGACTCCATCCGGATTACCCTTTACCGGCTGGCCCGGAACAGCCGGGTGGCTGCCGCCCTGACCGAGGCGGCAAAAAATGGGAAAGCGGTGACGGTGCTTGTGGAGCTCCGGGCCCGGTTCGACGAACTGGAGAATCTGGCCTGGTCCCGGCGGCTGGCCGAGGCGGGGTGCCGGGTCCTGTGGGGCCTGCCGGGATACAAGGTTCACGCCAAGCTGTGCCTGATTTCCCGGAGAGCCGGCCAAAAGGCGCAGCTCATCACCCAGATCGGCACCGGCAACTACCACGAGGATACCGCCCGGCAATATACGGACTTTTCCCTGATTACCGCCGACCCTGCCATTGGCCGGGGGGCGGCCGGGGTGTTTCGGGCGCTGGCCAGAGGGCAGACGCCGGGCCCGGCCTGTGCGCCGCTGCTGGCCGCCCCCCGGAGTCTGGCCCGGGGCCTTCTGGCGGAGATAGAGGAGGAAATCCAGCGGGTAAGGCAGGGTCTCCCCGGCTATATCGCCGCCAAGCTCAACGGACTGACAGACCGGGAGATGATGGAGGCGCTGATTCGGGCCAGCCGGGCGGGGGTAAGGGTGGAGCTGATTGTCCGGGGGCCCTGCTGTCTGCTGCCCGGGGTGCCGGGGTGGACGGAGGGAATCCGGATTATCCGCATTGTGGGCCGGTTTTTGGAGCATTCCCGGGTGTACCGGTTTGGACGGGGAGCGGGGGAGCGCATGTATCTGTCCTCTGCGGACTGGATGACCCGGAACCTTCGCCGCCGGGTGGAGGTTGCCGTCCCGGTCCGGGACGGGGAAGTGCGGCGGCGGCTGGGGTGGATGCTGGATACCATGCTTCAGGACAGCTGCCAGGCCCGGCAGCTGCTGCCGGACGGTTCTTATGTGCCGGTGAAGGTGCAGGGGGTGGATTCCCAGACGCTGTTCTGCCGGCAGGCAGAGGCGGCCCGATACCGCCAAAGAGAAAATACTGCGCCGGAGGGACTTTTCCGGGAGCGTGCCGCTCCGGGAGTTCCCCACGTGTATCGGCAGGAGGCATTTCGCTATGGAAGACAAGATGAAGGAAAATCTGATCAACGCTCTGATTATGTTCGGCGAACAGAACAACTGGATTGACTGCTCCATCAGCGTCTGCAATCAGACGGTAAAACACCAAGCCCCGGGCGGAAACGGCACGGAGCCGCCCGCGCGGGGCCTTTTTTGGAGAAATGGGCGCGTTTTTGGGAATTGCCCTTGCATTGGGAGGAAAATACGCTACAATAAAAGCAGGATCACCCAATCCGTATCACGGAACATGACGATGGGAGGCGGAGACAGTGAGTGTAATCAAAATTTCCAATCTGACCCGGGACTACGGCGGCGGAAAGGGAATCTTCCAGATTTCCTTCCGGGTGGAGGAGGGGGAGGTGTTCGGCTTCCTGGGCCCCAACGGGGCGGGCAAGACTACCACCATCCGCCACCTGATGGGGTTTCTCCGTCCGGAGTCCGGCAAGTGCCGGATGAACCATATGGACTGCTGGCTGGACCGGGAGCAGATCCAGAAAACCGTGGGCTACATTCCCGGGGAGATCAGCTTTTTTGAGGATATGACTGGAGCGGAATTTCTCCGCTTCGCCGCCCGCTACCGGGGAATGGATGTGGGCGGCCGCCAGAGGGAGCTGCTGGACCGGTTTGAACTGAACCCCAAAACCAAAATCAAGAAAATGAGCAAGGGCATGAAGCAGAAAGTCGGCATTGTGGCCGCCTTCATGCACGACCCCCAGATTCTGATTCTGGACGAGCCCACCAGCGGCCTGGACCCGCTGATGCAGAACCGGTTCGTGGAGCTGCTGGCCCAGGAAAAGAAGCGGGGGAAGACCATTCTGCTCTCCAGCCATATGTTTGAAGAGGTGGAGCGCACCTGTGACCGGGTGGGGATTATCCGGGCGGGGCGGCTTGCGGCGGTGGACAGCGTGGATACCCTTCGGCGGCGCCATATGCGCACCTATACCGTGACCCTGGACAGTCCCAAGAGGGCGCAGGCCTTCGCCCGGGACTTTGGGGGTGTGTGTGCCGGAAATCGGGTGCGGGTTACCGCCAGCCAGAGCCTGGAAACCATTTTCCTGCACTATTACGGAGGAGGCGGCAAACATGCTTAACCGAACCCTGTACATCCGGGAGATGAAAAACAGCCTGAAGCTGCTGGTGATTTTTGCTGCCATTATGACCATGTATGTGGCCATTATCATCACCATGTATGACCCGGCTCTGATGGCCACACTGGACAGCTTCGTGGAGGTTATGCCGGAGCTGATGGCCTCCGTGGGGATGCAGACCGGGGCCACCTCCCTGCTGGGCTTTATGGTGTCGTACCTGTATGGCTTCATTCTGCTGGTATTTCCCATGGTATTCTGTATACTTCGGGCCAACGGACTGATTGCCAAATATGTGGAGCGGGGGTCCATGGTGACCCTGATGGCGGCGCCGGTGCGCCGGGAGACCATTGCGGCCACCCAGATGTGGGTGTTGATCAGCGGCATTGTGATTCTGCTGGGATACATCACCGGGGTGGAGGTCGCGGTGTGCCACACCAGCTTTCCCGGGGAGCTGGATGTAAGCCAGCTGGTGAAGCTGAACGCCGGGCTGCTGTGCCTGCACCTGTTCATTGGGGGGATCTGCTTCTGGAGCTCCTGCCTGTTCTCTGAGACCCGGTATTCCCTGGCCTTCGGGGCTGGAATTCCGGCGCTGATGTATGTGATTCAGATGCTGGCCAACGTGGGAGGAAAGGCCCGGGACCTGCGTTACGTTACCTTCTTCACCCTGTTCCAGCCGGAGGACCTTCTGGCAGGGGAATCCTCCGCCTATGCCGGAGCGGCGATTCTGCTGCTGGCTGGGTGCGCCATGTTCGCGGCGGGAATTGTGACCTTTTCCCGGAAGGACCTGCACATCTGAAAAAGAGAAAAAAGGGGGCTGCCTCGGGAAACGAGGCAGCCCCCTTGTGCTGGGAATGGTCAGTTGTTGCGCCACTTGTCGATGAGACTGCGGATTTGGGCGGTGAGCTTGGCGTTGTCCTTGTTGGTTCTGCCCCGGCGGGTGTGGACCAGCGCCAGCAGCTCCTCCGCGGCGGCAAGCAGCTCGTTGTAGACCTGCCGTGCCCGCTGGCTGCCCTTGAAGGCGGCCTCCCGGTCAATCTTGACCCCCTCGGTATAGGTGGTAAGCTTGCCGGTGAGCAGGTCATATTCCGTGCCGCTGTAGGGTGCCACCGCATTGTAGCCCAGGGAGTCCAGCAGGGAACGGAAGGCCTCGCAGCTGGCATCGTCTCCGTGGTTGACGAAAACCAGCCTTGGCTTTTCCTGAAAGCCGTCCAGCCAGTTCAGCAGACCCTTCTGGTCTGCGTGGCCGGAGGTGCCGTGGAGGGAGGTGATCTCCGCGCACACGGCGATTTCTTCTCCGAAAAGCTTGACGGAGTCGATTCCATTGAGCAGGCGGCTGCCGAGGGAGCCCTCCGCCTGGTATCCTACGAACAGAATGATGCTTTCCTTGCGCCAGAGGTTGTGCTTCAGGTGATGCCGGATCCGGCCTGCTTCACACATTCCGCTGGCGGAGAGAATGACTTTGGGCACCGGGTCGGCGTTGATGCGTTTGGACTCCTCGGAGGTAACCGACAGGGTAAGCCCCTGAAACCAGATGGGGTTGACACCCTGCCGGACAATGGCCAGGGTTTCCTCGTCAAAATTGTCGGTAGGGCACTGCAGGAAGATTCCCGTGGCTTCCACCGCTAGAGGGGAGTCCACATACACAGGGAAATCCTTGTGCCCCTTCACCAAGCCCTGCTGCTTGATCTCCCGGATGGCGTAGAGCATTTCCTGGGTCCGGCCAACGGCGAAGGAGGGGATGACCACATTGCCGCCCCGGTCCAGGGCCCGCTGAATGCAGTCCGCCAGCTCTCGCACCACATCGGTGCGGTTTGCCTCGTGGAGCCGGTCACCATAGGTGGACTCGATGACCAGATAGTCGGTTTCCGGGATGGTCTGGGGGTCCTTCAGAAGCGGCTGATTGATGTTGCCCACATCGCCGCTGAAAACAATTTTCCGGGTCTCGCCGCCCTCGGTCAGCCACATCTCAATGGCGGCGGAGCCCAGCAGATGACCCACGTCGGTCATGCGGATGACGATGCCCTCCGCCACCCGCAGAGGCTCCTGGTAGTGGCAGGGCCGCAGCAGCTTGATGGCGGCCTGGGCGTCCAGCATGGTGTAGGTGGGCTCCACAGTGGGTTCTCCGGCCCGCTCGGCCTTCCGGCTGCGCCAGGTGGCCTCGGACTCCTGAATGTGGGCGGAGTCCCGGAGCATGATATCGCACAGGCTGCAGGTGGCCTCGGTGGCGTAAATGGGGCCGTGGAATCCGTCTTTGACAAGCTTGGGCAGCATACCGGAGTGGTCAATGTGGGCATGGGTTAAGAATACGGCCTCAATGGCGCTGGGGGGCACCGGCAGGGGCATATTCTGGAACACGTCCACACCCTGCTCCATGCCGCAGTCCACCAGATAATACCGCCCGCCCACCTCCAGCAGGGTACAGCTGCCGGTGACTTCGTGGGTTGAGCCGATGAATTGGACTTTCATGGTTGCACACCTCCTGATAACGTTACTATACCACTTTTTCCCGGCCGGGACAAGGCGAAACCAGTAAACAAACCGTAAAATCCGGGGAGAAATGGGGGAAGGGGAGGGCGGGGAAGTTTATAAAAAATTTTCTAGGCAAATAGAAACAAATGTGCTATCATATCCGGTAGAGGTGAAACCCATGGACGAAATGGAAACGAGAGAAGAAAAGCAGAGCGGCTATGTGCCCCGGCCGGCCTGGCAGGTCTGGGCGGCGAGAGCTGGGGTTGTGGCGGCGCTGATTCTGGTGGCGGTTCAGATTCTGACCATCGCCGGAGGCGGAAGCTGAATGCGGATTCTGGGAATTGACCCGGGGTACGGCATCACCGGCTTCGGACTGATCGAGGCCCAGGCCGGGCGGTATCAGCTGCTCAGCTGCGGGGCCATTACCACCCCCCCCAATACGGAATTTTCCTGGCGGCTGGAAGTGATTTACAACGACATGACCCAGCTGCTCCAGACGGCCAAGCCGGATGTGGTGGCCATTGAGGAGCTGTTCTTCGGCCAAAATGTCACCACCGGCATCAACGTGGCCCAGAGCCGGGGGGTGATTCTGCTGAGCATCCGGCAGGCGGGACTGCCGCTGGCGGAATACAAGCCCATGCAGGTCAAGCAGGCGGTGGTGGGATACGGCAGCGCTACCAAGCACCAGGTGCAGGACATGACCCGGCGGCTGCTGGGGCTGCAATGTATGCCCAAGCCCGATGACGCGGCGGATGCCATCGCCATTGCCCTGTGCCATGCCCGGTCCAGCACATCCCTGCTGGCCAAGGCTGCGGCCCAATGCCGGAGCCGGGGAATTTGATGTGGGAACCGCCCACAGGAGGGGTTTATGCTATATTATGTAAATGGAACGGTGACGGTGCTGGAGCCCGGCCTGGCGGTGATCGACTGCGGCGGTGTGGGCTACGGCTGCCGGATTACCGCCTACACTGCCGGGCAGCTGAAGCTGAACCAGCAGGCCAAACTGTATGTGACGGAGTCCGTCCGGGAGGATGCCTTTGAGCTCTACGGCTTTTCCAGCCGGGAGGAGCAGCGGTGCTATGCGCTGCTGACCTCTGTCAACGGAGTGGGGCCCAAAGCGGCCATGGCGATTCTGTCCTCCGGCGGCCCCCAGAACTTTACCCTGGCGGTGATGACCGGGGACGAGAAAATGCTTACCGCCGCCCAGGGCATCGGCAAGAAAATCGCCCAGCGGATTATCCTGGAGCTGAAGGACAAGCTGGGGGGCAGCACGACGGAGCTGGACCTGTCCGCCGGGATGGGGCCTGTCCAGCCCGCCGCCGGTTCCGTTGTCTCCCTGGCCCAGGCGGCGCTCCAGGAACTGGGGTATTCGCCTGCGGAGATTTCCGCCGCCCTGAAGGGGGCGGACCCCGGCGCCACCACCGAGGAGCTGGTGCGCTACGCCCTGCGGGCCATGGTGATGAAAGGATAAGGGGCGGGCGCCCGTATTGGAGGTAACACGATGAGTCTTGAATTTTCCCAGGAGATGGAGGCCGCGCCCATCATTTCCCCCACCTTTGCCCCCCAGGACGCCGGAGAGATCGGCCTGCGGCCCAAGCTGCTCCAGGACTACACCGGCCAGGAGAAGGCAAAGAGCAACCTGTCGGTTTATATTGAAGCGGCCCGCCGCCGGGGAGAGCCTCTGGACCACACCCTGCTCTATGGCCCGCCCGGTCTGGGCAAGACCACCCTGGCGGGAGTCATCGCCAATGAGATGGGGGTGAATATCCGCATCACCTCCGGCCCGGCCATTGAGAAGCCCGGGGATCTGGCAGCTCTGCTGACCAACCTGAATCCGGGGGACATTCTGTTTATTGATGAAATTCACCGGCTGAACCGGGTGGTGGAGGAGATCCTCTACCCGGCCATGGAGGATTTCGCCATTGATATTATTGTAGGCAAGGGGCCCAGCGCCAATTCCATCCGGCTGGACCTGCCCAAATTTACCCTGGTGGGCGCCACCACCCGGGCGGGGCAGCTGTCTGCTCCCCTGCGGGACCGGTTCGGGGTGAACCTGCGGCTGGAGCTGTATACCCCGGAGGAACTGGCCCGGATTGTCACCCGCTCGGCAGCCATTCTGGGGATGCCCATTGACCCGGAGGGGGCAATGGAGATTGCCTCCCGGAGCCGGGGCACCCCCCGGATTGCCAACCGGTTTCTGCGCCGGGTCCGGGATTTCGCCGAGGTGATGGGGGACGGCACCATTACCCGGGAGGCGGCGGACCTGGCCCTGCGGCGGCTGGAGGTGGACCGGCTGGGCCTGGACAACATCGACCGGCGGATGCTCACCGCCATCATTCAGAACTATTCCGGCGGTCCGGTGGGCCTGGAGACTCTGGCGGCTACCATTGGAGAAGAGGCTGTGACGCTGGAGGATGTGTACGAGCCTTACCTGATGCAGCTGGGTTTCCTGACCCGCACCCCCAGAGGCCGCTGTGTTACCACCCTGGCCTACGACCATCTGCACATTCCATACGAGGGACAGACCCAGTTCTCCCTGTAAGGGAGGGGGATTTTCTACAGAAAATCCCGACCAAAGGGGCCCTTTTCAGGAATTTGCCGGGAAGGAGAAAATTTCTCGGGAAATTTTTAGAAAGGATTGACAAACACCGCCCCTTTGTGTATAATCCGATTTGTGGCAGTGTTTGCCACCAATTTTATGGACCCTGCGTAATCACATGTTATCGGTGGAATTTCACGGGGCATCAAAACCGAAGAGAGGTATTTTTCATGTACGAAGACAAGACTTTAGTGTGCAAAGAGTGCGGCAACGAGTTCGTGTTCACCGCCGGTGAGCAGGAATTCTACGCTGAGCGCGGCTTCCAGAACGAGCCCCAGCGCTGCAAGGCTTGCCGTGACGCTCGCAAGAACGCCACCCGTGGCCCCCGTGAGTTCTTTACCGCTACCTGCGCCCGCTGCGGCGGCGAGGCGAAGGTTCCCTTCCAGCCGAAGTCCGATCGGCCCGTGTACTGCAGCGAGTGCTTCGCTCAGATGCGCGCCAACGGCTAATTCCCAAAAGGGTTGAAGATAAGCAGGACCGGTTCCCGGCCCTGCTTATTTTTGCGGTTGGATGCTACCGCTGGCCCCGGATGCGATTGGACAGGGGGCCGGACTGGACAACCGGAGGCTTGGGGTCGGCAGCTTCCCAGGGAATGGTCTTTTTTTCGTCTTCTTTCACAGTATTTCACCTCGGAGGTAGTATATGCCGATTTCGCCGGAAGGATACTGGAGAGAAAATTTGGTTAAATTTGGAAAATGTTAAATTTTTATGTTCCTATTGCATTTGCGTTTGGGCCATGGTACTATAAATGGTAGCGTGCTACGTTTTTGAGAAGGGGGGAACCAAATGCAGTCCCATTACGGACATCTTGCCCGGCTGCTGCACTTCTGCATCGACCAGGAGCTGACCGCAGCGGTGGAAAGCATGGAGCTGACCGCAGCCCAGGGCCGGATTGTGGGCTATCTTATGCACAGTCAGGAGCCGCCCTGCCCCAGGGATATTGAGATGGCCTTTCACCTGAGCCATCCCACGGTTTCCGGCCTGCTGTCCCGATTGGAGCAGAAGGACTTCCTGGAGCTGCGCACCGATCCCCAGGACCGGCGGTGCAAGCGCATCTACATTCTGCCCAAGGGAGTCGAAATCCATGACCGGATGCACCTGGCCATCGGAGAAATCGAGGAGCGCATTGTGCAGGACTTTACCCCGGAAGAACGGAAGCAATTTGCCTGGCTGATGCGCCGGGCCATTCACAACATGGGAGGCAGCCCATGTCTCAATCAGGAGGAGGAAGATAAGACATGATACGAAACCTTGCCCGGAGCCTCCGGGAGTACAAGTGGCCGGCGCTGATCAGCCCCGTGTGCATGGTCGGTGAAGTCTACATGGAAGTCCAGATCCCCCGGGTCATGGCCAAGATCGTGGACTACGGCGTAGAAATGGGGGATATGGGAGCGGTGCTCCGGTACGGCGGTATCCTGGTGGTATATGCCGTGATTTCGCTGATGTTCGGCGTGATGTCCGCCATCGGCGCGTCCTATGCCGCTACCGGGTTTTCCCGGAATCTGCGCCACGATATGTTCTATAAGGTGCAGACCTTTGACTTTGCCAACATTGACAAGTTTTCCACTGCCAGTATTGTCACCCGCCTGACCTCGGACGTAGCCAATATCCAGATTGCGTTCCAGATGATGATCCGGATGGCCATCCGCTGCCCCATGATGCTGATTCTGGCCACCTTCCAGGCCTATTCCATCAGCCCCAGACTGTGCCTGGTGTACTGTGTGGTGCTGCCCCTGCTGGGCCTGGGATTGTATCTCATCAGCCGGGTTGTGTTCCCCATCTTTGACCGGGTGTTCAAGACCTATGACAAGCTGAACAACGTGGTGCAGGAGAACCTTCATGGCATCCGCGTGGTCAAGTCCTTCGTCCGGGAAGCCCGGGAAATTGACAAGTTCTCCGCAGTTTCCGGCCAGATTTACAAGGATTTCTGCAAGGCTGAGCGTACCCTGGCCTTCAACAACCCCCTGATGCAGCTGGCGGTGTACACCTGCATCCTGGTTATTTCCTACCTGGGCGCCACCATGGTGGTCCTCTCCGGCAACAATGCCGCGATGGGCATGACCACCGGCGACCTGACCTCCATGTTTACTTACACCACCCAGATTCTGTCCGCTCTGATGATGCTCTCCATGGTCTACGTCATGCTGACCATGACCCGGGCTCCTCTGCGCCGGACCAACGAGATTCTGACGGAAGAGCCGGAGCTGCACAACCCGGAGGTCCCGGTGACCACCGTCCCCGACGGCTCCATCGACTTTGAGAACGTCTCCTTCCGGTATTCCAAGACGGCCCAGCGCAACGCCATTGAGGGCGTCAACCTGCACATCGACTCCGGCATGACCGTGGGCATTCTGGGCGGAACCGGTTCCTCCAAGACCACTCTGGTCCAGCTGATTCCCAGACTGTACGACGTCACCGAGGGCGAGCTGAAGGTGGGCGGCATCGATGTGCGCAGCTATGACATCCAGACCCTGCGCAACAGCGTGGCCATGGTGCTGCAGAAGAACGTGCTGTTCTCCGGAACCATCAAGGAAAATCTGCGCTGGGGCAACCCCAATGCCACGGACGAGGAACTGGAGCACGTCTGCAAGCTGGCCTGCGCCCATGAGTTCATCACCGGCTTCCCCAAGGGGTATGACCACTACATCGAGCAGGGCGGCACCAACGTGTCCGGCGGCCAGAAGCAGCGCCTGTGCATTGCCCGGGCCCTGCTGAAGAACCCCAAGATTCTGATTCTCGACGACTCCACCTCCGCTGTGGATACCGCCACCGACGCCATGATCCGCAAGGCCTTCCGGGAAGAAATCCCCGGAACCACCAAGCTGATCATCGCCCAGCGGGTTACCTCGGTGCAGGATGCGGATATGATCATCGTCCTGGACGGCGGCAAGATTTCCGCTGTGGGCACCCATGAGGAGCTGCTCAAAACCTCTTCCATCTATCAGGAAGTGTACTATTCTCAGCAGAAAGGAGCGATGGAATAATGCCTCCCGTCAG
>CALXFW010000052.1 GCA_944387685.1 uncultured Oscillospiraceae bacterium
ACAGCAGCAGCTTCAGTGGGTTTTGCGCTTCTTGCCCCTGTCCCCGGTGAAGGTCCAGCAGATATCCCAGAGACTGGAATGTATAATAGGAAATCCCCAGAGGAAGCAGCAGATTTTCCCAGGCAAACCGAATCTTGCAGATGCCCAGCAGCCCCAGGGAGATCCCGGACCACAGCCAGAGCACGACCCGGTTTTTTCGTCTGGCGGATTGCCGGTCCAGCCTGCTCCGGTTGCGGCTGATCCGGTTTGCGGCAATCCAGGTGCCCGAAGCGGTCAGGAGCAGGTACATTAGGCCCCGCATTCCCCCTGCAGCCGCAAATCCCAGGCTGGCCGCCAGCAGTCCCAGCCACTGCCGCCGTCCCGGCATCCGGTAATAAACCACCAGAAGCACGGCCCAGGCCAGCAGGAAGGAATAGGAAATCAGCCGCATATCAGCCGTCCGACAAGCGCAGAATCAAGTCATACAGCGCCCGGGCAGAATTGAAGTTTTCCGCAGTCAGCTCCTCCGGAGGAATCACGACTCCAAACGCATTGTCTATTTCCGCCACCAGCGTCACCAGGTCGAAGGAATCCAAAAATCCCCCGTCCACCAAGGCTGTCTCTGTCTGCAGATCCGTCTCCAGATTCAGTTCCCGGAGAATTTCCAGCAGCTTATCCATTGGCTTCACTCCTTTGCTGCAATTCCTTTCGGTCCAATTTTCCATTCGCGGTCAGGGGCATGCTGTCCAGGCGGCAAATCCGCTGCGGCAGCAGATACCGGGGAAGCCGTTCCCGCAGCCGCTCCATTAGTTCCCCTGGGGTCAGGTCTCCGGTGTAATACAGGAAAATCCACTGACGCTTCGCCGCGTAAATGCAGCAGGCAGTCTGCACCGCCTCCTGGGCAGCTGCCGCTGCTTCAATATCCCCCAGTTCAATCCGATGCCCCATATGTTTGATCTGGTTGTCCTTCCGGGAGATGAACTCCAGTTCTCCCCGGCTATTGTATCTGCCAATATCCCCGGTACGATAAATGCGCTCCGGATAGCAGGGGTTCAAGGGGTTCTGAACAAAGGCGCCCCGGGTAGCCTCCTGGTTGCCGTAATAGCCGAATGTCAGCCGGGTCCCCCGGATGCAGATTTCCCCCTGTTCTCCCGGCGGCGGGATTTGCTGATAGGCATTCAGCAGAAATACGTCGGTATTGGGAAGCGGCCATCCAATGGGCACCGTTTCCCCCTCGGAAAAGTCTCGGTCAAGCGCGTACCAGCAGCAGATACCCGTTGCCTCCGTCGGTCCGTAGAGGTTGTAAAATCCGGCTTCCGGAGCCGCCTGACGCCACCGGTTCAGCTGCCGGATCGGCAGCACCTCACTGGCAAATGTCACCGTCCGCAGATACTTCGGTCTGATTTTCTCCAGAGTGCCCAAAGACGAAACCAGCGCCAGGGCCGACGCCACCCAGCAGATGGTATTGACCTTCTGCTGATTCAGATACTCTATGAGCTTTACCGGCTGCAAAAACAGCTTCTCGGGAATCAGGCAGGTAGTAGCGCCGTATTTCAGTGTGGGAATGATCTCCTTCAGGCAAGCGTCCACGTGCAGTGGGGTTTGGTTTCCAAAAATCGTGTCCCGGTCAAAGCTCAGCACCTGACACAGCCCCTGCACATAGTCCAGGACGCCCCGATGGCTGCCCACCACGCCTTTTGCCGTTCCTGTGGAGCCGGAGGTAAAGACCACATACATAGGGTCTGCGTCGATCTGCCGCTCCCGGACCGCCTGGAGGGCAGCGTCGTCTACGGCACATTGGGCCAGGGTCCGGCACAGCAAACACCTGCCGGCTTCCGGAAGGGACTGCGCCAGCGATATGGTGGCCTCATCGCAGATGCAGGCAGCGGGATGAATCTGTTCCATCAGCATGGCCACCCGCTGCCTGGGGCATCGCACATCCACCGGCACATAGAAGCAGCCTGCGGCAACCACGCCGAGAAATGCAGCGATGGTCTGCGCTCGTTTTTCCATAAGCACCATCACAGGCTGACGGAAATAGCCTTCCCGGATCAGGGCCGAGCCAATGGCGCAGACCTCATCGTACAGCTGCCGGAAGGTCAAGCTGTCGCTTTCGGAAACGAAGGCGGCTTTGTCCGGCACCTGGTCTTTGGTCTTTTCCAGATACTCCAGTACGGTTTTCTCCATATTCCCTCTCCTTTCCCCAGCGGCTCCACTCCGGCCTCAGCCGCTTTCCGCAGCGCAGGATGCACTCCCGTGCCAGCACCTCCATCACATCCACATATCCCGGCGCAATCTCCTCACACCGGCGGAGAATGGACAGCTCCGTGCAGCCCAAAATGATCACTTCCGCACCTTGGTCCAGCAGCTCCTTCCGCACCCGGTCGAATCGGTCCATCTCCGGCGGTTTGCCCGCCTTGATATTCTCATAGATCAGGTGGGTAATGTCCGCCTGTCCCTGCTCCGAGGGTATGATGGGGGTAACCCCCGCCAGCTCCAGTTCCCGGGCAAACAGCCGGGAGCGGATGGTCCCCTCCGTTGCCAGGATGCCGGCGGAGTGATACCCCTGGCTCTGAATCAGCCGCGCCGTCTGCTCCACGCCGTTGAGAATGGGGACAGGCACGCAGCCCTGCAGCTCTCTGTGGAAATAGTGGGCCGTGACGCAGGGAATGGCAATGCAGCTTACCCTCTGCCGTGCCAGCGCCCGGGCCGCGCTCTGCAGTCCCGGAAGAGGGCTTCTCAGATTGCTGCCCAGAATATATCCTGTCCGGTCCGGTATGGAAGGAAAATTGTAGACAATCATATCCACATTGTCCTGCTCCCGGTCTGTCAGGGTCATATGGGTCACCAATTCCAGGAATCGGGCCGTTGCCAGCGGTCCCAATCCTCCGATAACCCCCAGAATTTTCTTTTCCATGTATCGTCCCTCCCTACGGTGTCTGCGGATACAGTTCCTTGTCCCGGCTGTGGCTTCCGCCGTGAGACTCAGAATAGGCATCCAGAAAAGCGTCTGTCACCAGGCAGAAATCATCCCCACTGCCATAGCGGGGCGTTGCGTCAAAATGATACCAGGTTTCTCCCCCGTCCACGCTGACCAGGCTCCAGAAGTGGTCGGCCTCGTCGGCAGATGCTTTGGTTTTCCGGACATCTATATTGGGAATATCCAGCCGTTCAAACAGCAGCTTGGTAACCGCAAAATAGCCGAAGCAATCCCCTGTGCCCTGGGTAAGCATGGTGTAGGCTGCCTGATACCAATCCTCATGGGCAAATCCATTGCCATAGTGAAGATAATTCCTGGCCCAGGCATAGATATCATGTACCTGCTGCTCGGCGGATACCGTCTCCTTGGTGATCTGGGCCAGCTTGGCATCCGCCGCAGCCAAAATATCCGCCATATCCGCAAATCCTTCTCCCCGGCTGAGCACCGTTACCTTTGCCGAGGTCTGGGTGGTGTTTCCGGATGCGTCCGACGCAATGTAGGTCACGGAATACTCCCCCCGCTGGTCCAGCTGTACCTTGCTGCTGTCTGCGGTGACGCTGGGATTGGGGTCTGCATTGTCCGACGCCACAACCGTCCCCAGGTAGTCGGGCACCTCATTCTGATACACCATAAGGTCCTGCACGCCGGACAAAACCGGTGCCTGTACATCCGCCGGGACACTTTGTGTCGGGACGGTTTCCACAACCGTCGCCACCGGAACCGTGGCATGACGGGTATGGTCATCCAGAATGGCGCCCACGCCGTCCAGCATCGCCTCCAGTCCCTTCCAGCAGCCGATTCCTGCGGCCAGGAAGAAGAGGATAACCCCGGCGACAGCCAGCGGGCGAATCTGCTTCTTTTTCGCCGGACGCCGACGTCTTTGCCTGGCTCCCGACTGGGAGTGGAGATATTGCGTCTGCACACTTGCCGTCATAAAAAATCACCCTTTCGATTCCTGTCATGCAGACAGTATATCGAAAGGGTGCATCATCTTTGGCGGCAAACCTGCATCAAAACCGCATCATAAGGGAAAAATTACCATCAGGCTCCCTGCTCCATTGACATAGAATTCCAGGGTGGTTCTGCCGTACTGCTCGTCCACCAGACTGTATCGGGCACAGGACACATCCCCATCCCGGTCCCAATAGGCGTATCCCGCCCCGGCGGTGGCGGCATACTCCGCCTTTTCCGTCAGGTCCAGCTGGCGGAAGTAGATTTCCGTAAACGCCTCCATCCGCTCCCGGTTCCGGTCCCAGAACGAATCCGTTGTGTAGTCCTCCAAGGTTTCATAATGAATCCGGAGAATCTTCCCGGTCTCATCGTCAATATCCAGATTCAGCATCTGATAGGGATCACCCTCGTTGACAAAGCATACATTCCAGTACACAAAAAAGGTGGTGGTCTGGTCCCAGTCCGCCAGCCTGAATCCGATTCTGGGCTGGACCGTCCGGCTGGTCCAGTCAAACCACTGAAACAAATCCGCCTGAATATAGTCCTCCATCTGACTTTCCGCAGCAGAAAGGGCCTGCTCCTCCGTCATGGACGCCTGGGCAGGGCTGATGGCCATGGTTTCCATATTGCGGAAGCTGGCAAGCTTGGCCATTACCGGCATGGTGGTGTCCTGGCTGGAAATCATCTCCAGATTCAGCGCCTGCATGGAACTGTAGCCAATATACTGTCCGGCCATTCTGTCCTGGATGAAAAAGGAGATTCTGGGCAGAAACGCTCCCGCCACCAGAAGTACCCCGGTCAGCAGCAAAAGCATCCATATCCTGCCGAAGCGGATTTCCGGCCTTGCCCCGGCTGGCTCCGGGCTCTGGCGTCCGGACTCCGCGGTTCTGGCTCTGGCCTTACTCATTCTTGCTTCCCACCTTTCCATACAGACTGACCGTAACCCGGGTGCCCTTTCCCGGTTCACTGGCAAACTGGATGGTGCCGTCGTGGAGTTGGACAATCTGCTTGCACAGAGCCAATCCCAGGCCGGCGCCGCCCTGGCTCCGGGAACGGGCCTTATCCACCCGGTAGAATGCCTCGGTAATCTTGGTCAGTTCCCCCGGCTCCATGCCCCGGCCGTTATCCACCACCTGAAACTGGCAGCCCCCGGGGATGGCCATGCCGTGGACGGCGATTATGCCCCCGTTGTCCATAGCCTTTGCCGCGTTGTCCACCAGGTTGTACAGCAGGGACTTCACCAGATCCGGTTCCAGCACCACCCGCTTCTGCTCTGCCCGGCAGATGAGACGAACATCCTTATTTTTCATAGCCGGGGCCAGCGCCTGCTCCACCTCGTGCATATATGTGCTGAGCAGCACCCGTTTCATGGTTACCTCGTCCTTTTTCAGAAGCAGCAAATCCAGCAGCTTGAAGGACAGGCGCTCCAGCCGATGGCCCTCGGAATAGATGTAATCCGCCGCCATCATCCGGGTATTTTCGTCCAGATTGCCCTGGCGCAGCAGGTCGGCAAAGCCAATGATGGAAGTCATGGGGGTTTTCAGCTCATGGGCGAACGCCCCCATAAACTGTTCCTGCCGCTGCATATCCGTCTCCAGGCGGCTGATGGTCTCCTGAAGGCGGTCCGCCATGGCATCAAAATCCCGGGACAGCTGTCCAAATTCGTCATTGGAAGCAATCCGGGAACGCTTGGACAGATCTCCGTCGGAAATCCTGCGCACCGTGCCGGTAAGCCGCCGCAGATGCCGGGTGAGTGCAAAGGAGAGCACCATGGAGGCCCCGATTCCGAAGCCAACCACAGCCAGATATACCAGCACATACTGCCCCAGCTGTGTGCGGCGCATGGCGTAGGCATGGGACACGTCAAAGCGTGCCATAAGCACCATCTCGGTCTCCCCGGCGCGCATCCGGTTGGCAATCACCAGGCCATGACCATAGGCATCCGACACCGAAAGATAGCTGCACAAATCGGAGGTGGGAATGGGCAGCGTGTATGCCAGCATCCCCGGTTCCCCGCTTTGGAAGAAAATCTCTTCCCCGCTGGACAGGCACAGAGCCTGCCAGTGTCCGGTGCCCTCCATCTGAGAAAGGTTTCCGGACAATCCTCCCAGGTCCGTCTGGCTGCCCAGAGAGTGAAACAGATATAAGGTATTTTGTATGGTCTCAAAGGCGCTCAGGGCCGTCTGGGTTTCCTGTTCCAGCGTTTCGTGGAAGGAGGTGGTCATCATCAGCGTACCGCCAATGCCAAAGGACAGGGCAATCAGCAGAGAAATGGTGATGGTCAGCTTCAGGCGATAGCTCATCTCTATCCCTCCAGACGATAGCCCATGCCGTAAACCGGCTTAATTCGCTCGTCCCAGCCCACCTTCTTCTTCATCCGCTGGATGTGCAGCTCCACAGTCCGGGTATTTTCCGGATATTCCCCGCCCCAAACCCGCTCGTAGATGGTCGCCTTGGAGAGTACTACACCCACATTCCGGGCGAACAGGAGCAGAAGCTCATATTCCTTCCGCGTCAGGGGAATCTCCTCCCCGGAGCGCAGCACCTGCATGGACAGGGTATTGATTTCCAAATCCCCCACCTGGAGATGGGTCTGCAGTTTCCCATGGCGGCGGAGCACACCGTCCACCCGGGCCAGCAGCTCCAGTACGTCAAAGGGCTTCACCATATAGTCCTCCGCCCCCATGCGCAGTCCCTTTACCCGGTCCGCCACCGCATTCTTGGCGGTGAGGAAAATCACCGGGATTCCGGTGGAGCGGATATAGTCCATCAGCTCAAACCCATCGATTCCCGGCAGCATAATATCCAGCAGAATCAGGTCAAAGCTCTCTTTTTCAATTAAATTGGCAGCCTCCAGACCGTCGTAGGCGCAGACGCACTCATACCCGGCCCGGCCCAGGCTCAGCCGGAGCAGCTGGGCAATGGGCTGCTCGTCGTCTACCGCAAGAATTCGGATCATGGTCCTACCTCCCTTTCATGAACAAACTATCACATGGCTGCATCATAACTGCATCACCGGAATGCCGCGGCCGGAAGCCGCTGGAAAGGCGCAGTATTCCCCGCCTACTCCTGAAAGCTGTCGATGATTTTCTGCAATTCCGCCACTTCCTCCTGGGACAGCTTCCTCCGGGAGCCAAAGGCCAGCACAAATGCAGGAAGCGATCCCTGAAAGGCTTCCGCTACAAATCGTTCGCTCCGGTAAGCCTGGTATTCCGCCCTGGATACCAGCGCCGTGACCATTCTGTTCTCCATTTTGAACAGGCCCTTCTCACACAGTTTTTTCAGGACAGAGTAGGTTGTGGTCCGCTTCCAGTGAAGCCTTTCCCCGCACAGCTGAGCAAGCTCTCTGGTGGTCAGGGGTTCCCTTTCCCAGACCAGGTCCGCAAAACGAGACTCCACCACACCCAATTGATAATCCTCCACAGCGGCGCCCTCCTTTTTGTCTATTTCAAATCGACACATATAGTGTATGATACCAAACCTGTTTTGTCAATGGATTGCAGCAAAACCGTCGGTTTCTGTCCTTCTCCGGCAAACGGCAGGCCGCTGGGGAAGCGGATCCCCAGCGGCCTGCCTGGTATATGCCCTTTGAAATCGTCAGGGTTCTCCTCACACCACTGTCAGAACCACATCCAGCAGGGATTGGAACACATCGTGCACCCGGGCAGCGGTTTCCATCACTTCCCTGTGGTCCAGCTTTCTGGGAAGTACGCCGGCTGCCATGTTGGTGATGCAGGAAATTCCCACAATCCGCAGTCCGCAATGGGCAGCGACCAGCGCCTCCGGGACAGTGGACATTCCCACCGCGTCCGCTCCCAGGACCCGTGCCATGCGGATTTCTGCCGGTGTCTCATAGCTGGGCCCCGAGAACATCATGTAGACCCCTTCCCGCAGCGGGATGCCGGCCTTCTGGGCCGCTGTCCGGATTTCATCGCGCAGCTCTGCCGTGTAAATATCGGTGGCATCGGGGAAACGTGGCCCAAACGCGTCCAGATTCGGGCCAATCAAGGGGTTGGAAAAGGAGTAGTTGATGTGATCAGAGATCAGCATCAGATCTCCGGGCGTAAAGCCGGTGTTTACGCCGCCTGCTGCATTGGTCAAAATCAGCGTCTTGACGCCAATCGCAGCCAGAACCCGAATGGGTAAGGTAATTTCATTCTGGGGAAGTCCCTCGTAGAAGTGGATGCGTCCCTGAAGCACAACCACTTCCCTGCCCTGCTTCTTTCCAAACACAAGGGCTCCGGCGTGACCGGAAACCGTTGGAATTGGGAAATTGGGGATCTGGGAAAAGGGTATGCGCACCGCCTCCTCCAGCGTGTCGGCAAAATCCCCCAGTCCGCTGCCCAGCACCATTGCGATGGTGGGACGCATTGTCACGCACTCCAGCAGATAGGAAGCAGCGCGGGCAATCTTCTCTTTCCATTCCATAACAGCATCTCCCTGAAAATTATATTTTCCGGCACACCCGGAGCATTGCCTGGCAAACGCCGGTTCCGTGTTCAGAAGCATCGAACACCCATATGGCCTGCCCGGCTTCCGTTCACTGCAGGTTCACCAGAATATAGTCCTCCATCTCCACGATATATCCATCCTCCGGGTATGCGGGCAGCTGATTATTCTGCGCATACTCCCTGGCCTGCTGATTGTCCTGGGGATCAGAAGACAAGGAAATATCAAATCCGTAGTATCGGAACACCTTCTCCATGGAAACGCCGTATTCCCCATATTCGTTGAAGGCAACCAATGCCCAGTCCAGGACGGAGTTCACATTGGTTTCCACAAAGCGGATGGTTGTCTCTGTTTCCCAGAAGGTCTTCAGCTGGAAGCGGTAGTACAGCCAGCTGTCCGAGGTCTGCGCCGTCACTTCCTCCAGCAGGCCCTGGCTCAGGGTATGGGTTCCGGTAAAAATCACCGGCTTGCTCAGATCGTATCCCCGCTCCAAGTCGGTGCCGATGGTCCGGATAATGAATCCATCCTCTTCCGAGCGGATATGGTCCAGAACCAGCAGATGGCTCAGATAGGTGGCCTGGTTCAGGCAGAGCAGGATCAGCAGGACCCGCGCAATGGCGGTGAGCAGTCCCCTCTTCCCCAGCCTGCGAACCGCCTCATACGCACCCAGGCCGGTAATGGCAACCATCACCGCAAATACCTGGCAGGTTCGGTAGGGCGCCCGCATCCCCTGAAGCACGGACAGGAGGATCAGGCAGAAGTACATTCCCGCAGCGGGGAGCAGCAGCAGCGGCCTGCGGTATTTTCCTGCAAGCCAAATCGTCAGTACGAAGAACACCCCTGCGGCTGCCACCAGTTCCCCAATGGGCATATAAAAGCACCCGCGCATTCCGTAATACAGAATGCACTGCTTTACCAGATTCTCCAGCATAACGGGGAATGGCTCCAGGCCCCAGAGTATGCCGGTAGCGCCGTTGGCATAGTCCGCCTGAACGCCAAACACATTGGCTATGAGAAACTGCACCACAAATCGAAGTCCGATTCCTCCGGCCAGTACCCCGGCATATACCAGCCCCCGGCGCACCATGACCCCCAGGGTCATGTCCCGCTCCTCCAGCGCCTGCATAGACAGCACCGCAAAGACCAGAAACACATACACCACAGCCAGGGATTCATAGGACGAACAAACCACCATCAGAAGCACTGCCGCCGTACCCAGCGCCAGTACCCGCTCCCGGCGGGAATACCCATCCCGGCCCACACCCAGGAAAACGAGATACACCGCCGCAGCATCCAGCAGATAGCCGCCGGACACACAGGCATTGGCCCCGGTGTAATTCCAGATTTCGTTCATCAGCGGATAGGAAATCAGAAGACAGGTAAACACCCCGCATCCAAACAGGCTCAGCCGCTGCCCACAGACCTGCCGGAAAATCATGCACATATGCACACCTGCCAGCACCAGCATTCCGGCCGCCAGGACACCGATGCAGAACTGATAGGCAGGCCCCGCCTCGTCATAGGCAAGGAGCCTGGCCCACAGGGTCATGCCGAAGCGCCCTGTTGCCAGCATCACATTGCCCTCGCCGATGTAACGGTCTCCCTCCAGGCTGTCCCGCCCCACCACAATGTTTGCTGCGGAGAAGCCATAGCAGAGGAATGCTGTCAGCACGGCAGCCGCCATGAACCACCGGTTGTTCAGAAAATACAGCAGGTCCTCCCGGTAGGTCTGTCCAATCCGCCTGCCCTGCCGTTCATTCATCAAAGTTCAGCCTCTCTTCCTCAACGACCAGAGGCCGGTTCATTATACGGGTATTCATGGCCATGATGTATTCTCCCAGGAAGCCCAGGAAGGCCAGCTGAACCCCGCCCATAAAAAACACGGCGATCATCATGGGTGCGTACCCGGCCGCAAAATGGTCCCAGGCAACCAGTTTGGCAATCAGATAGAACATCCCGATCAGAAAACTCACAAGGGCCACGCCGAAACCGAAGAATTCCGCCAGGCGCATTCCCACTTTTGTATAGCTGGTAAAGCTGAGCATCGCCGCGTCAAACAGGGTGTACCAGTTGTTGTGGGTATGGCCGGCCCGACGCTGGGGCTGCTCATAGGGAATTTCCTTACGCTCCGGCCCCAGCTCCGCCACAATGCCCCGGATAAAGGGGGTCGGGTCATGAAGCTCCCGCAGGGTCTTGATAAAGGATTGGTCATACAGGCCAAATCCGGTGAACTGCTCAATCATCTCCACATCGCTCATTTTCCGGATGATCTTATAGTAGCAGCCCCGCAGGAAATACACCAGTCCGTTTTCCCGGCTGCTGGTTTTCTTCCCGATAACGATTTTGTACCCTTTCTCCCACTCCTCCACGAATTGGGGGATCATTTCCACCGGGTCCTGGAAGTCGGCGCACAGGGAAATGGTACACGCTCCGCTGGTCTGTGTCAGGCCATAGTAAGGGCTGTTGAACTGTCCAAAATTTTTGGCATTGAAAATGGCCCGCACCTTCTTGTCTCCGGCGCAGATCTGGCGCAGATATTCCCGGGTTCTGTCCTGGGAATGGTTGTCAATGAATAAGATTTCGTAATCATACCGGCTCAGGTTCGTCTGAAGTTCCCGGGTAACTGCCTCATAAATCTGACGTACATTTTCCTCTTCGTTGTAGGTGGGTATCATTATGGAAATCACTTTCCGGCTCTCGCTCATGTTCCGCTCCTCCTGATCCATTGAATGGTTTCCCGGATTCCGTCCCGGAACTGGGTACGCGGCACAAATCCGGTGTCCTGCTGAAGGGGGCCAATGTCCGCCTGCAGGTGCATAATCTGATTTTCTCCATAGGGCCGCTGGCCGAATCCCAGCGGCAGGGACGGATCAATTTCATCGCGCAGCACCTCCAGGCAGCAGCGCAAAGCCTCGGCCTTTCCGCTGCCCACCGGATAAATCCCGCCGTCTCTGCCATACAGAGCCATCCGCCAGAAGGCATCCGCCGCATCCGCTGCGTACAGGAAGTCCCACAGCTGTTCCCCCGGGGTCAGAGCAGGGCACTCCCCTGCCAGCAGCTGACGAATCGTAGACGAAATGACTGAGTTCGGCCCGTCGCAGGGGCCGTAGACAGACAGCACCCTGGCCCATACATGATCCATTCCCAGTCTGCTGCACTCCCGGCGGCTCATCTGGCCGGCGCACAGCTTCGCCATGCCATATCCCGTCTCCGGCCGCACCGGGGTATCCGGATGCAGCAGCCCGGACACCCGTCCGTACTCCGCCTGGCTCCCCGCTCCCACAAACATCCGGCAGCCCAGTTCCGCCGCCCCCCGGACGGCCTGAATTGTGCTGTGGATATTCTGAATCTGCAGAGGCATATCCTCCCGCCCGGCTCCGGTGGTACCGGCCCAGGCCAGATGGAAAAATGCGTCCGCCGACCCTATCAGCCGGGGCAGTCCGTCATACTGTGCCCTGTCACAGACAACCCGGTGGAGCCGCGGCTGCCGGGGCAGCGTCTCTGCCCGGGTGCTGCAGGGGTGAACCACTGCGAACACCTCGCAATTTTCCGCCAGCAGACGCTCACACAGAGCGTGTCCGATGGCCCCCGTGGGCCCGGTAACAACAGCCGTGCGAATGCTCCGATTCCTCATGGCGGTTTGCTCCTCTCCCAAGGCATTCTCTCACCGGAATGCCCAGAATTTGTTCAGTAAGAAGTTCAGCGGAATGGTTACAGCCAGGTTCACCATAGGAGCAATCCACTCCGACACACCCAGGACCTGAACCTCCAGCCACAGCAGCAGGGTGGAAAACAGAAATGTGCCGCCGTAGCTTATGTATGTTTTCCCCAGGCGCATCAGGGTGTGCCTGAAATCCTGGCTCTGGGGGCGGAAGACATATTTGTTGTTCCAATAGAACGCGTTGAATACGCTCACCACCCAGCCTGCCACATTGCCCAGCATGTACCAGTCCTTTCGGATCCAGACAAACAGGTAGTAAATCAGCAGAGAGATCAGGGTGTTGGATACGCCAATGATGCCGAATTTCAAAAACTGAATCAGCGTTTTGTTATGCAAATGTGCTGCATCTCCTTCTCAAAGGGTCTTTCCGGGAATCCCCGCAGGAAATCGGCCTGCCGACCGGTCTCCTGCGGGGCAATTGTCACTGGACGCCGTTCTCTCCAAAAGAAAACGGGCTTACGAATCCAGCAGGGGAATAAACATCTGCTTTTCCAGCTCTTCCCGGGGCAGGAAGGGAGCCAGGTCCTCCAGCGGGGGACTCACCAGTGTCCCGTCCGGCAAACGTTTGGTGCTGCTTTTGGGCTCCCAAACCTGCTCGGTATCGGTGAAGATTTCCGTGAACACCGGTCCCTCCAGACTCAGCACCTCGTCCACCACTGCCTTCATCTGGGCATTGCTGTGGGCAGCATAATACCGGTAGCCAAAGGCCTGGGCAATTTTGCGGAATTCCGGGAAGGACAGGTCTCCGGATTCCTCGCCGATACCCACAAAATTCTTGTTGAACAGGTTTGTCTGGGTAATCCGGATTGAATGATATCCGCTGTTGTTGATCAGGAAAATCTTGATCGGCAGGCGGTTGGTCAGAATGGTCTGCAGCTCCTGCAGGTTCATCATAATGCTTCCGTCGCCCTCCAGACAGATGGTCTCCCGGCGTCCGCCGCCGATGCAGGTTCCAATGGCGGCAGGCAGTCCGTATCCCATACTGGCAATGGCGCTGTTGTTGGCCATGCGGCTCCCCTTTTGAATCACATAGGCCTGATTCCCCACCACACAGCACGCGCCGTTGGAAACCGCCGTCAGACTGTTTTCCGGCAGGCGGCTGCTCAGATAGCGGATAAAAGCATAGACGTTGGCGGTGGACCCGTTCTCCTCCCATTGGCGGGGAAGCACTGCCGGATACTCCCGCTTCCATCGGCGGCAGGTTTCGTTCCAGTCCTCACAGGCGGAGACCGGTCCCTTTGCCGCAGCATCCAGCTTGGTCAGAAAATCCCTGGCATCTGCCCAGACAGGCAGCTCCACATGCAGTGTGGGCTTTTTCAGCTCCGCCTGGTCTATATCCACCATAATGACCTCTGCGGCTCTGGCCCAGGTCTGCCAGTTATAGCCCACCTGACGGATGGAAATCCGTGTCCCCACCGCCAGAATCAGGTCCGCATTCTGAATGGCCCAGTTGCCCGGCCGGTCGCCCATGTTTCCTGCCCGACCGCAGTAGAGAGGATGCTCATCCTCAATCAGGTCGACGGCGTTCCAATAGGTTACCACAGGAATGTTCAGCTTCTCCAGCACGGAGCGGAATGCCCCATAGCCTCCGGACAGGCGGATGCCATATCCCGCGTGGAACACCGGGCGTTTTGCCTGGCGGAGCTTTTCCAGCACCGTTTCGATCACGCTCTCCTCCACCGGAGGCGGAAGCAAGGCGTCATCTTCTGCAGGGTCGTAACCCGGCAGGTCCTCCGTCTCAATATAGCCCCCCTGGTAGTTCACAGGGATATCGATCCACACCGGCCCCGGTCTGCCCGTTGTGGCCAGATGCCACGCCCGCTCCAGGTGATATCGGATGGTCTTGGGGTCCTCAACCATCACGGCGTACTTGGTCATGGGCTCTACGGAGCGGACAATATCATATTCCTGGTCTCCCATAGCCCGCAGGCGCGTCCCGGTAAACGGCAGGGCATATCGGGCCGTGGTGTCGTAGCGGACCTGGCCGGAAATTACAAACATGGGAATGGAGTCCAGCCAGCCCCCCACCACGCCGGTCAGGGCATTGGTTCCCCCCGGTCCGGTGGTGACGCAAACCGCCGCAATCCGGTTCTCCAAACGGGCATAGGCCTCCGCCGCAATGGCACAGGCCTGCTCATGGTGGTTGTAGGTGACCTTCAGCCGGGGATGGTGGCCCAGCGCATCGTTCAAGTGCATGGCTCCCCCTCCTACAACAGAAAATACATCGCTTACTCCGTGGTCCGCCAGAAATTCCGCCACATAGTCCGCCAGTCTTACCTTCATATTGTCTCCCCCGTTCTGTCAGTCAGCCACTGCTTCGAGAATGATTTTGGCCATGTAGTCGATTCGATCGTCGGTCATCCCCGGATACACCCCCACCCAGAAGGTGTGGTTCATGATATAGTCCGTATTGGTCAGCTCTCCTACAACCCGGTATGCCGCTGTCCCCCGGATGGGATCGAAGCAGGGATGGCGGATCAGGTTGCCGCTGAACAGCAGGCGGGTCTGAATGTTGTGTTCCTCAATGTAGCGGGTCACGGCATTCCGCTCCAGGCCGCTCTCCGGTCGGATGGAGATGAGGAATCCAAACCAGGACGGACGGCTGTTCTCCGCGGGCTCCGGCAGAATCAGCTTATGCTCCGCCTGAGGCAGGGCATCGCGAAGCCGCTGCCAGTTATGCCGCCGGCGCTCAATGAAAGCAGGGAATTTCTTCAGCTGCTCACAGCCCACCGCCGCCTGCATATCCGTCACCTTCAGGTTGTAGCCAAAATGGCTGTAGACATATTTATGATCGTATCCCTGGGGTAGCTGCCCGTACTGACCATCAAAACGGTGACCGCAGAAATTGTCCTGGCCGGAGGGACAGATACAGTCCCGTCCCCAGTCCCGGTAGGACAGAATCAGGCGATTCAGCTTGGGATTGTCGGTATAGACGCAGCCGCCTTCCCCCATGGTCATGTGGTGGGGGGGATAGAAGCTGCTGGTGCCGATATCTCCCCAGGTGCCTGTGTATTTTGTCACACCGTCGATGGTATACTGGGTTCCCAGCGCGTCGCAGTTATCCTCCACCAGCCACAGGTCGTGGCGGCGGCAAAAGTCCTTTACCCCGGCAAGGTCAAACGGATTGCCCAGGGTATGGGCAATCATCACTGCCTTTGTTTTTTCACTCAGAGCCGCTTCCAGCTGGGATACATCGATATTGTACTGGGGCACGGTCACATCCACAAACACCGGAACCGCTCCGTACTGAAGGATGGGGGTAACTGTGGTGGGAAACCCGCAGGCAACGGTGATAACCTCGTCCCCTCTGCAAATCCGGCGCTCTCCCAGCTCGGGAGCCGTCAGCACGGAGAAGGCAATCAGGTTGGCAGAAGAGCCGCTGTTGACCAGATGGGCAAAGCGCACTCCCAGCCACTTGGCAAACTCCGCTTCAAATTGCTCCGAAAATCGGCCGGTGGTCAGCCAAAAATCCAGCATGGCATCCGTAAGCGCGCACATTTCCTTCTCGTCAAATACCCGGGAGGCATAGCTGATCCGATCTCCCGGCTGAAACGGCGCATTGGTTTCCTTAAAATCGTGGTAATACTGGGCCACCATCGCCTTAATCGCATTCCGGGCTTCCCGTTCGTTATTCCATCGTTCCATTGTCTCTCGTTCCTCCTGCAGGGTCTTTTGGCATTCTGCCTGGTATGGCATGCCGCACGGCTTCATCCCTCAAGGAACAGCCGTATTTCCCTCTCCATTTCCTGCCGCAGGTCCATGCCCGAAGCATAGCATTTCCAGAAGCAGGTTGTCATCTGCATACACTCTTCTATGTTCCAACGGGGGCGCCAGCCAAAGGCTGCTTTCAGCTTGCTGCAATCCAGCTTCAGGAAATTTGCCTCATGGGGGGCATTCTTTTTCACCCGGCATTCCCAGCGGGCCTCCGGCCCCCAGCAGCGGCAGAACAGGTCCACCAGCTCCGCTGTGGTGACGCAGTCTGCCTCATCCGGCCCCACATTGTAGCTGCCCGCCAGCTCCGGGGATTCATA
>CALXFW010000053.1 GCA_944387685.1 uncultured Oscillospiraceae bacterium
AGTTCATGGCGTAGGTTTCAATTCCCAGCTCCCGCTCCACTTCATCCAGCAGATCGAAGGGGTCCTTGGTTTCCCGGTCCATTTTATTGACAAAGGTAAAAATAGGAATGTGCCGCATGGCGCAGACCTTGAACAGCTTCCGGGTCTGGGGCTCCACGCCCTTGGCGCCGTCAATCACCATCACCGCCGAGTCCGCCGCCATCAGGGTACGGTAGGTATCCTCAGAAAAATCCTGGTGGCCCGGGGTATCCAGAATGTTGATGCAGTAGCCGTTATACTGGAACTGCATCACCGAGGAAGTGACGGAAATACCACGCTGCTTCTCAATCTCCATCCAGTCCTAAGTGGCGGCCCGGGAATTTTTCTTGCCCTTGACCACTCCCGCCTGGGCAATGGCGCCGCCGTAGAGCAGGAACTTTTCGGTCAGGGTGGTTTTACCGGCGTCGGGGCGGGAAATGATGGCAAAGGTCCGGCGGCGGCTGATTTCTTCCACAAGTTGTGACATAGTACAATAACCCTCCAAATTCAGAATTCAAAACATCCGCAGGAGGGGCTACGTTGGACTGCGCATCTGCAGATATCCTCCAAACAACAAATTTTCATCAATCCGGTTCAGTTTACCACAAATGGTGGAAAGATACAAGAGAAATCCGGAAATTATTTGGAGAATAGGGACTATTCTCTCCCCTTGGCCGGGTCCTTGGCAATAATCAGGGAGAAATACCCGGCGTTTTCCGGAATTTCCTCCGCGCTGCGGTAAACGTGTTCCTGGGGCATACCGCAGTTTTCCACCATGCCGACCTCCATGCCGGACTCCATCAGCTCCCTGCGCACCTGGGGCATCTTGGACCCGGCTTTCATCAACACCTTCACCCCCGGCATTTTCAGCGCTTGGGTGATGCCGTGGGAGGAGGGTACGATGTGCAGCATCTGACTTCCCTCCGCCAGGCCAATATTCAGCCGGGCCGCTGCGGCGCAGAAGGAAGGAATGCCGCTGACGATTTCCGTGGGATAGCCGTCGGATTCCACCATCTTGTGTACATATATATAGGTAGCATACACCGTGGGATCGCCCAGAGTCAGAAACACCACCATTTTCCCGGCGTCCAGCTGCTTCTCAATCTGGTCCGCCGCCGCCCGGTGGCTGGCCCGCCACTGGGCCATATCATGGGTCATGGGCATCCGCACCGTTACCGTGGGCTTCTGCGCCAGCTCCGGATAGGCCTGCAGAGCAATCTTATAGGCGGTGCTCTCCCCCTTGTCCGCATCCGGTACCACCAGGACGTCGCACTGCTCCATCCGCTTCATGGCCTTCAGGGTCAGCAGCTCCGGGTCTCCCGGGCCAACGCCCACGCCAACCAAGGTTCCTTTCATAATTCCATTCTCCTTTTTCTGCCGGCGCCGGGCGCCGGAACGCTTAGCCAAAGTATACCAAATCCGGCCTGGTAAGTCAATCTTCCCCCCGACAGGCCATGCCGGGGGGATTTGGAATATATTTTCATTTTACATGAATATTATTCAGGAGCAGCGCGAAGAAATATGCGTAAGAAAATTGTATATCTGTATATCTTAGATTTGGTTTTCAGAATTTGTACATTCTTTCCGGGTCCTCCCGGGATTTTTTCTGGATTGTTGTGCATTCACCCTATTGACGATGTATACACAAGAGAGTATAATTCATACAAGAATTCCCATGGGATCGGGAATTCCCGGAATTATAAACAAGGAGTGCAAGAAAATGAAAAAGCTGTTTGCTATCGTTCTGAGCTGCCTGCTCATTGCGGGTATGTTCGCTGGCTGCGGCAATACCGCCGCCGAGGAGACCACTGCTGCGGCTGAGACCACCGCTGCGGCCGAAACCACCACTGCGGTTGAGACCACTGCCGCCGAAACCTCTGCCGAGACAGAAGCCGCCGAGACCGAGGCTGCGGAAGCCGGCGCCTTCACCACCATTGAAGAGGGCAAGCTGATTATGTCCACCAACGCCGCCTTCCCTCCCTATGAGATGGTTGCCGATGACGGCTCCTTCGAGGGCATCGATGTGGAAATCGCCGGCGCCATTGCGGAAAAGCTGGGCCTGGAGCTGGTTGTGGACGACATGGACTTTGACGCTGCCCTGCTGGCTGTGCAGGAAGGCAAGAGCGACATCATCATGGCCGGTGTGTCCGTCACCGAGGACCGGCTGATGGTTATGAGCTTCTCCGACACCTACGCCACCGGTGTGCAGGCCGTTATCGTTCCCGAGGGCTCCGATGTGACCATGGACAACCTGGCTGAGAAGATGATCGGCACCCAGCGGGGCACCACCGGCTACATCTACGCTTCCGATGATTACGGCGACGACCACGTTACCGCTTACGACAACGGCGCCAGCGCTGTTCAGGCCCTGCTGAACGGCCAGGTGGACTGCGTTATCATCGACAACGCCCCCGCACAGGAGTTCGTGGCTGCCAACCCCGGCCTGACCCTGCTGGACGGCGCTTGGGTTGAGGAAGAGTATGCCATCGGCCTGAACAAGGACAACACCGCGCTTCTGGCGGCTGTGAACGCTGCTCTGGCTGAGCTGATTGCCGACGGCACCGTTCAGGCCATCATCGACAGCTACATCACTGCCGAATAATTTTCATTACTGCAAACCGGTAAGGGCGGCTGCGCCGCCCTTACCGCCGGTTTACGCCTTCCATTGCATATGGAAACCTGTTTTCCGCACCCTGCATTGGGGAAGCCGGGTTTCTGGATGCAAAAGAAAACCAATCAAGGAGTGAGTCTGTGGAACTGTACGAAGCATGGAAACCGCTGCTGCGGGAAGGAACCGCCACGTTTTCTCAGGAATTTTATGTAAAATTCTACCAGGCATTTGTTGAGGGCGACCGCTGGCAGCAATATCTGCGGGGTGTGGGCACCACCCTGCTGGCCACTGCCATGGCCCTGGCCATCGGCATTGCCCTGGGCATCATCATCGCTATGATCCGGACCGCCCACGATCAGCAGCGGCCCGGGCATCACAATCCCATTCTTGCCCTGCTGAACGCAGTGTGCAAGGTCTACGTCACCGTGATCCGGGGCACACCTATGATGGTGCAGCTGCTGATTATGGGCTTCGTCATCTTCTCCTCCTCCCGGAACTACACCCTGGTAGGCGCCCTGACCCTGGGCATCAACTCCGGCGCTTACGTGTCCGAGATTATCCGGGGCGGCCTGATGGCACTGGACCCCGGTCAGGCGGAAGCCGGACGGAGCCTGGGCCTGAACTACATCGACACCATGCGCTTCATCGTCATCCCTCAGGCCTTCAAGGCCATTCTCCCCTCCCTGGGCAATGAGTTCATCATCTTGCTGAAAGACACCTCCCTGATTACCGTCATCGGCGGCAAGGAGCTGGTTTACGCCGCCCAGGCCATCTACGGCAGAACCTATGAGCAGATGTTCCCCCTGCTGGGCATCGCCCTGATCTATCTGGTGCTGGTCATCATCTTCTCCTGGCTGCTGGGCATTCTGGAAAGGAGGCTGCGTCAAAGTGATCGACGTTAAACACCTGAGCAAATCCTTCGGGGACCATCTGGTACTCAATGATATCTCCGAGCACATCTACCCCGGGGACAAGGTGGTCATCATCGGCCCCTCCGGCTCCGGCAAGTCCACCTTCCTGCGCAGCCTGAATATGCTGGAGCCCCCCACCGCCGGCACCATCACCTTCGACGGCGTGGAGGTCACCAGCCCCAAAACCGACATCGACGAAGTGCGCCGGAAAATGGGCATGGTATTCCAGCACTTCAATCTGTTCCCCAACATGACCATTCTGCGCAACATCACCCTGGCTCCCGTCCGCACCGGCCGGATGACCCAGGCCCAGGCAGAGGAGCAGGCTATGGCCCTGCTGCGCCGGGTTGGACTGGAGGAGAAAGCCTCTGCCTATCCCAGCCAGCTTTCCGGCGGCCAGAAGCAGCGCATCGCCATTGTCCGGGCACTGGCCATGAATCCCAAGGTGATGCTCTTCGACGAGCCCACCTCCGCTCTGGACCCGGAAATGGTGGGTGAGGTGCTGGCGGTTATGAAGGAACTGGCCGCCGACGGCATGACCATGGTGGTGGTCACCCACGAGATGGGCTTCGCCCGGGAAGTGGGCAACCGGATTCTCTTCATGGACGGTGGCAGAATTCTGGAGCAGGGCTCCCCGGAAGCGGTGTTCGGCAATCCCCAGAACCCCCGTCTGAAGGATTTCCTGTCCAAAGTGCTCTGATTCTTTCCCGGCGTTTTTCAAAATCAAAAAAAGCGGATGGACTGCCGTTTTGTCGGCAATCCATCCGTTTTTTTCAAGAAGTCCCTAGGACGCTCCCTCCGGTATGGGAAGGTTGTGCCGCCGGTTCACCTCGGCGGACGCCTCCACGTTCAGGGTAATCAGATTGCGGGTCATCCCATGCTCGTAGAGCGTGTTGGCGATGTATTGGGCATCCCGGAAATTGTGGGGCCAGTTGTCCTCCGTCTCCGGGTCGGACACGTGCTGAGGGACGTACAGCGTCATCTCCGTGAGCCCCTGCTCGTCTGCCTGCTGAATCTGCTCGATGAGATCCCGGCCGATTTCTGCGCACAGTTCGCCGTCATAGTCGGACATATTGGGCTCCCGGTAGGTTTTCCCCGGCATATTGACCTCGGAGGCGAGCAGGAGAATGTACAGAGGCAGCACCACGGCTGTCTTGGGATACTGCTGCATCAGATACCCCAGGGAGAACATCGGGACCATCAGAAGGAAAAACATCGGCGGGAACAGATATTCGCTGCGGTAAATATACCCGGGCTCAACTGCTGCGCACAGCACCACAGTATAAATCTGGGAAACGACACCTGCAATCAGCCAGATCAGAATGGTCCGGCCCCCAGACGTCAGTCCCCGCCCCCTGTGCAGCAGGGCCGCACCCAGCGCCGCCAGCAGGAACAGAATCACACACAGCCGGAAAAACCGGCTGCCCCCCATGAGCATCTGCCAATACCCGGTAAATGCCGCGGAAACATTCCCCCAGGAAAACGCACTTTCGGACACTTCCGCCCGTCCCCCGTTCCACTCAAACACAGCGCAGAGGCCCCACAGCAGAAGAATTCCCAAATACAAACTGTTCTCCCGAAGCAGCTCCCCGAGGGGACGCCTGCGGGCTTCCGTGCAGACCGCCACCAGAAGATGGCTCCCGGCAAACGCCGCCAGAATGCCGACGCTGGCCAGATTGGAAAAAACTGCCAGATAAAGCCCCGCCAGCAGGCACCCCACTGCGATGGGGCTTGCCTTGCGCAGGAATGCATTCCAGGCGGGATTCCCCACCTGAAGCATAATCAGGGACGCATTCACCAGGGTAGGAATCAGATAATTGTAGTAGCAGTTCAGGTCCGAGCAGTAGAACAGATAAGTATTATCCGTATCTCCGGACTGAAAAATCCAGAAGTGGAACAGGGCGAACACAGCCGTCAGCCCCACGGTGACGCCCCAGGGCAGGGACAACGCCCGCCGGAGCATCCCCGCAAAGCACCAGAAATAACCGGTGAGGAACGCACTGACCACAATGGCGTGAGTGATGGTCATGGCATCCATATAGTCGCCCGTCAAAGGCATCACCAGATAGCGGCCCAGGCTGGAGAAAAAGGGAAATGCAATTTCCGGGAAAACCTTTCCCGGATTCCAGATTCCCCACAGCGGGGCAGCCGAACGGACACTGCCCAGGAAATACCAGTCATCCGTATCGTATACCACCAGAGGATACAGCTGGGTAAACCAAACGCAGAAGAACCCAAATATCAAGAAAAAGAAGCCGAAAAGCAGCCGCTTCCGCCGGCCCGTACTCATGAGCACACCCCCGTTTTCCCATTGTGTATGTGCGTTCCCGTTTCGTATCGCCGGGGGACGCCTTCGCCGGCGGGAGTATGCGGCTTATTCCAGCACGTGCTCCAGGCCCATTTCCAGAATGGTTTTCACATGGTCATCTGCCAGAGAGTAGAGGATGTTCTTCCCCTCCCGGCGGAATTTGATCAGGTGCATCTGCTTGAGCAGCCGCAGCTGATGGGAGATGGCGCTCTGGCTCAGGTCCACCGTCTCCGCAATGTCCGTCACGCACAGCTCCCGTCGGGCCAGCAGAAAGAGAATCTGCACCCGGGTACTGTCGGCAAAGCCCTTGAAAAGCTCCCCGATCTGTTCCATGATTTCCCGGCTGGGCATTGTCTGCATGGGTGCGCCTCCTTCTGACTGTGGTGTACCTTATTTTACCGTAAAATTTTTCAAGATGCAACCATTTTCTCCTCCGGCGGAAAAATTCCGGATTTCTCACATAATTTCCCCTGGGAAATGGCACAGTAGAGATGCACCCCCCTCCTCTTCCGGGGCCGTGTGCCTGGAGCTTTACCAGATTATGTCAACAAAATTCTTCGACATTTTGTATTAAGTTTTTATGAAAAGCCTTTGCATTCCGGCAAAAATATGATATAGTATACGGAGCTTATGATGACTGATTCTGCGCTTGAGAAAAAGAGGCGATTGATTTGAACGATTTATCCCGTATTTCCGTGGTCCTGCCTTCCCTGGATCCGGATGAGAAGCTGGTTGCCGTAATCGACGGCCTGCTGGAATATGGGTTTTCCGATATTATTCTGGTGAACGATGGAAGCAAACCGGAAAATCTCCATTATTTCCAGGGTCTGGCTGCCCAGCACCCGGAAATCCACCTGCTCCATCACGAGGTAAACCGGGGCAAGGGCGCCGCCCTGAAAACCGCATTCCGGTATTTCCTGGACCAGCGGCCGGCCGGACTGGGGGTTGTCACCGTGGACGGGGACAACCAGCACCACCCCGCCGATACGAAAGCCTGCTGCGAGCATATGCTGCAGACCGGCCGCACCACCCTGGGCTGCCGGGACTTCACCCTGGATCATGTCCCGCCCCGGAGCCGCTTCGGAAACCATACCACCTCCGCCATTTTCAAGATTTTCGTAGGCATGACCATCTCCGATACCCAGACCGGCCTGCGGGCCATCCCCCGGGAGGTAGTGGCACAGCTTATGGACGTGGCAGGAGACCGGTTTGAGTACGAAACCAATATGCTGCTGGCCTTCAAGACCAAGGGGATTCCCTTTGACGAGGTGAAAATCCGCACCGTCTACATTGAGGAAAACAAAAGCTCCCATTTCCGGGTGATTCACGACTCCTGGCGGATTTACAAGCTGATTCTGGCCCATTTCTTCCGCTATACCATCAGCTCCATTGTCAGCGCGGTGGTGGACACCGCCAGCTTCTCCCTGCTGAGCTGGCTGCTGGCCCCCTTGCTTCAGAACTTTGCCCTGACCGCCGCCGCCGGAGTGGGCGCCCGGGTGATCTCCTCCCTGCTGAACTTTTTCCTGAACAAGCAGCTGGTTTTCCAGGCCAAGGTAGACACCAAGAAAGCCATGCTCCGCTACTACACCCTGGCCCTGCCCCAGATGGCCGCCCAGGTGCTGCTGACCCAGGGCTTCTACACCCTGTTTGCCGTCAGCGACCGGGCCAACGGCCTGCGGACCCTGATTTATGCCGTAGTCATGACGGCCCTGTATTTCCTGAGCTATATGATCCAGCAGCGCTGGGTCTTTGCACCGCAAAAATCCAAATAAGAGGTTGACACTATGAGTAAAAAAATGCAATACCCGGACGCTGTTTCCCCCCAGCCCAAGAAGAAAAAGGGCAGCGGTCTGCTGGGCCGGATTGTCCGCCGGTTCTTCCTGCTGCTGTTTACGGTCATTATTCTGGCTTTGGCCGCATTGGTTCTGGTGATGAACCTGATCTTCAAGGGTCCCTCTCCTGCCGCTCAGGAAATCCTGACCATGTCCCTGATTGAGGCCAGTGCCACCAAGTGGATTCCCGCCCTGTTCATCGGCGAGGAGCGGGTGGCAGAGATCACCTCCGCCGGCAGCGGCAGCAGTCTGACCGACGATGTGACCGACACCTCTCAGGTGATCATTCAGAAGGATTCCGCCATTTCCTCCACCAGCAACGAGTGGGACAATTACCCCGACGGCATCCGGATTGAGGATTACGCCGGCGACACCTACAACGCCCACATTATGATCGTCCGGGACCCTTCTCTGGTGTATATGGGCATCTCCACGGAGAATTACTCCACCAGCATCCCCGGCAAGCGGCTCAACGCCGTCATGGAAGAGGAGAATGTGCTGGCGGCCATCAACGCCGGCGCCTTCTATGACAACGGCACCACCAGCGCCGTTGTCGGCAGCTATCCCCTGGGTCTGGTAATGTCCAATGGAAGATGCGTCTGGACCCAGGACAAGCAGCCCGGTCTGGAGGGCTTCGCCGGCTTTACCACCGATGACGTGCTGGTAGTCTCCACCACCAATTTGACCCAGGCCCAAGCCGAGGAAATGAACATCCGGGACGGCTGCTGCTTCGGCCCCGTGCTGATTATGAATGGCGAAGTGAACATGGAGGCCTACAACATGAATTCCGGCTTCAACCCCCGGACCGCCATTGGTCAGCGGGCAGACGGCGCGGTGATTTTCGTGTGCATTGACGGCCGTCAGGCCGGCTCCGTGGGCGGCACCTATCGCGATATCATTGACATCATGGTGGAGTATGGCGCAGTCAACGCCTGCAACATGGACGGCGGCTCCTCCTCCATCATGTATTACCGGGATACCTACGGCCGCTACGGCGAGGCTGGTCAGGTGCAGATGATCAACAGCTATTCTCTGCTCCAGTCTGAGCCCAGACGGATGCCCAACTACTGGCTGGTCAAGCCGGCGGAGTAAGGAGGTAAGCCATGTACAAGGGAAAATTCAACCAAAAGGGCAAAACCACCGATATTGAGCAGCTGCTGGCGGAGCGCGCCGC
>CALXFW010000054.1 GCA_944387685.1 uncultured Oscillospiraceae bacterium
CCGTCCACATAGCACCCGCCGCCGTTCACGTCGTAAAAACGCATCAGCAGGTTGATGATGGTGGTTTTGCCTGCGCCGGTGGCGCCCACAATGGCGATGGTCTGCCCGGCGGCGGCCTTCAGGGACAGGTCCTTCAGCACAATTTTCCCCGGCAGATAGCCAAAGGAAACATGGCGCATCTCCACATCTCCCCGGACGTTTTCCAGCACGGCGGCATCGGGGGCGTCGGGAAGCTCCTCCTGCTCATCCAGCATCCGGAACACCCGCTCCGAGGCGGACAGGGCGGAGTAAATCTCGTTGACGATGTTGGCCGCTTCGTTAATGGGGCCGGAAAATTTCCGGGAGTAAAGCACAAAGCTGGAGATCTTGCCCAGATCTACCATTCCTTCCAGGTACAGCAGGGCCCCGAACAGGCCGATCAGCGCCAGACCCAGGTTGTTGATGAAGTTTACCGTGGGACCGGTGGTGGAGCCCAAAGCGTCAGCCCGGAAGTAGGCGTCGGCGGCCTCGTGGTTGATCCGGGAGAAGTCCTCACAGACCCCGTCTTCATGGGCGTAGGCGGCAATGGTTTTCTGGCCGCTGAACATTTCCTCCACGTAGCCGTTCAGCTCACCGTAGGCGGCGCTGCGCCGGGAGTACAGGGGGCGGGTGCGCTTGCCGATGGAGCGGGTGTAGGCAAAGGCCAAGGGAATGGTAATCAGCATGCACAGCATCAAGATAGGGGAGATGACGCACATCATGGCAAACGAACCCAGAACCGTGACCACGCTGGTCATGATCTGCACCACGTCGGTGGAAAGGCTGGTACAAATCACATCCACGTCGTAGCTCACCCGGCTGATGATGTCGCCGGCCTGATTCCGGTCAAAGTAACCCACCGGCAGGGTCATCATCTTGTTGAAGATATCACCGCGCATATTCTGGGCTACCTGACGGCTGACGGCCATCATGCCCAGATTCACCAGCAGGGTCAGCAGGCTGCTCAGAACATAGACAATGACCATCCGCACCACATAATATCCCACCACGGAAAAGTCCACCAGTCCCGCTCCCGCGTCTGCGGCGGCGATGGCCTCTCCGGCAAATTTCGGCCCCAGCAGATTGCAGATGTTTCCCGCCACGGCCAGGGCGCACAGCCCGATGATCGGCCAGCGGAGGGGCTTCATATACAAAAGCAGACGGCTCAGGGCCTTTTTGGTATCCTTGGGGCGTTCTTTTTTTCCGCCCCGATCTCCGGAACCCGGCATATGATCTCCTCCTTCAGCACAGAGCGCCCATCTGGGTCTCGTAGATGGCCCGGTATTCCGGGCAGGTTTCCAGCAGCTCCTGGTGAGAGCCGTATCCGATGCACGCTCCGTTGTCCATCACCAGAATGTTGGTCATGGACATGACGGAACTGACCCGCTGGGCGATGAGAATGGTGGCGCTGTCTCTGTGATGCTCCAGGATGGCTTTTCGCAGCAGGGAGTCGGTTTTGTAGTCCAGGGCGCTGGAAGCGTCATCCAGAATCAGAATTTCCGGATTTCCCGCCAGGGCCCGGCTGATGAAGATTCGCTGCTTCTGACCGCCGGAAAGGTTGGCTCCTTTGATCTGGGCCATATGGTCCAGTCCATCATCCAGCCGGTCAATGAATTCCGCCGCCATGGCGTCCACAATGGCGCTGCGGATTTGCTCTTCCGTCATCTCCCGGCCAAAGGCGATGTTGTTCCGCAGGCTGTCCTGGAATACCACATCATTCTGGAACACCACACCGAATTTGCTGTGCAGGGCTTCTTTGGGGTAGGTGCGCACATCCTTTCCGTCAATGCGGATGCTGCCGCTGTCCGGGTCGTAGAAACGCATCAGCAGGTTGATGATGGTGGTTTTCCCGCAGCCGGTGGGGCCGATGATGCCCAGAGACTGGCCCCGGTTCAGCTGGAAGGAGATATCCTTCAGGCACAGCTCCGGGCTGCCGCCGGAGAAATCACCGTCGGTTTGGGAGTGGGTGTGGTAGCTGAAATTCACATGAGAGAAGGTGATGAAGGCCTCTTCGCTTTCCTTGGAAGTCTCTTCCGGCAGAATCAGCAGATCCTCCGGGGCATCCAGCACCTGACCAATCCGGTCTGCGGAGGCGGTGGCCTTGCTGACCATCATGAACATCCGGTTGATGGCCATGATGCTCTGCAGAATCATATTGAAGTAGGTCAGAAATGCCAGAATCACGCCGGGCTTCATGACACCGCTGTTGACCCGGACGGCGCCTACATACACAACCGATGCCAGACCGATGTTCAGGCACAGCTGCATGAAGGGGCCGGGGAAGGCCATGAGCGTGCTGGTTTTCACATCACTTTTGGTCATGGCCTGGTTGTAGCCCAGGAACCGACGCTTTTCGTATTCGGTTTTCGACAGGGCCTTCACCACCCGGATGCCGGTGATGTTTTCCCGCATGGCCCGGACCACATCATCCAGCCGCCGCTGCACTTCGTTGTACAGGGGGATTCCCTTTTTGGAGATGGTGATGACCACGCCCAGCAGAATGGGCACCAGGCAGCACAGAATGCCGCTGAGCACCGGGTCCATGGTGATGGTCACTACAATGCCGCCGGCCAGGATGATGGGGGCCCGGACACACAAGGTCTGCAGAGTGCGCACAAAGTTCTGCACGTTGTAGCTGTCGCTGGTCATCCGGCTGGTCAGGCTGGGCAGACCGAAGGTGTCGAACTGATTGCCGCTGAGGTGGATGGTTTTGTGGAACAGGTCCCGGCGCAGATCATAAGACACTTTGTGGGCGTTGTCCACAGACATCTGATTGGCGTGAAGGTTCAGCTGCCAGGTAACCACGGCGCATAAAATCATGGCCGCACCCCACAGGCAGATGGCGCCGATGCTTCCCTGGGGCACCACGTTGTCAATCAGATGCTCCAGAATGTACGGAAGCATCAGCTCGGAAAAGGCGGACATGAGCTTCAACGCCATGACAAACAGAATCCAGGTCCAGTAAACCCGGATGTACCGCAGAATCAATTTCATTCCAGCGCCTCCTTTTGGGGTGTGTTCTTCCGGACCTCCTGCTCCGACCAGCTGGCGTCCAGCTTGGTGAGAAGTTCCAGCAAAGTCTGCCGTTCCTCCCAGGACAGCACCTGCAGATATCCTACGTTCCGGGTCAGCTCCCGGGCCTCCATCTGCTCCAGCTGCTCCCGTCCTGCTTCAGTAAGACGCAATATCACCTGCCGCCGGTCCTGAGGACAGCAGGTGCGCTGAATCAGGTCCTGATCTTCCATTTTTTTCAGCAGCTCGCTGAGGGTGCTCTGCTGGATGGCCATGTGGTCCAGCAGCTGCCGCTGGGTCATTTCCTCATGACGGCGCAGCACCCGCAATACCCGCAGCTGGCTGACCTTTCCCCCTTCTGAGTGTTTGTGCAGGAACCGGAAGCACCGCCATAGGGTGTAAACCAGATCCCGCACCTGTTCTTCCTGCGTCATATGGACAGCCCTCCAAAGCAAGATGGTTTTTTCTGGAAATATTATAGACCCGGCAAAAAGAAAAGTCAATCGGCACCGATAGATTTTGAAGACCAGAATCGGGGGAAACGAATTGTTCACATAGAATTCATAAATTTGGAACGCTGGGGGAACTCCCGGGGACGGGTGGGGGAACAGGGGCGGGATATAATGGGGTCAACAAGCGGCCAAGCTGCTGAAATTGATTTGGAGGCATATGATTATGTATTTTGAAGCCATTGCAAAGGTAATTGCCGATCGTACCGGCTGTGACGTTTCCGCTGTGAAGCCCGAGAGCACCTTCACCGAACTGGGCATTGACTCCCTGGACACTGTGGAGCTGCTGATGAATCTGGAAGACGAGCTGAACATCGAGATTGAACTGGATCAGCCCGTTGCCACCGTAGGCGACCTGGATAAGTTCATCCAGAGCAAGCAGGGGTAAGCAACATGATCAAGTCAGCAATTTGCCAGCTGCTGGGTATCCGCTACCCGGTGTTTCAGGGTGGAATGGCTTGGATCGCTGACGGCAAACTGGCCGCTGCCGTATCAAATGGCGGCGGCCTTGGTATTATTGCCGCAGGCAACGCCCCGGCGGATTATGTCCGCCAGCAGATCCGGATTGCCAGAGAACTGACCGACAAGCCCATCGGCGTGAACATCATGCTGATGAGCCCCTTTGCCGATGAGGTAGCCCAGGTGGCTGTGGAAGAAAAGGTGGAGGTAGTGACCACCGGCGCAGGCAACCCCTCCAAGTATATGAGCGCCTGGAAGGAAGCAGGCATCAAGGTCATTCCGGTGGTGGCCTCTGTGGCCATGGCCAAGCTGATGACCCGGCTGGGGGCCTCTGCCCTGATTGCCGAGGGCGGCGAAAGCGGCGGCCATGTGGGCGAACTGACTACCATGGTGCTGGTGCCTCAGGTCTGCGATGCCACCAATCTGCCGGTGGTTGCCGCTGGCGGCATTGCCGACGGCCGGGGCGTGGCGGCGGCTTTCATGCTGGGAGCCTGCGGCGTTCAGATGGGCACCCGGTTCCTCAGCGCCTACGAATGCACCATTCATCCTGTTTACAAGGAGAAGATCCTCAAGGCCACCGACCTTTGCACCATGGTAACCGGCAAGCGGCTGGGCCATCCGGTCCGGAGCCTGCGGACCCAGTTTGCCCGGAACTATTCCAAGGCGGAATACGGCGGCATGAACGACGCCGACCTGGAAGCCCTGGGTACCGGAGCCCTGCGCCGGGCGGTGCAGGAGGGCGACAATGAACACGGCTGCTTCCTTTCCGGCCAGATTGCGGCCATGGTGAAGAAGGAACAGCCTGCCGCCGACATCGTTCGGGAGGTCATGGAGGAGGCGGAGCCCATTTTGCGGAGGGCGCAGACATGGGTGGAGTAAGCTTCCTGTTTTCCGGTCAGGGGGACCAGTTCCCCGGCATGGGGCAGAACCTGTATGAAACCTACCCCGCCGCCCGGGAGGTGTTCGACCTGTGCGAACGCCTTCGCCCCGGGACCCTGGCGCAGTGCTTTCAGGGCACGGCGGAGGAACTGAAGGAAACGGTGAACACCCAGCCCTGCCTGTTTGCCATGGAGCTGGCGGCAGCGGCGGTGCTGGAGGAGAAAGGAATTGTGCCCCAGGCAGCGGCGGGCTTCTCCCTGGGAGAGGTGACGGCGGCGGCCTTCACCGGCGTTGCGGAACGGGAAACCGGATTCCGGCTGGTGTGTAAGCGGGGAGCGCTGATGCAGGCCGCAGCGGAGCAGGCCGACACCGCCATGGCGGCGGTGGTAAAGCTGGAGCCGGAGACGGTGAAAGAACTCTGCAGCCGCTACAGCCAGGTCTATCCCGTGAACTTCAACTGCCCCGGCCAGATCACCGTGTCCGGCCTGACGGAGCAGATGACACCCTTCGCCGCAGATGTGAAGACGGCGGGAGGACGGGCCATTCCCCTGAAAGTCAAGGGTGCCTTCCACTCCCCCTTCATGGCGGAGGCGGCCCGGGCCTTTGCCGGGGAGCTGGCGCAGGTCCAGCTGGGCAGCGGCAGAATGCCCCTGTATGCCAATGTGACGGCCCGCCCCTATGGTTGCGACCCCCGGGACCTGCTGGCGAAGCAGATTGCCAGCCCGGTGCTCTGGGAGAACATCATCCGGAACATGGCCGAGGCGGGCATCGACACTTTTGTGGAAATCGGTCCGGGCAAGACCCTGACCAACATGGTAAAGAAGATTCTCCCCCAGGCAAAAACCTACTGCGTGGCGGAGCTGGACACCCTGCTGAGGGAGGTAGCGGTATGTTAAGCGGAAAAGTGGCCCTGGTTACCGGCGGTTCCCGGGGCATCGGGGCGGCCATCGCCCGAAAATTTGCCTCCATGGGCGCCAATGTGGCGGTGATTTACGCCGGAAACCAGCAGGCGGCGGAGGATGTCTGCGGCCAGTGCCGGGAATACGGCGTGGAGGCCAAGGCCTACCGCTGCAATGTGGCGGATTTCGGCGAGGTCAAGGACACCGTGGCGGCCGTCAAGGCGGACTTCGGCACCGTGCATATTCTGGTGAACAACGCGGGCATCACCCGGGACGGGCTGATTCCCATGATGAAGGAAGAGGCATTCGACGCCGTTCTGGATACCAACCTGAAGGGCGCTTTCAATATGATCCGGCACTGCGCCGGGCTGTTCCTGCGGGGCCGGGAGGGCTGCATCATCAACATCAGCTCCGTCTCCGGCCTGATGGGCAACGCCGGACAGTGCAACTACGCCGCCTCCAAGGCGGGACTCATCGGCCTGACCAAGTCCGTTGCCAAGGAGCTGGCCCCCAAGGGAATCCGGTGCAATGCCATCGCCCCGGGATTTATCCGCACGGACATGACAGGAACCCAGGAGAATAACCCCCTTCTGGCCATGATTCCCCTGGGAACCATGGGAGAGGCGGAGGATGTGGCCCAGGCAGCGGCCTATCTGGCCACGGCAAAGTATGTGACCGGCGAGGTCCTCCGGGTAGACGGCGGCATCGCCATGTAAGGAGAGCATTATGGCAGAAAACAGACGTGTGGTGGTAACCGGCCTGGGCGTGGTCAGTCCGGTGGGCAGCGATATGAAAACCGCCTGGAACAACCTGGTTTCCGGCTTCAACGGCATCGGCCCCATCACCTATTTTGATACAACCAACTACAAAGCCAAGCTGGGCGCTCAGGTTCGGGGCTTTGACCCTATGCAGTACATGGACCGCAGCGAGACCCTGCGCAGCGACAAATTCGCCCAGTACGCCATGGGCGCCGCCGTTCAGGCGGTGGAGGAGAGCGGCGTTATCGGCACCCTGCCCCCGGAGCGGGTGGCGGTGTACTTTGGCTCCGGCATCGGCGGCCTGAACACCGTCTCCACGGAGATCAGCAAGCTGGAGAGCCGGGGCCCCCATCGGGTATCCCCCCTGTGCGTGCCCATGATGATCGCCAACATGGCGGCAGGCATGATTGCCATCCGCTACAACTGCCAGGGCGCGGCCCTGCCTGCGGTGACCGCCTGCGCCTCCGGCTCCAATGCCATCGGCGAGGCCCTGCGGGTAATCCGCCACGGCTATGCCGATGCGGTGATCACCGGCGGCGCGGAGGCGTCCATTGTGCCCGTGGGCATCGCGGGCTTCATCAACATGAAGGCCCTGTCCGTGGCGGAGGACCCCAATGGGGCGTCCCTGCCCTTTGACGCCCGCCGGGGCGGCTTTGTCATCGGCGAAGGCGCAGCGGCCCTGGTGCTGGAAGAGTATGAGCACGCCAAGGCCCGGGGGGCGAAAATCTACGGCGAGCTGTGCGGCTACGGCTCCACCTGCGACGCCTACCACATCACGGCGCCCCACCCCGAGGCCCTGGGCGGCGCCCGGGCCATGGACCAGGCGCTGTCCGAGGCGGGCTACAACGGCACGGAGTCCCTCTACATCAACGCCCACGGCACCGGCACCCCCCTGAACGACGTGGGGGAGACCAAGGCCATCAAGAGAGCCCTGGGGGAAGAGCAGGCTTACAAGGCCCTCATCAGCTCCACCAAGTCCATGACCGGCCATATGCTGGGCGCGGCGGGGGCCATCGAGGCCATTGTCTGCCTGAAAACCCTGGAAACCGGGGTGGTGCCCCCCACCATCAACCTGCTGGAGCCGGACCCGGCGTGCGACCTGAACTACGTGCCCAACACGGCGGTGCAGGCAAATGTGGAGCTGTGTATTTCCAATTCTCTGGGCTTCGGCGGCCACAATGCCTCCCTGGCCTTCCGGAGGGTGTAAGCTATGAAGGAAACCGATATTCGCAAATATGCCGAGCTGATGAAGGAACTGGGCCTCACCGGCCTGGAGATCACCGAGGATAATCAGGTGGTCCGCTTGGAGCGGACACCGGCCCCCGAGATCCGTCCGGCAGCGCCGGTGGAAGTCTCCGCCGCCCCTGCCGCTCCCAAGGCTGCCGGGAACTATGTCAGCATCAAGTCCCCCCTGGTGGGCCTGTTCTACGCCGCCCCGGCGGAGAACGCCGAGCCCTATGTGTCCGTGGGAGACACAGTGAAGAAGGGCCAGACCCTGTGCATCGTGGAGGCCATGAAGCTGATGAACGAAATCAGCGCCGAGGAGGACGGTGTGGTGACGGAAATCTGCGTGGCCAACGGCCAGATGGTGGAGTACGGCACCGAGCTGTTCCGGATTCAGAGGTAAGACTATGAATCGGGAAGAAATTATGGAAATTCTCCCCCACCGGGACCCCATGCTCCTGGTGGAGGATGTGGAAAATCAGGACGGCTGGGCGGTGGGGCACTACCATGTCCGGGGGGATGAGTTCTTCCTCCAGGGACATTTTCCCGGCAATCCCATTGTGCCCGGGGTTATCCTGTGCGAGATGCTGGCCCAGTCCGCCTGCGTGCTGATGAAGGACGCCATGACCGAGGGCAAGCTTCCGGTGTACACCGGACTGAACAACGTGAAGTTCCGTTCCCCGGTTCGTCCCGGGGACACGGTGCAGATGCGCTGCCATATCAAGCGGGCCAAGCACCCGTTCTATTTTGCCGAGGGCACCGTCAGCGTGTGCGACCGGCTGTGTGTGTCTGCGGAATTTTCCTTTGCCATTACAGGAGTGTAACCTATGTTCTCTAAAATTCTGATCGCCAACCGGGGGGAAATCGCGGTCCGGATCATCCGGGCCTGCAAGGAGATGGGCGTGGCCACGGTGGCGGTGTACTCCGAAGCGGACCGGAACGCCCTGCACGTGGCCCTGGCGGATCAGAGCTACTGTATCGGCGGCCCGGAGGCTTCGGAGAGCTACCTCAACGAGCAGCAGATCATCAGCGCCGCCGTGCTGGCGGGGGCCCAGGCCATCCATCCCGGCTACGGCTTCCTGTCGGAGAACGCCCACTTTGCCCGGCTGTGCCAGAAGAATGGCCTGGCCTTCATTGGCCCCAATCCGGAGCATATGGAGAAGCTCAGCGACAAGGCGGCGCTGAAGGAGCTGATTCGCTCCACCCGCCTGACCCCCATTCCCGGCACCAAGGCCCTGGCCTCCGTGGAGGAAGCCAAGACGGCTGCGGAAAAAATCGGCTATCCCGTGATGCTCAAGGCCTGCGCCGGAGGCGGAGGCCGGGGCATCCGGCTGATTCAGTCCGTTTCCGAGCTGGAGGAGGCCTGGAACCAGGCCACCTCCGAGGCCCTCAGCGCCTTTGGGGATGGGTCCGTGTATCTGGAAAAGTATGTCTCCCCCGCCCGGCACGTGGAACTGCAGATGCTGGCGGACGAACAGGGCAACGTGGTTTGCCTGGGGGAGCGGGACTGTTCTCTGCAGCGGCGCAACCAGAAGCTGATTGAGGAAACCCCGTCCCCGGCGGTATCGCCGGAACAGCGGCGGAGGATGGTGGAGCTGGCTGTGGAGGCGGTGAAGAAAATCGGCTATGTGGGAGCGGGCACCCTGGAATTTCTCCTGGACCGGCAGGGAAACTTCTGGTTCATGGAGATGAATGTCCGCCTTCAGGTGGAGCACTGTGTTACCGAGATGCTCACGGGCATCGATCTGGTGAAGTGGCAGATCCGGATTGCGGCAGGCATCCCCCTGAACTTCACCCAGGCGGACATCCCCATGACCGGCGCCGCCATTGAGTGCCGGATCAACGCCACCAGCTGCGGTACCCTGGAGATGCTCCATGTTCCCGGCGGTCCCTCGGTGCGCTTCGACACCTGTCTGCTGGAGGACACCCAGGTGTCCCCCTACTACGATTCCCTGCTGGGCAAGCTGATTGTCTATGCCAAGACCCGGGAGGAAACTCTGCGCAAGCTCCGGGCAGCCCTGTGCGAACTGGTTATCCGGGGCATTCCCACCAACATTGAGGAGCAGCTGAACTTTGTAACCGACGACCGGTTTGTTTCCGGCGAATACGACTTGACATTTATGGGTAACAGGTGAAACTATGGCCTTTATCAACTTTTTGAAACCGAAAAATCAGCTGGAGGAGGGAGGCCGCACCGCCGCCCCCGTCCATGAGGACGCTGGGGAGCCGGAGAAAACCTGCCCCAACTGCCATAAGGCCATCCCCCTGAGCCGGCTCTGGGCCAACCACCTGGTCTGTCCCTGCGGCCACCACTTCCGGATGAAGGCCCGGCAGCGCCTGGCCATGATTGCGGACAAGGGCAGCTTCCGGGAACTGTTCCGCCAGGTGAAGGCGGGAAATCCCCTGGATTTTCCGGGCTATGCCGAAAAAATTGACACGGTGCGCACCGCCAGCGGAGAAGAGGAAGCGGTCATCTGCGGCACCGCTGAAGTGGACGGGCAGAGCTGCTGCCTGTTTGCCATGGAGCCGTATTTCATGATGGGCTCCATGGGCAGCGCCGTGGGAGAGAAGATCACCCGGCTGTTTGAATACGCCACGGAGCACCGGCTGCCGGTAATCGGCTTTACCGTCTCCGGCGGCGCCCGAATGCAGGAGGGGCTGCTTTCCCTGATGCAGATGGCCAAGACCAGCGCCGCCGTCAAACGGCACAGCGACGCGGGCCTGCTGTATGTGGCGGTGCTCACCGACCCCACCACTGGGGGCGTCACCGCCAGCTTCGCCATGGAGGCGGACATCATTCTGGCGGAGCCGGGAGCCACGGTGGGCTTTGCCGGGGCCCGGGTGATTGAACAGACCACCCGTAAGTCCCTGCCCAAGGGCTTCCAGACGGCGGAATTCGTGCTCCAGCACGGATTCGTGGACACCATCGTCCCCCGGGCGGGACAGAAGCAGATGCTGGCCGAAATCCTGCGGCTGCATAATGGAGGTTAACGCTGTGACGCAGACACCCTATTCCAAAGTGAAACTGGCCCGGGAGAACACCAGACCCACCGGACTGGACTATATTTCCAATTTGTTTCAGGGATTTCTGGAGCTCCACGGGGACCGGCGGTTCGGAGACGACACCGCCATTGTGGGGGGCATCGCCCGGCTGAACGGCACCCCGGTGACGGTGATTGCCATTGAAAAGGGCCACACCGCCAAGGAGCGGTCCTACCGGAATTTCGGCGCCCCCAACCCGGAGGGTTACCGCAAGGCTCTGCGGCTGATGAAGCAGGCGGAGAAATTCGGCCGGCCGGTGATCTGCTTCATCGATACCTCCGGGGCCTACTGCGGCATCGGGGCCGAGGAGCGGGGCCAGGGTCAGGCCATTGCGGAAAACCTGATGGAGATGAGCATCCTGTGCGTGCCCATTGTGTCCGTGCTCATCGGCGAGGGCGGCAGCGGCGGGGCCCTGGCCCTGGCGGTGGCGGACCGGGTGTTCATGCTGGAAAACGCAGTCTACTCCGTCATCTCTCCGGAGGGCTGCGCCAGCATCCTGTGGAAGGATGCCGCCAAGGCGGACGCCGCTGCCGCCAGTCTGAAGCTGACGGCCCAGGACGCCCGGAATCTGGGCGTAATCGAGGGAATCATTTCGGAAGAAAATCTGGGCAGACAGCCCTTTTACCAGAACCTGCGGAACCTGCTGTGGGACCAGCTGGAGGAGCTGAGCGCCGACCCCGACCTGGTGGGCAAGCGGTACGACCGCTTCCGCCGGATCGGAACCAGCGGCCTGCAGGGATAAGGAGCAAATATGAGCATCTATCAGAAGTATTGCCGGGAAGTGGTGAATGACCGGGGGGAACTGGAGTCCATTACCCTGAACTATCCGGACAATTTCAATTTTGCCTACGATGTGGTGGACGTGATGGCGGACCAGACTCCGGACAAAACCGCCATGGTCTGGTGCAACACGGAAAATGAGGAGCATATCTTCACCTTCGACCAGATTCGCCGCTGCAGCAACCGGATGGCCAACGTGTTCTCCCAGGCGGGACTGAAGCGGGGGGACCGGGTGATGCTGGTGCTCAAGCGCCACTACGAATACTGGTTCGCCGTGATTGCCCTGCACAAGCTGGGGGTCACCGCCATCCCCGCCACCCATATGCTCACGGTGGAGGATTATGTCTACCGCCTGGAGACCGCCAAAGCAAACGCCATTGTCTGCACCTGGCAGAACGACGTGCCCCAGAAGCTCCGCGCTGCTGTGGAGACGGTTGGAAATCCCTGCATTCTCTGGTGCGTTCAGAAGGATGTGGAGGGCTTCCGGAATCTGACGGCGGAGATGGAGCAGGCCAGGGAAACCTGGCAGCGGATTCCCACCAAGGTCACGGACCCCATGCTTCTCTACTTCACCTCCGGCACCACCGGCTACCCCAAGGGCGTGATCCACGATTTTTCCTACCCGCTGGCTCACATCGTCACCGCCAAATACTGGCAGCAGGCTGAGGAGGACGGGCTCCACTTCACCGTGGCGGAAACCGGCTGGGCCAAGGCCTCCTGGGGCAAGCTCTACGGCCAGTGGCTCATCGGCAGCGCCGTGATGGTGTTTGACTTCGACAATTTTGAGCCCAAGCAGCTGTGCGCGGTGATTAACCGCTATGGGGTCACCTCCTTCTGCGCGCCGCCTACGGTGTACCGCTACCTGGTGCGCAAGGGCATTCCCGATATGCCCAGCCTGCGCCACGCCTCCACCGCCGGAGAAATGCTTGCCCCGGAGGTGTTCCGGAAGTTCCAGGAGCGCACGGGCCTTTCCCTGTGCGAGGGCTATGGCCAGACGGAGACCACCCTGCTCATGGCCAACTTCAAGGGCCAGACCCCGGTGGAGGGGTCCATGGGCCGGATTTCGCCCCTGTACAACATCCGCCTGCAGGATAAGGACGGAAATCCGGTTGCCCTCGGGGAAATCGGGGAAGTGGTGATTGTGCCCCCGGAGAACGGCAGGCAGATCGGGGTGTTCAGCGGCTATCTGGATAACGAAAAGCAGTACCGCCACGTTTGGCGGGGCGGGGTGTATCACACCGGCGACGCCGCCTATGTGGACGAAAACGGCAACTACTGGTTCCACGGCCGGTTTGACGACATCATCAAAACCGGCGGCTACCGGGTCGGCCCCTATGAGGTGGAGAACGTCCTCATGGAGCACCCTGCCGTGGTGGAGTGCAGCGTCATCGGCGTGCCGGACACCCTCCGGGGCCAGGCCATCAAGGCCTTCGTGGTGCTTACCGGCGGAAAGAAGCCCTCTGCGGAGCTGGAGAAGGAAATCAAGGACTTCTGCAACAGCCGCCTGGCGGAGTACAAGTGGATTCGCCTGGTGGAATTTGTCCGGGAGATGCCCAAGACCATCAGCGGAAAAATCCGCAAAACCGAGCTGAAAAAGGCCAGCGGGCAATAACCGCTCACGCCCCGGAGGCATCTGCCTCCGGGGCGTTCTGCGTTTGACGATGGCCTCCTTTTGTGCTATAGTAGTGTCAAAATCATCCGTTTCCGGAAAAACCGACCCGCAGGAGGGAGCGATGGAAATGCAGCTGGAATTTGCCCAGGAGATTCTCAGCCGGAACGTAACCGGCTATCACCAATACTGCCTGACCCCCCGGGCGGAAATCTGCTATGCCAGTGAAAATCTGTGCCGGATGCTGGGCTGCGCTCCGGAGGACCTGGTGTTTCCGGGGGAGGACCGGTATGCCCAGTGGATTTACCCCGGGGATCGGGAGGCCTATGCCGCCGCTCTGGAGTGGCTGGCCCAAAGTCCCCGGACCCGGACCATCCAATACCGCCTGGTGGGGAAGGATGGGAGCATCCGCTGGGTCAGTGATGCCCTGACCTCCCGCCTCGACGCGGACGGAGAGATGCGGGCGGACTCGGTGCTGGCGGACATCACCCAGCTGAAGCAGGAGAACCGGGAGCTTCAGTATCTGAACGATACCATTCCCTGCGGCTTCATGAAATACACCTGCGACCCCCAGCCCAGAATCACCTACATCAACGACCGGATGTGCGGCATCCTGGGCCTGCCGGAGGGGGACAGCGAGAACGCATACGCCGAACTGTATAAGGAGAATCTCTACCTGATGATTCCCATGGACCAGCGCCAGCGGATGAGCCGGTACCTGAGCCGGGTCTACCGGAAGGGAACCCCCATCGCCGGGGAGATAACCGTGCTGCGCTGCGACGGGACCAAGGCGCACCTGTTCGGCTGGGTGACCAAATGTGTCAACCAGCAGGGCCGGGAGGAGTTCCAGAGCGTCTGCATGGATGTGACCGACCGCTATCGGCAGAAGCACTCCGCCCGGATTCAGAACTATCTGAAGGCCCTGACGGAGGTATACGACCTGATTTTTGAGCTGGATTTCTCGGTAAACACCGCCAAATGCCTGTATGGAGAGAAGTTTCCTGTGTTCCGATGGGTGCAGAACATCGCCATGGAAATGGGGGAGGCGGTGGAGAAATGGATAACCGGCACCGTGTCGGAGGAGGACCAGGAGCGGGTGCGGGCCTTCTTCGGGGAGGTCCGGGGGACGGGATGGCAGGCCGGGGATGACAAGCCCCTGCGCCTGAGCTACCACGCCGTGTCCGAGTCCGGAGAGCTGCTGCCCTACCAGGGAATCTTCCTGAAAATGGAGGACGCGGTGTACTGGTTCTGCTGCCGGGCCGTGCCCCAGGAGGCCGACTCCCTGAAGGAGAATATGCAGGAGCTGATGCTTCGCTTCACCGACGGCCTGGCGGCCTTTGAACTCCGGGACGGCTGCGTGACCCCGCTGTACGCCAGCGACAATGTGTGCGAATTCTTCGGCTTCACCCGGGAGGAGTGGCTGCCCATGATGCGCCGCAGCACCCCCATCCGGACCTTCGTCTCCCGCAGCGACACGGCCTACGAGGAATTCCTGGCCCTGCTGCAGAACGGCGAGGCGGAATTTACATACCTGGACCTGAAAACCCAGCGGGAGCGCCGAATCAAGGCCATCTGTTCCCAGAAATCCCCGGGGGAGGGCTCGGTGCGGTATGTGATGCTGTACAACCTGGATTCCCGGCAGCCGGAACCCCAGACCGGGGAGGTGCCGGCGGTGTCCATCCGAACCTTCGGCTACTTCGACGTTTTTGTGGGACAGAAGCCCATTCCTTTCCGGAACAAGAAATCCAAAGAGCTGCTGGCTCTGCTGGTGGACCGCCGGGGCGGATATGTGACCTCGGAGGAGGCAATCTCTTTCCTGTGGGAGGACGAACCGGCCAGCCCGGTAACCCTGGCCCGGTATCGGAAGGTGGCCCTGCGGCTGAAAAACATCCTGGAGGAGTACGGCATATCGGAGATTGTGGAATCGGTGGACGGGAAACGGCGGATTGTCACGGACAAGGTCCGCTGTGACCTGTACGATTACCTCAGCGGGAAGGAAGGCTGCGCCCAGCTTTTCAAAGGCAGCTATCTGAGCAATTACAGCTGGGGGGAGACCACCCTGGCGGAGCTCACCGGGGAGTATATGCCCCGGTAATCGGAAATCTTTATGCGCTCTTAATGCCCGGGGGCGTTCCCTTTGCGCCCTCTTAAAGAAAGCTGTGCTATGGTATAGGCAGAAAGGGGTTGTCAGATATGGCGTTAAAGCTTGGAGGGAAATGGGTTCAGCTGAATTCCTTTCAGATTGCCACCTTCGGATTCGCGGGTGTGATTCTGCTGGGAGCGCTGCTGCTGATGCTTCCCATCTCCAGCGCCTCCGGGGTGGTGACCCCGTTTATCGACGCTTTGTTTACTTCCACCACCGCTGTGTGCGTCACAGGACTGGTGGTGCAGGATACCGGAACCTACTGGAGTGTGTTCGGCCAGGCGGTGATTCTGCTGCTCATTCAGATCGGCGGCCTGGGGGTGGTGACCATTGCGGCCTCCATCGCCATGCTCTCCGGACGGAAGCTGGGCCTGATGCAGCGCAGCACCATGCAGGACGCAGTGGCGGCGCCGAAAATCAGCGGCATTGCCCGGCTGACGGTGTTTATCGTCATCACCACGCTGTGCATTGAGCTGCTGGGAGCGGCGGTGATGGCGCCGGTGTTTTGCCGGGACTTTGGCCTGGGCCAGGGGCTTTGGATGGCGGTGTTCCATTCCATATCCGCCTTCTGCAATGCGGGCATTGACCTGATGGGTATCCGGCAGCCCTATTCCTCCCTGACCAGCTATGTGGGAAATCCCGTAATCAACATCGCCGTGATGACCCTGATTGTGGTGGGCGGCATCGGGTTTCTGACCTGGGACGACGTCCGCACCAACGGACTGCGGCTGGACCGGTACCGGATGCAGAGCAAGGTGATTCTGCTGACCACGGCGCTGCTGATTGTGGTGCCTGCGGTGGGCTTCTTCTTCCTGGAGTTTTCCGATCTGCCTCTGGGGCAGCGGATTCTCAGCTCCCTGTTCCAGTCCGTCACGCCCAGAACCGCCGGCTTCAACACGGTGGATCTGACTGCCATGACCCAGGCGGGACAGATGACCCTGATTATTCTCATGCTCATCGGCGGCTCCCCCGGCTCCACGGCCGGCGGTATGAAAACCACCACCTTTGCGGTGCTGATTGCCTGCGCCGTGTCGGTGTTCCGCAGGCGGGAGGCGCCCCAATTCTTCCGCCGGCGGGTGGGGCAGGACGTGGTGGCCACGGCGCTGACCCTGTCGTTCATGTATGTGGGGCTGTGTGTGGGCAGCGCCATGATCATCAGCCTGGTGGAAGGGCTGCCGGTGCTGACCTGTATGTACGAGACAGCCTCGGCGGTGGCCACCGTGGGGCTGACCCTGGGCATCACCCCCCAGCTGGGGGCGCTTTCCAAAGTGATTCTCATTGTGCTGATGTACCTGGGCCGGGTGGGCGGATTGACCCTGATTTACGCCGCCCTCTCCGGACAGCGGACGGTGGGCCGTCTGCCCCTGGATAAGATTACCGTAGGATAAAGGAGACAGCTATGAAATCCATTTTATTGATTGGACTGGGCCGGTTCGGCGTACACATTGCCAAGGAGCTCCATGCCCTGGGCCACCAGGTGATGGCGGTGGACGAAAATGAGGAGCGGGTCAACGAGATTCTTCCCTATGTAACCAATGCCCAGATCGGCAACAGCACCAACCAGGAGTTCCTGGCCTCTCTGGGAATTCCGGATTTTGACGTGTGCATTGTGGCCATCGGCAACGATTTCCAGAGCTCTCTGGAGACCACCTGCTATCTGAAGGAGATGGGCGCTCCCATTGTGGTGGCCCGGGCGGAACGGGACGGACAGGCCAAGTTCCTGCTGCGCAACGGCGCCGACGACGTGGTCTATCCGGAGAAGCAGCTGGCCAAGTGGACGGCCATCCGCTACAGCTCCGACCACATTCTGGACTACGTGGCCCTGGATGATGACCACGCCATGTATGAGGTGGACCTGCCGGCGGACTGGGCAGGGAAAACCGTTGGCCAGATTGACATCCGGAAAAAATACCACATCAACATCATGGCGGTGAAGCGAAACGGGAAGCTGATTCTCTCCGTTTCACCGGAGACGGACTTCCATTCCGGAGACACCCTGCTGGTGCTGGGGACCTACAAGGACTTGCAGAAGTGCTTCCGGCTGTAACCGCATAGACAGAGGGGGGAGAAATCCCCCCTTTTTTGGAAAAGAGGGATGGTATGGCCCAGGGCGGACAATTGAAGATTTTCTTCGGCTATACCCTGGGGGAGGATACCCTCCGGGCCATGCTCAAGGGAGCGGCCGACGCCCGCCGGACGGGGGAGGACGTGCTCCTGGGCGCCCTGGAGACGGAGCCGGGGCCGGGCCTGAAGCGGCTGCTCCGGGGGCTGCCGGTTCTGGGAGGCGGGTCCCCCCGGAAGCCGCTGGATGTGGACGAGGCTCTGAGCCGCCGCCCCGGACTTCTGCTGGTGGAGAACCTGGCGGGGCGAAACCCGGAGGGCAGCCGCCATGCCCGGCAGTACCGGGCGGTGCGGGAGCTGCTGGATGCGGGGATTTCGGTGTACACCACCCTGGATGTGCGGCAGATTGAAAGCCTGCAGGATACCATCGCGGATATTCTGGGGCCGGAATCCCGGGACTGTGTCCCCGACGCAGTGTTTGATGGGGCTCAGCAGGTGGCCTTTGTGGACCGGGAACCCCAGGAGCTTTTGCAGCGGCAGGAGGGGACAGAGTCCCTGAGCCTGGCGCAGCTCACCGCTCTGCGGGAAATTGCCCTGCGGCGCAGTGCAGACCGGCTCCGCCGCCGGACAGCTGGCCCGGAGGGCGAGTACCGCACGGGAGAGCACATTCTGGTGTGCCTGTCCTCCGCCCCTTCCAATCCCCGGATTGTCCGCACCGGCGCCAAAATGGCGGCGGCCTTTCAGGGGCGGCTTACGGCCCTGTATGTCCGTACCCCGGGCTACGCCGCCATGGGACAGGAGGACCGGGAGCGGCTCCAGGCCAATACCCGCCTGGCGGAGAGTTTGGGCGCCTCGGTGGAGACCACCTATGGGGAGGATATTTCCACCCAGATTGCGGAGTATGCCCGGCTCGCCGGAGTGACCAAGATCGTGCTGGGCCGAAGCACCGTAAAACGGCGGCATCTGTGGAGCAAGCCGCCCCTGACGGAAACCCTGGCCCAGCTGGCGCCCAATCTGGATATCTATATCATCCCCGATTCCGCCGCCCAGGGGGCCTATCAGCCCCCAAAGCCGCACAAATCTCCCGGATGGCGCTGCTCTCCCCGGGAGCTGGGGCTGACCCTGGGGCTGCTGGCAGGAATTACAGCCATCAGCCAGGGCTTTTATGTCTGGGGCTTTTCCGAGGCCAACATCATGGCGGTGTATCTGCTGGGCATTCTGCTGATTGCGGTGCTCACCCGGGGGTGGCTGTGCAGTCTGACGGCCAGCGCTGCCAGCGTGGTGCTGTTCGGCTACCTTTTCACCAAGCCCCGGTTTACCCTGAACCTGTACGACAAGCGGCATCTGGTGATGATGCTGATTCTGTTTTCCTCTGCTCTGCTCACCGGAACCCTGGCCAACCGGCTGAAGGGACTGGCCCGGGAGTCTGCCATGGCGGCCTACCGGAGCAAGATGCTGTTTGAAACCAACCAGGAATTGCAGAAGGCGGAGGATGCCGCCGCGGTGGCCGCCCTGGCGGGGCAGCAGCTGAGCAGGCTCCTAGGCCGGGAGGTGGCGGTTGCCCTGAAAGACGGAGCGGGTCTGGAGATGCCCCGGCGTTTCGGAAACCTGCCCGGGGTATTTCCCGACGGCTGGGAGGACCAGGTGGCCGGGTGGGTGCTGCGCAACCACAAGCGGGCGGGAGCCTCCACCGAGACTTTCCCCGACGCCCGGAATCTGTATCTGGCTATCCGCAGCCGGGAGGAAATCTACGGCGTGGTGGGGATTGCCCTGGGGGAAGCGCCTCTGGAGTCCTTTGAGTACAGCGTGGTGCTCTCGGTGCTGGGGGAATGCGCCCTGGCCCTGGACAGCCGGCACAGCGTCATGGAGAAGGCCCAGACCGAACTGCGGGCCCAGCGGGAACAGCTTCGCGCGGACCTGCTGCGCTCCATCTCCCACGACCTGCGCTCTCCCCTGACGTCCATCTCCGGAAACGCCAGCAATCTGCTGACCAATGGGGAGCAGCTGGACACGGCCAGCCGCCGCCAGATTTACGGGGATATCTACGATGATGCAGTGTGGCTGACAAACCTGGTGGAGAATCTGCTGTCCGTAACCCGGCTGGAGGACGGCCGGATGACCCTGCACACGGCTCCGGAGCTGATGGACGACATTCTGGCCGAGGCGGTGCGCCACACCGGCCGGAGAAAGGGCAGCCGCACCATTGTCCTGCGGGATGAGGGGGAACTGCTGCTGGTAAACTGCGACGGCAGGCTGATTGTCCAGGTGGTGTGCAATCTGCTGGATAACGCCATCAAATATACGCCGGAGGGCGCCCACATTCAGGTGCAGGCGGAAAACCGGGACGGGTGCGTTCAGGTAACGGTATCGGACGACGGGCCCGGCATCCCGGCTGCGGAAAAAGCCCAGATTTTTGAGATGTTCTGCACCGGTTCCGGAACCATCGCCGACAGCCGAAGAAGTTTAGGGCTGGGCCTGGCCCTGTGCCGGAGCATCCTTACGGCCCATGGCGGACGGATTTGGGTGGAGGACAACCAGCCCAGCGGGGCCCGGTTTGTCTTTACCCTGCCTCGGGGAAAGGTGGAGATCCATGAATAAACCTGTAATTCTGGTGGTGGAGGATGATATGCCCATCCGCAACCTGATTGTCACCACCCTGAAAATTCATCAGTACCGTTACCTCACCGCCGCCCGGGGGGAGGAGGCCATCATGCAGGCCGCCAGCCACAATCCGGATATTATGCTGCTGGACCTGGGCCTGCCGGACCTGGATGGGGTGGAGGTCATCCGGCGGATTCGCTCCTGGAGCAATCTGCCCATCATTGTCATCAGCGCCCGGAGCAACGACACGGACAAAATCGAGGCTCTGGACAACGGAGCGGACGACTATCTGACCAAGCCCTTCTCTGTGGAGGAGCTGCTGGCCCGGCTCCGGGTGACCCAGCGGCGGCTGGCCCTGCTCCAGGACCGGGGGGAAGCCGGCCCGGTTTTCCGCAACGGCAGCCTTACGGTGGATTACGGAGCGGGCTGCGCCTTCCTGGGAGAGGAGCCGCTGAAGCTGACCCCCATTGAGTATAAGCTGCTGTGCCTGCTGGCCCGGAATGTGGGCAAGGTGCTGACCCATTCCTACATCACCAAGGAAATCTGGGGCAGCAGCTGGGACAACGACATTGCCTCCCTGCGGGTGTTCATGGCGACTCTGCGCAAGAAGCTGGAAAAGGG
>CALXFW010000055.1 GCA_944387685.1 uncultured Oscillospiraceae bacterium
GAGGAATTGAAGAAATTGGAGGAAACGACATGAAAAAGATTCCTACTCTGTTCGAGCGTGAATACGAAAATCACAAAGTCGTTGGCATTAAGCCAATTGTCACTCCTGGACTGGAGTGGGTTTTGAACGGTGACGGCTATGCAACGGTGAAGATCGACGGCTCCTGCTGCGCTGTATTCGGCGGGGTATTATTCCGCCGTTATGACGCAAAAAAGGGAAAGAAGCCACCCGAGGGCGCCATCCCTTGCCAGCATGAACCTGACCCGGTAACTGGCCACTGGCCTCACTGGGTAGAGTGTCAAGATAGAAACCCAGCAGACAAGTGGTATCTGGAGGCATATCGAAACACCGCGGATTTGCTGGTTGATGGAACGTATGAGGCCATCGGCCCACATTTCCAGGGGAACCCGTACCACATGGACAAGGATGTTTTGGACAGACATGGGCGCTGGTTGATTGAGGTCGAGAGGTCGTTTGAGGGCATACGGGAATATCTACGCGCCCACGACATGGAAGGCATCGTGTTCTGGAAGGACGGAGAACCGAGATGCAAAATTAAGCGGAGTGATTTCGGGTTTCCTTGGCCGAATAGCGCAAAGGAGATGGAGATGCTGGAGGGGATGGAAAATGGCTGAATATATTAGACAAAAGGATATACAGCCAGTTTGCTCAACAAATGAGGCGAGAGAATACTTTTCCAACTGCGGCCTTACATATAGGGACATAAATGACGGAGATATTTTATCTCTCGTGTTGATGCTCAATCAAGAACTGAAAAAGGCGAACAAAAACAGAGAGACAAGCACTGGAAATATGAGGTTGAGCGAAAAAATCAGAATAAAGAAAAGACCTGACGGGAGCATCATAACGTGTTTTCTTTATATGAACAGCCACTATTTCACACAGCGCGAATGTATCAGTTTTAATGCGGACGGGTTTATTGGATTTGCTGGATGGGCGGACCAAGGGAACACCAACCCAATTCTGCGGGCATTCCTTCGCTGGTGCGATGAATTGAAGGAGGCCAAGCCATGAGCATGACGCGGGAAGAAGCGATTAAATGGTTGGAAGAAACAATACAGGACACTGATACATATTGGGAATCGTGTTCGGAGGCGCTTCAAAAGGAGCTTGATGAGCAGAAAGAGGTGTTCCTGTTGGCCCTCTCCGCCCTCCGCCCCGTCAGCCGGGAGCAGGTGGAGAAGGTGTGGAGGGGTGAGTGGATGGGTTCTGGCGATGGATATGCCGATGGAGAACTGGTCTACGATATCTGGGAATGCAGTCATTGCGGCTATGTAATTGATGAAGAGGACGATCCAGATATGCTCCCACAGTTTTGCCCTAAATGCTATGCGGCCATGACGGACGAGGCCGTGGAGATGGTGATGGAGAGGATGGAGGCGCTGAAAGATGACTGAGGCCGAAAAAGCGTATCAGTATTTTGTGATTTCTGTACCAGAAAACGAGGAGCAGGCCAAGGCGTATTTCTGGGCAAGGAAAGCCCTACAGTCCACCCTCACCCCGCCGAACGAGCCTCGCATGATTAACGCCGATAAGCTGGCGAAACGGATTGCAGGACATAGCAATTACCACGGAGATTCCATCTTGGTGGCCATTTATTGCGCAGCGGAAGGGAAAGAAAACGATGCTCCAATTCGGCCAATCGAAACCCCGCAGAACGAGTGGGTGAGCGTGGAGGATGCCGTCCCAGATCCGGGTGTGCGTGTGCTTGCCACGGATGGCATATTTGTGGGCGAGGCATACAGAGCGAGCGCCAACAGCTGGTTTCGGCACACTGGATTCCCCTGGCGGGACGGAGTGACGGGCAGGACCGTCAGATTCTGGATGCCAATGCCTGCATCGCCTGACCGCCGCCCGCCGGAGGGAGAGGCCGATGCTTGAGGTTTGCCCTATTACATTGAAGGAGGCAAACGCCTTCGTAGAGCAGCACCACCGCCACCATAGGCCGGTCACAGGGCATAAATTCTCAATAGGCTGCACGGACGGGGAGAAGATCGTGGGCGTCGCCATTGTAGGCCGCCCAGTCAGCCGGTATTTGGATGATGGCTGGACGCTTGAGGTAAATCGCCTTTGCACCGACGGGACCCGGAACGCATGCTCCATGCTTTACGCCGCTGCATGGAGGGCAGCACGGGCGATGGGCTACCGCAAACTGATTACCTACATACTGGACAGCGAGAATGGAGCCAGCCTGCGGGCTGCTGGATGGAAGTGCGTTGGACAGGCCGGTGGGCTAAGATGGACAGGGAAGCGTCGGCCAGAAGTCGATTTGTGTCCAGCCCAGATGAAGATTAAATTTGAAATAGACGACGGGAAACGCCCGCCGGAGGGAGAGGAGGACACATGATGGACATGTGAGGGCTGCAAGTTCAGCAGCATTTGTGCGTCGATTCCAGACGAGTGGGATCTGTCCGGCTGCCCCCGCTGGACGCCGGATGAGGTGGAGCGGGCCCGGGCAATCCGGGTGCTGTTCCCAAAGGCAAACAGTTTGATCCAGCATTTCAGCCACATTGAAATCGTATCCCCGGGCTGCATAACAACGGATCTGGAGACGCTGGCGTTCCCTTCCATCCGTCCCGGCGAGCAGGTCCGGCTGGAGGATATCATCGGATTCGCCTCGGCCATATAACAAAACAGGCCGCCCCAACTGCGGGGCGGCTTGTCTTTGGTTAAGGGGGCAGCGTCGGTAGGTTAGATAGCGGCGGCGGGATTTGGTACAATGGGCAAAAAGGGGGGATACCATGGCAGACTGGGACGCGATCAAGGCAGATTATATCACGGGGTCCGGCAGTTATCGGTTTCTGGCGAAAAAGTACGGCGTCAGCGCGTCCCAGATCTGCCGTGTGGGCAGCGATCAGGGATGGGTGGCCCTAAGAGATCGGCATAGGAGCGAGGTGCTTGCAAAAGCGCTGGCGGAAAAAGCTGATTATGACGCCCGGGAGCTGGCCCGGCAGTGCGGGCGGGTGGACGATCTGGCTATGCGGCTGGCGGAAAAGGTGGAGCGGGCCATTGACAAGGTGGACCCAGAGGATATTGCCAACATGCGGCGGCTGGCGGCTACTCTGCGAGATATCCGGGATGTTGTAGGGGAGGTCTCGCCGCTGGAGCGGCAGGAGCGGGAGGCCAGGATTGCGGTGCTGCGGCGGCAGGCGGATAAGGACGACGATGGAGGCGGGGCCATTACTGTGGTCATGACAGGGGAGGTCCAGGACTATGCCCAATAGGCTGGATATGCCGGAGCCAAACGAAAAACAAAAGCTAGCCCTGCTGGATGATCATCGGTATGTGGCCTACGGCGGCGCCCGGGGCGGGGGCAAAAGCTGGTTCGTCCGCAGGAAGGCCACACCGCTGGCCCTAAACTATCCGGGCATCAAGGTCCTCATTACCCCGCGGACCGATAAGGAGCTGTACAACAACCACATTGCCCCTCTGACCGCCATGCTCCGGGGTTTGGCCCGGTACAATTCCACGGACAAGATCTTTCGGTTTCCCAACGGCTCCACCATCGCCTTCGGCTACTGCGACAACGACTCCCACCTGGGCCAGTACCAGGGCGCGGAGTATGACGTGTGGTTTGCCGACGAGGCCGGGCAGTTTCAGGAGAGCTGGCTGACCACCATCGACGCCTGCGTCCGTGGCACCAACGGCTTCCCCAAGCGGACCTACTACACCCTGAACCCCGGCGGGCCAAGCCACGGCTACTTCAAGCGGGTGTTCATCGACCGCAGCTTTACCCAGGACGAGCATCCCGAGGACTATTCCTTCATCCAGGCCCTGGTGACGGACAACCAGGCTCTGATGAACAGTCAGCCCCAGTACATGCGGGCGCTGGAGAAGCTGCCCCCCAAGCTCCGGGAGGCCTGGCTCCATGGCCGGTGGGACATCTTCGAGGGCATGTTCTTCGAGGACCTGCGGCTGACCCCGGACCTGGGCTTGTGCGAAGCGGCGGGAATCACCCGGGAGCAGGCCCTGAAGCAGCGGCGGTTTACCCACGTCATCGAGCCCTTCGACATTTCCAAGGGGGACTGCCGGGGCTGGAACATCCTGCGCTCCTACGACTTCGGCTATAACAAGCCCTTCTCCCTGGGCTACTGGGCCGTGGACTATGACGGGGTCCTGTACCGGATTCTGGAGATCTACGGCTGCACCGAGACCCCCAACGAGGGGGTCCGCTGGTCTCCCGACGAGCAGTTCAAGCGGTTTGCCCAGTTCGAGCGGGAGCATCCCTGGCTGAAGGGCCGGAAGATCGTGGACAGCGTGGCCGACCCCTCCATCTGGGACACCAGCCGGGGCGAGAGCATCGCGGACACGGCGGCCCGGTACGGGATCTACTTTACGCCGGGGGACAACCAGCGGATTCCCGGCTGGATGCAGGTCCACTACCGGCTCCAGTTCGACGAGGCCGGGTATCCGAGGATGTATGTGTTCAACACCTGCAAGGCCTTCATCCGGACCATGCCCCTGATGATGTACGCCGAGACCAGGCCCGAGGATCTGGACACCAAGCTGGAGGACCACTGCGCCGATGAGGTGCGCTATATGTGCATGTCCCGGCCCGTCAAGCCGGTGCTTCAGCGTGAAGAGACGATCCCCCTGACGGATCCGCTGAATCAGTATGATAAAACAAAAGGAGGCAGACGATCATGGATTTGATGGACACCACAGCCCAGGCCGGCAGCGCCCCTGGCATCATTGGGCAAGGGACGCCGGTGTTGACGCGGCAGACCATCGGGCCGGACCGGATCCGGGAGTGGATGACGGTCCTTCGCCGGTACAAGGCGGGGAAGGCGGCCACGGAGGGGCGGATCATCGCTTCGGAAAACTGGTGGAAGCTGCGCAATACCGCCGAGGAGCAGAAGGAAGGCCGCATAGGCATGGACGGCGGCATGGTCAGCCGGTCCGCCTGGCTCCACAACGTCATCGTCAGCAAGCACGCCGACGCCATGGAGAGTTTTCCCGAGCCGGTGATCCTGCCCCGGGAGGAGATGGACCAGGACGAGGCCCGGACCCTGAGCAGCATCATCCCCTGCATTCTGGAGCGCAACCACTTCGAGGAGGTCTACTCCGACGCCGCCTGGCAGAAGGGCAAGACCGGCACCGGGGTGTACAAGGTGGTGTGGGATTCCGCGGCGCTCAACGGCCTGGGGGACATCGTCGTGTCCCAGGTGAACCTGCTGAACCTGTACTGGGAGCCGGGAAAGACCAACATCCAGGACAGCCGGTACTTCTTCCATGCGGAACTGGTGGACAGGGATGTTCTGTTCGAGCAGTACCCCCAGCTGGAGGATACGCTGCGGGGCGGCCGGGAGATCGAGAATCGGAAGTTCCTTTACGACGACCACGTGGACACCAGCAACATGGTCACGGTCATCGAGGTGTACTACCACAAGTACGCGGGCGGGAAACGGGTCCTGCACTACTGCAAATTCGTGGGGGACCAGGTGCTGTACGCCACGGAGGACCAGCCGGATATGGCGCAGCGGGGGCTGTACGACCACGGCCTGTTCCCCTACGTCTTCGACCCCCTGTACCCCATTGAAGGCTCCCCCTGCGGCTATGGCTATGTGGACGTGTGCCGCAATCCCCAGACCCTCATCGACACCCTGAAGACCGCCTATGTGAAAAACGCCATGGTTGGGGCGATACCCCGCTACTTCATCCGGGGCGACGGCGGCGTCAACGAGGATGAGTTCCTGGACCTGGCCAACCCCCTGGTGCATGTCCAGACCGCGTCCGAGGACGACCTGCGGCGCGTTGAGCACACGGGCCTGGACGGGGCCTATATGAACGTGCTGGAGGCCACCATCCAGGAGCTGCGGGAGACCAGCGGCAATACGGAGACCAGCACCGGCACCTCCCAGTCCGGGGTCACGGCGGCCTCGGCCATCGCCGCCCTCCAGGAGGCCAGCGGAAAGGGCATTCGGGACAGCAACCGGGGGTCCTACCGGGCCTACGGAAGGATTGTGGAGCTGGTCATAGAGCTGATCCGTCAGTTCTATGACCTGCCCCGTCAGTTCCGGATCACCGGGGACCTGGGACAGCAGCAGTTTGTCAGCTACAGCAACGCGGGGCTTCAGCCCCAGCATCAGGGGGTGGACTTCGGGGTGGACATGGGCCTGCGTCTGCCGGTCTTTGACATCCAGGTCAAGGCCCAGAGGCGCAACGCCTACTCCACCGTGGCCCAGAACGAGCTGGCGCTCCAGCTGTACGCCCAGGGGATCTTTAACCCCCAGATGTACCAGCAGGCCATCCTGTGCCTGGACATGATGGAGTTTGAGGGCAAGGAGGCGGTCAAACGTAAGGTGTCCGAGGCCGGGGTCCAGTATCAGCAGTTGCAGCTGTTACAGATGCAGGTTATGGCATCCCAGGCGGCCCAGGGCGGCCAGCCGGAGCTGGAGGGCGGCGAGGACAGCAGGGCATCGGACGCCAGAGCCAGGTCCGCCCAGGCGTCCGCCGGGAGGTGAGTGACATGGTACAGATTATCTATGACCAGGCAGCCGGTGCCGTGACAGTGACCGGCCACGCAGGAGCCGGGGAACACGGGCAGGACCTGATCTGCGCCGCCGTGTCCACCCTGGTGTGCACCCTGGCGGAAAACGTCCGGCAGATGGAGGCACAGGGCATGGTCAGCGCGGCCAGCATGGATATCCGGCCCGGAGACTGCCATATCGCATGGACGGCGGCAGTGCAGGCGCGGGATCTGGTGCGGGCAATGCTGGAGACAGTGATCCTTGGGCTGGCCTGCGTCGCGCGGGATCATCCGGACCATGCGGCATTCACGGTGGGTTAGATTTGCGGATTGGTTTGTGCTATGCTTTAACTATCAGGATTCGCCGCCCCAAGCGGCAGAGGAGGCATCTATGCGATACGATCATTGGGACTTGCAGCTGTTCGCCGATGGCGCTGGAGACGGCGCCTCCGGAGACGCGGGGCAGTCCGACACCGGTGTACAGGCCGCCGATCCCGGACGGCAGCGTCTGCTGGACCTGGGGGTCCCGGCGGATAAGATCAGAGATCGGGCGAGCAAGGCCGTGGGTAAGCAGCTGACCGCCAAGGCGGAGCAGCCCAAGGTCAAAGCGCAGGACGCCGCTGCGGATACGCCCCCGGCCGACACGACCAAGGGAAGTCCGGAGAACCAGGAAGCCCCGAAGAAGGCCACCTGGGAAGAGCTGATGCAGGACCCGGACTATAACAAGCGGATGCGGGAGACGGTCCAGAGCCGTCTGCGGTCTGCCAAGGGCGCCCAGGAGGCCCTGGAGAAGCTCAGCCCCGCCCTGGAGGTGCTGGCCCGCAACTATCATTTGGATATCAACAACCTGGACTACGACGCGCTGGCAAAGGCTGTCAACGACGATGACACCTACTATGAGCGCAAGGCAATGGAGATGGGCGTGGGCATTGCCCAGGCCAAGGAGATGGACAAGGCCGAGCGGGACCAGCAGCGGCAGCAGCGGCAGCAGGCCATCACCCTGGAACAGCAGCGGATCGAGAACCACATCCGGTCTCTGGAGCAGCAGGGGGAGGCGCTGAAGGAGGTATTCCCGTCCTTCGACCTGCGCCAGGAGCTGCAGAACCCGGCCTTTGCCCGGATGACCCACCCCAATGTGGGCATCAGCGTGGAGGACGCCTACTACGCCGTCCACCGCAAGGATATCCAGGCGGCGTCCATGCAGGCAACCGCCCGGAAAACCGCCGAGAAGCTGTCCAATGCCATTCAGTCAGGCTCCCGCAGGCCCCAGGAATCCGGGGCTGGAGCCACTGCCAGTGTCGCCCGGTTCAACTACGCTACAGCCACCCGCCAGGAGCGGGAGGCTCTGAAGGCACGGATCCGCCGGGGGGAGAGGATCTACCCCGGCATGGAATGAAAGGAGACACTATGGACGATCTGTTTTATAACCTGCAGCTGTTCGCCGAGGCCGGCACCCTGGTCAACGCCACGGGCAGCTATGTGAACGCCTACACCGGGGACACCACCCCCTTCGACGGCAGCAATTCCCTTGCCGGGGAGCTGAAGACTTTCTACGACACGGAGCTGCTGGAGAACGCCCGCATCGAAATGTTCTACGCCCAGTTCGCCAAGAAGCAGGCTCTGCCCGCCAACCACGGTACCACCGTGGAGTGGCGCAAGTGGAACACCTTCGCCAAGGCATCCAAACTGGAGGAAGGCGTGATCCCCACGGGTCAGAAGTTCGGCATGTCCGCCAAGACCGGATCTATCAACCAGTACGGCACCTATGCCGCCATCTCCGACAAGCTGGAGCTTCACGCCTACGACGACACCATTCTGGGCGCCACGGAGGAAATGGGCGCCTCCGCCGCCGAGACCCAGGAGGCCCTGATCCGGGACGGGCTGCTGGTGAACACCAACGTCATGTACTGCGACAACATCACCCTGGCCACCGGGGCCGTGGCCGGCACCCCCACTTCCCCGGATACCATGGAGGCCAGTGACACGGCCCTGTGCCTTCTGACTCCGGACAGCGTCAACAAGGCCGTGACCATTATGAAGAAGAACCGGGTCCCCCGGATCAACGGCAAGTACTACTGCGTGATCCACCCCTCCGTGGCCTACGACCTGCGCTCTTCCAAGGACTGGGTGGAGGTCCACAAGTACGCCGCCGCCACGGAGATCTTCAACGGCGAGATCGGCGAGCTCCACGGCTGCCGGTTCATTGAGGACGTCTTCGCCCCCATTCTCAAGGGAGATTATGTCAACAAGGCAGGCACGGCCACCTATGCCAGCTATATGTTCGGCAAGGACGCCTTCGGCATCATCGACCCCGCCGGCGGGGCCTTGGAGATGATCGTCAAGGACAAGAGCCAGATCGGCGGACCTCTGAACCAGTTCTCCACCGTGGGCTACAAGTTCGAGACCAACGGCTGCACGATCCTCTACCCCGAGCGGGTTCTGCGGATCATGAGCTGCTCCAGCTACTCCGCAACCGACGAAGTCAACTGATTCTATGGGGCAGGCAGCCCCTGCCCCTGAATAAATTGGAGGATATCACATGGCAACGACCAAGTCTGAAAAGACCATTGACCAGGAAGTGAAGACGCCCGGCGAGGAAGTGAAGACGCCCGGCGAGGAAGTGAAGGCTGAGGAGCGGGTGGATGTGCACATCCCCCGGGGCAACATCAATGATGAGCCGAACCTGTTCGTGGCCGTCAACGGGGTCAGCTACCTGCTGCCCAAGGGCAAGACCAGCAAGGTGCCCAAACACATCGCCGACGAGATCCGGCGGTCCATCCGGGCCAAGGAGACCCAGGACGCGAACATCGACAAGCTGCTGGAGAAGAAGTAAGGGGGGCCGCGGCTCCCCTTTTCCTGTATTACGAGGAGGGACCCTATGACCATCATCGAGGCCGTCAACCGGACGGACCACATAAAGCCCAATGTATATGACCAGGCGACCAAGGTGCACTGGCTCAGCCAGCTGGACGGGGACATACACAGCTATATGTCCCGGTTTGCCGACGGACCGGGCGGCGTCTTCGGGGGCTACGGAGACGGCGATCCTGCCTGTACCATCCTGCTTGTGGACACGCCCTACGACGGGATCTACCAGCGGTGGCTGGAGGCCCAGATCGACCTGGCCAACGGGGAGTATGACCGGTACAACGCGTCTATCTCCCTGTTCAACGCCGAGTACGAGGCATTCTGCCGGGACTACGCCCGCAAGCACAGGCCGAGGCAGGCGGGGCGGTTCCTGTTTTAAGGGGGTATCACCATGATCTATCCGACAATTGCGGTCCAGTCCAGCGCCCGAAGCGTAATCAGCACCTTCCGGGGCTACAATCACAACATGCGCATCGGAGACGGGGATCTGTACGACATGGTCAACCTGACGTCGGACCAGTATCCGCTGCTCAGCCCCCGGAAGCAGCGGGGATTTTACACCGGCGGCGCGGACATTACGGGGATCATATCCAAGGACATGCTGTGCTACACCGACGGCACGGCGATCCTGATCGGGCGGGACCGGGTGGACCTGGGGCTGACCGGCGGGGACAAGACCCTGGTATCCATGGGCGCTTACGTCATCGTCTTTCCGGACAAGAAGTACATCAACACCGTGGACTTAAACGACCGGGGAAGCCTGGAGGTGTCCTTCAGCACCACCGAGGCCGTTCGCTTCACCCTGTGCAATCTGACGTCGGAGCCCTACGCAGTCACACACACCGCTTCTGCCGCGCCGGCCGACCTGAAAGCGATCTGGCTGGACACCGGATCTACGCCCCACAGTCTGAAGCGGTACTCCACGGCCACAGGCCAGTGGGTCAGTGTGGGGACCACCTACATCCGCCTGGAGTCCCAGGGAATCGGCGCTTCCTTTGAGAAGGGGGACGGCGTGACCATCTCCGGATTGAAGGAGGGCGACCTGATTGACAACGTCACCGGAAATCCCGTGGAGGACAGCACCATCCGGGCCATCGACGGGGCCTTCACCATTCTGGACCGGGGGGAGGACTATGTGCTCATCACCGGGATTCTGGACCACACCCGTGTCCTGCGAAACGCTGTGACCCTGGAGCGGAAAGTACCACAGCTGGATCTGTGCATCGAATCGGGAAACCGGCTCTGGGGCTGCCGGTACGGCGTGGACGAAGACGGGAAGACCGTCAACGAGATCTACGCCTCCAAGCTGGGGGACTTCAAAAACTGGAACTGCTTCCAGGGCGTGTCTACGGACAGCTACGCCGCCTCCTGCGGATCTGACGGACCCTTCACCGGGGCCATTGCCCACATGGGGTATCCGCTGTTCTTCAAAGAAGGGTGCCTGCACAAGGTCTACGGGACACAGCCGTCCAACTTTCAGATCCAGACTACCCCCTGCCGCGGAGTCCAGAAGGGCAGCTCCCGGAGCCTGGCCATTGTCGGCGAGGTCCTGTACTACAAGTCCAGGCTGGGGGTATGCGCCTATGACGGGTCCCTGCCCGTGGATATCGGTCAGGCCTTCGGCGACATCGCGTATGACAAGGCCGTGGCAGGCGCCCACGGAAGCAAGTACTGCGTTTCCATGGCCGACGGGACGGGGGTGTATCACCTGTTCGTTTACGACGCCGCCCGGAACCTGTGGCACAAGGAGGACAACACTCAGGCGAAGGCCTTTTGCAGCTGGGAAAATGACCTGTACTACCTGGACGCCGCCGACGGGCAGATCAAAACCATCTATGGCAGCGGCGCGCGCAGTCAGACGCCGGTCCGGTGGATGGCTCAGACGGGGCTGTGGGGTGTGGACGATCCGGATAAAAAGTACATCTCCCGTGTCCAGATCCGGATTCAGCTGGAGCCGGAGAGCACGGTCAATGTGTACATCGACTATGACAGCGCGGACAGCTGGGAGTATGTGTGCACCATGAAGGGCGTCAGCCTGCGAAGCTTTGACATCCCCATCCAGCCCCGGCGGTGTGACCACTTCCGGCTGCGGATCCAGGGCGATGGACAGGCCAAGATCTTTTCGATCACCAAGACTCTGACGGGAGGTGGACAACGATGAGCTACCGGCTGCCAATCATCAACGCCCCGGACCAGCGGGGCCAGATCCATCAGCTGGGTTCCTACCTGCGCCAGTTGGTGGAGCAGATGAACTATGAGCTGGGGACGGCACGGACGGAGGAGAGTCAGCCGGCCCAGAAGGCGGAGGACTTCCACGTCCTGGGCTGTTACCCGGTGGGGTCGGTCTACATCAGCACCGCGGATACCAGCCCCCAGGACCTATTCGGCGGCGTGTGGGAGCAGATCCGGGGGCGGTTTCTGCTGGCTGCCTGCGACGAATATCCCGCGGGGGCGACCGGCGGCGCGGCAGCTGTGACCCTGACGGAGGAACAGATCCCCGGCCACACCCACACCGTTACCTACAGAGGCGCCAGCGGGGCCTCCGGCGACGATGTCAGCGCCTCCCGGCTGTCGGCCACCGGCAGTTCTCAGATCAGCACCGGCTCCACCGGCGGCGGTCAGGCCCATGAAAATATGCCGCCCTACATCAGCGTGTATGTGTGGCAGCGGACCGGATAAGGAGGAATCTATGTACAACGAGGATAAGAAGAAAAACCAGGCGGCAGCCGGGACCGTGGGAAATACGGCCCAGACCTATCAGTCCGGGACCGCCGGCAATACCGCCCAAACCAGTCAGGCCGGGACGGCCGGTGGATTCACCTCCCCCTGGGGGACCCAGGCGGACAGCCTGCTGAACCAGTACCAGAGCCGGAAGCCCTTTTCTTTTGACGTCAACCAGGACGCCCTGTACCAGCAGTACAAGGACAACTACATCCGAAACGGGAAACTGGCCATGGAGGACACCATGGGCCAGGCCGCCGCGCTTACCGGGGGCTATGCCAACTCCTACGCCAAGACCGCCGGTCAGCAGACCTACAACCGGTATCTGGAAGGGCTCAACGATGTGGTTCCCGAGCTGTATCAGGCGGCGCTGGATCGGTACACCCAGGAGGGGAATGATCTGCTGACCCAGTATCAGCTGATGATGGACCGGGATAATCAGGACTACAGCCGGTATCTGTCTGACCGGGACTTTGCCCAGGCCCAGGTGGAGATGATGCTCCAGATGGGGGTCCGGCCGTCGGATGACCTGATCGCCCGATCCGGGCTTTCCGCGGAGTACGTCGATGCCTTCTTTCCCAAGGGGGGAGGCGGATCGGGCGGATCTTCCGGGGGCCGGTCCGGCAAACGAAGCGGCGGGGTTGACGTGGAGGCGGAGTATCTGGCGATGAAGCAGAACGGCGCCAGTACCCGGGAAACAGACGCATATCTGAAAGGCGCCATTGCCGTGGGGCTGATCGACTCGCGCGCCGCAACGGATCTGCGGGATAAGCGATACTGAAATCTGAGGGAGGACAGCCATGTCGTTCGAAGAAACAAGAAGCAGGCTACTGGAGAAGTATAACGTAAATCCCCAGGACCCCGGCGGCAAGAAAGAATCTTTCCAGTCCCTGCGGGAATCTCTGCTTACAAAATATTCGGCAGAGAATGTGCGGCAGAGGCGGGACAAGGTTTCGTCCTGGGCTGACCGGTACAACCGGATCATTGACGGATACTCCGAAAACGGCACCGTAGACCGGGATGAAATCGAGGAACTGATCCGGGACTACGACAGCATCCAGGACTATGCCGACCGGAACGGCCTGCCCAACGCCAGCCGATACCGAAACAATCTCTGGGAACTGCCCTATATTGATCGCTATAACAAGATCCTGCCCTATGCCAACGGCATGGACAAATACTATGCCACATGGCAGCCGGAAGAACGCAGAAAGAACTACCGGGACAGCTATTATGGAGACCTGGAGACTTTGATGGGAGAGCTCTCCTCCAATCCCTACGGATCGGCCAAAGCTTCCGAGATCCGGAACAATCTGGACCAGATCAATAAACAGCTGAAGTCTTATGAGGACTTCTACGGGCAGTTTGACAGCCAGGAAGACTACGACCAGTGGCGGAAGCAGCAGGAACATCACGATCAGATGATGGGCCTGGACATCGACGCCGCGAACGCGGAGATCCAGGACCTTCAAAATCAGATCGACAACTACGAATTCGACTGGAACGACTACGCTCAGCAAAAGCAGGCGGAGGAAGACATCCGGGCCATGCAGGAGCAAATCGCGCAGAAAAGCCGACAGATCCGGCAGGCTGAAAGATACCAGGATTCCTACCGCATGCAGTCGGTTTCGGACCCCGGGGCGGACAACTACGATCCGGCGTTCCCGATGGAATCGGCATACCGGCAGCCCCAGGCGGGGGCCGAGGACCGGGAGCTGTATGAGTACATCAACGACCGGAACAGCTTCCGGGCCAAGTACGCCCAGACCTGGGACCGGTTCGGCGCCTGGGCCAACAACTCCGACTACGCCCCCAATATGCAGGACTACTCCGCCCTGGGCCTGGACAACGGGGCCGTGGACCAGTACGCCAAACAGGGCTATGACCGGCTCACGGAAGAGGAAGTGGCCCTGTACAACTACTACTACGCCCAGAGCCCGGAGATGGGGCGGCAGTACCTGGAGACCATCCGGGAGAACCTGATGTACCGCAAGGCCCTGGACGAATACCAGGCCATGGCGGGCAATACGGCCCAGGAACTGGCCTTCGGCATGGAGGCGGGGGTGGATCAGTTCATTTCCGGCGCCCGGGGGACCGTTGCTGCCGTGACCACGGACCCGGACTACATCTCGCCCACGGACACCCAGTTCGCCAGTTCCATGGTCCAGGAGGATCTGGCAAGCCGCAGCGGCGTGGCCCGGGTAGCCTATGACCTGATCACCACTACCTCCAACATGGCGCCGTCCATCCTGTTTTCCTCTCTGGTCAACATCGCCGTGCCGGGCTCTGGGGCTGTGGCCGGCGCCTTGACCATGGGCTCCTCCGCCGGAGGAAACGCCTATCAGCAGGCCCTGAACGACGGCTACGACAAGACCAGCGCCAAGGCCTACGGCCTGGCCATCGGCGTGGCGGAGACGTCTTTGCAGTACGTCCTGGGCGGCATCAGCAAGCTTGGCGGCAAGGTCACCGGCAACGCCGTGTCCAAGGCTCTGGCCAAGGTGGAGAACGGAATCCTTCGGGCCGCCGGGGAGCTGGGCGGTTCCATGCTCTCCGAAGGCGCGGAGGAGGCCACTCAGGAGGTCCTGGACCCGATTTTCCAGAACATCCTCCTGGGGGCCGACGAAAGCGTGGACTGGGGCCAGGTGGCCTACTCCGGGCTTCTGGGCGCCCTGTCCGCCGGTCCCATGGAGGGGGCCGCCATGGCGGTCCAGACCGGGGTGCAGAACCAGCAGATCCGCGAGACTTACGCAGACAGCGCCCGGGAGCTGGTGCTGGAGGCCCTGGAGATCGATCCGGAAAGCAGGCTGGCGGCAAACCTTCAGGCGAAGCTGGACAGTGGAAAAGACCTGTCCGGCGCGGACCTTGGGAAGCTGGCCCGCTCCAGCGACAAGGCCATGACGGACCAGGACCGGCAGGCCATCCGGGACAGCGTCCAGACCCGGCTGACGGATCTGGGGGAGACCGGGGACGTGGAGGCCCTGTCTCAGGCCATTGCCAAGGAGGCCCTGGGAGAGAGCCTCTCCCAGGCTGAGCGGCGGGCCGTTGCGCAGAGCCGGTACGGGAACCGGGTCCGCAATGAAATGAATCCGGAAAACATCCGGCAAGGAAACTACGCCTCCGGCTGGGCCAGGCAGATCGGGACCCGAAAGGTCCGGACCGATTCCTACAATCCCGCCCCTACGCTGGAGGGCTTGTCGCGGAAGTACGGCGACCAGGCCAAGGCCATGGAGCAGACCTACCGCATCGGCGGCGGGGAGCAGGACCTGGAGCGGTTCGATCAGGCCTATCAGTGGGCCTATGACTTCGGCAAGGCCAACGGGAAACAGGACTACCTGAGCAAGTCTCCGGCGGTAAAATATCTGACGCCGAACCAGCGGATATTTGCCTACCAGGCAGGCCAGGCGGCGGCGGGAAGATATCCTATTGACGTGGGCGGGAAGATCCACTACATTGGAAACAGTCAGGCGGCACAGACCGCCGAAAATAACACAGGAGGTATCCCCTATGGCACAGAAGAAGCAGGCGTACATCTACGACACGGCGTACAACGGCCTGACGGTGCGGATTCCGGCGGACAAGTACGAGCAGTGGAAGGCACGGCAGGAGGAGTACCGCAGCGGCAAGCGGCAGCCGAAGGCAGATCAGGAGCTGGCCGAAAAGCTGCGCAAGCGGATTCTGGGCGAAAAGTAAGCGCCGGGGATCTGGGCTTGGCCGGGGGCAGCAGCCGGAAGAATCTGACCGTTGTCCCGGAAACGGAAAAAAGCCCGGCCCTGGAGCGGGCTCGGGCGGTGGCCAGGGACAACGGGCTGGAGCTGGTCCTGTTCCGGGGCGGGAACCTGGAGACGGTCAACGAAGCGGGGAAATGGATCTCTGTCAGGGCCTACATCCAGGGCGGCACCATGTACGTCCGGGCGGATCACAGGGCCTTCACCCCGGAGCAGCTGGCCCGGCATGAGGCGGGCCACCATCTGATTGCCCAGGGGCGGGTGGACCCCAGGCTGGTCTACGACCGGCTGACGGAGGTTTACGACGACCTGGTGGAAAAGCAGCTGCCCGACGGCACCACCGCCTCCAAGTCCCAATACATCGAATGGGTGTGCCAGCGGTACGCCGAGGCCTATGATCTGACGGATATGTCCGACGAGGAAGTTTTCGAGGAGATCCTCTGCGACGCTCTGGCGGACATGAACGGCTTTGACGACCAGATGCTGGCCGCCCAGGTGCAGCCCTTCCTGCTGGAACTTAAGGAGACGGCCCTGGGGCAGATGGAGAACGGCGGGGTGCAGAAGACCGGGCCGCCGGTGGCCGAGGACAGCCAGACCCAGGAAAAGCCGGAACGGAAGCCCGAACCGGAGGCAAAGACTGAACCGGTGAAGGAAGCTGAACCGGAGCAGAAGGCGGCACAGCCTGCCGGAAATAGCAACAAAAATTCTTCGACAAATTCAAAAAGCAGCAAGGGAAAGGCTTCCCGTGATCTGCCTGAAGTAGATTCTCAGGGAAGGGAACTGTCTGAGGGACAGCGGAAATTTTTCAAAGACAGCGCTGTCCGAGTGGATGAATACGGAGGATATGGCCAAGGCGGAGATCTTCTTCCTGTTTTCCATGCAACATGGAACGATGCGTTTACCGAATTTGACAGGAAGCGACTTGGAGAAAATACGGACGATAACGCTTCGGACGAGCTCCTGGCGGCGACTGCACATATTGGATTTTGGTTCAATACAAAGGATCTTACGGGATCTGCGGGCAGTCGTGCGGAGGAGTGCTATCTGAATATTACGAATCCATACATTGCATATTCTCTGGATGACCTGTGCAATTCCATCATGGACAATACGGAGGAAGGAACGCCGACTGAGCGGGGAACAGCATTTGCTGAATGGCTGGATCTAAATGATTACGACGGCGTTCAGGTCCAGGATGAAGAGTTTGGAGGTGTCTCATTTGCCGCGCTTCGGCCGGAGCAGATCAAAAGGGTAACGGCTAAGGCACCAACGAAAAGCAGAGACATCCGATTCTCCCGCGACAACCCCACCTATGTCGAACTTCAGCGGGAAAACGAGCTGCTGAAGGAGCGGCTGACATATTGGCGGGGACAGGTGAAGCGGACGAAGATGGGGGCGGTCCGGCTCGCGGATGTGGACACAGTCGCAAGAAACGTCCTGGAGGCGTACCAGAGCGAGACGGACTTTTCGTCTATCCGGACGCGGATGAAAGCGCTTGCGGAGAAGATGCGAGGATCCGGCGAGGCCAATCTGGACGGCTTCAATTTGGATAAGCTCTCCTCCGAGGACAGCTACGAGGACGCGCTCTGGGAAGATCTGCGCCAGGAGGCCGAGGCCATCGCCGGGGAGATCCTGCAATCGTCCAAGGTCCAGACCAACGAGGCGGAGATGGACACCTTCCAGGAGATCAAGGCGTATCTGCGGGGTGCGAAGATCTCCCTGAAGGAGAATAAGGAGGATGTCGCCGACTTTGGAGACTTCCGCAAGCGCAACTTTGGACGGTTCACCATTACCGATTCCGGGACACCCATGGATGTGGTCTGGCTGGAGCTTCAGGATCAGTTCGGTAAGGGATTCTTCCCGGAGGAAATCACCAACCCCGCCGACCAGATCCTGCACATCGAAAACCTGTACAGCGTCATGGCGGCGGAATATGGCAATCCCTATCTGCTGGACTACCGGCAGAACGTGGAGGCCCTGGCCAATGAGATTCTGGACGAACTGTTCTCCGGATCGGTGCGGCAGACAGCGCCCACCTTTGCTGACCGGCAGGCTCAAAAGCTTTTTATGGAGCAGTCCCGCCGGGCACTGGACAAGAAGAAGGCTGAGGCTCGTCTGGAAAAGACCGTTCAGAAAATGAACGAGAAGATCCAGAAGAAGGACGCCAGCATTGCGGCCAAGGATCGTAAGATTGAGGAAATGCTGGATAGGTTGTCGGAACAGATCCGGGAATCCCGTAATGCCATCCGGCAGCTGCAGCAGGACAAGGCCGACATGCGCAGGACCTACCGGGAATCCAGAGCCAAGGGCGTGGAGAGCCGGAAGAAGACGCGGCTCAAGCGCGGGATCCGGAACCGGGTGAAGGATATTTCCGGCATTCTGAATCACGGGACCAAGGAGCGCAACGTTAAGGAAGGGCTGAAGGAAACCGCTGGGAAGGCCTTAAATCTGGCCCAGGTTCTGTTTTCGGATCTGCGGACCAACACTGTGCTGCGGGGGGAAATCACCTCACTGACCGATGCGGAGGCAAAGGCCCTGGAGCAGTACCGGAAGCTCCTGGACCGGCTGGACAGCCTGAAGGACCGGCTGGACAAACTGAACCGGGAGACACGGGAGGATGCCCAACGCTGGAATGATGCCCAACCGGAACGGCAGCGGATGGAAGCCGAGCTGAAGCAGGTCCGGAAGGATCTTGAGGCCCCGAAGCTTCGCACTGTGGTGGAGCCCATCGCCGAACGGGAAAAGAACCGGCTGAAGGGGAAAAACATGGTCAAGCAGGCCCTGAAGGAAATGGCGGACGCCTACAAAAATCTGGAAAACACCACGCAGGCAGCTCTGGTCTGGGCCTACGACGAAGAGGTGCATAACCGGATGCTCCAGCTGGCGGAGGATCTGGAAGGCGTATACGCGGAGGATCTGAGCCTGCAGCAGCTTCAGGACGTGTATGACATGTTTTCCATTGTGCTCTCCACCATTCGAAACGCAAATAAGACCTTCGCCGCCCAGAAGGGGCAGACCATCAGCGAATTGGCCCAAAACGCTGCCCGGGAGCTTGGCGCGCAGAAGCAGGCACCTAAGTCCGTACACAAGATCCGCATGAGAGCGGACCAGTACTCCTGGAACAACGAAAAGCCCATTTACGCGTTCCACCGTCTGGGTTCCGACACCATGCTGGAGCTTTACAGGAAAGTCCGCAATGGCGAGGACGTCTGGGGTGTGGACATCCGGGAGGCACGGGCGTTCATGCTCAAGACGGCGGAAGACTGCGGCTTTTGGAACTGGAACATGGAGCAGCGATATCCCTTCCAGTCCACTACGGGGATGCCCTTCCAACTGTCCCTGGGGGAGATCATGAGTCTGTACGCCTACTCCAAGCGGAAACAGGCCTGGGACCATATCGTCAAGGGCGGCTTCGTCTTCAACTCCTCTGAGGAAGTGGTGGAGGAGAAGGCAGTCGGTCCCGATGGGAAGGAAATCAAGCTCAAGGTCCAGAAGATACCCAGCGACGCCACAGCCTACAGCGTTTCCATGGACATCCTGGAGCGGATCGTCGGGACCCTGACCAAGGAGCAGCGGGAATATGTGGACCGGATGCAGAAGTATCTGTCCGAGACCATGGGAGCCAAGGGAAACGAGGTCTCCATGGAAATGTACGGCGTGAAGCTGTTCCAGGAGGAGAACTACTTCCCCCTGCGGTCTTCCGATGTGTACAACCAGCGTGTGAAGGAGCAGCAGGAGGGGCGGACGAAGATCAAAAACAGCGGCTTCACAAAAGAGACCAAGCCCCACGCCTCCAGCCCCATTGTGCTGACGGCCTTCAACTCGCTGTGGGCGGACCACGTAAATGAAATGGCCAATTACCACGCCTTCGTGCTGCCCCTGGAGGATTTCTACCGGGTGTACAACTTCAAGACGGCGGCCGCGGAGGAAACGGACATGGCGGGCACGGTGGCGGCTATCCAGAATGCCCACGGCATTGCGGCGAAGGATTACATTGATCAGCTGCTGAAGGATATCAACGCGGGCAGGACCCACGATGCTCGGGAGAGCCTGGCGCAGAGCATGATCGGGACGTACAAGAAGGTGTCTGTAGTATCTTCCGCCTCAGTGCTGCTGCGGCAGTTCAGCGCGCTTCCCAGGGCCTGGGCTTTGGTGAATCCGAAATACTTTCTGCCCAAGCTTCATATAAGCATCCGTTCCCAATGGCACAGCAACCGCTGGGAGGAACTGAAGAAGTACGCGCCTGTGGCGATCATCAAAGAGATGGGGTACTTCGACACCCACATGGGACGCTCCACCCGGGAGTATTTGCTGGCCAAGGAATACAAGGGACTGAAGGAGAAAATGATTGCCCTGATCAAGGATGGGGACTATCGGGATGAGGTCCTGACCAGGGCTCCCGCCTGGGCCGATGAGTGCACCTGGATCGGGATATGGGAGGCCGTGAAGCGGGAGACGGCGGCAACCCGGAAGGATCTGGAGCCAGGATCGCAGGAGTTCCTGAAGGCGGCGGGAGTGCGGTTCACCGAGGTGGTTGAAATGACCCAGGTATATGACAGTGTTTTCTCCCGGTCCGGCTTCATGCGAAGCGGCAGCGGTCTGGTAAATATGGCAACCAGCTTTATGGCTGAGCCTACCACCACGATCAACCTGGCGGAGTATGCCGCCCGGGAGGCGGCCAAAGGAAACAAGAAGGAGGCCGTGAATATCTTCCAGGCCATCACCTGTCAGATCGTTCTGGACAGTCTTCTGGGCTCCATCGTCTATGCCATGCGGGATGATGACGAGGACGAGAACCTGCTGGAGAAGTACATGGAAAACGTGATGGGCAGCTTCCTGAATTCCATAAATCCTTTGACCTACCTCCCCTTTGTCCGGGATGTCTGGTCCGTTATCCAGGGCTATGACGTGGAACGAATGGACATGGGCCTGTTTGATCTGCTGCTGGACGCGGTGAACACCTGGGGAAAGCTTGCCATGGGGGACACCAGCGAAATGGATGAGGCGGAGCTGGACGACAATAACAAAAAGGTGCGTCTGGCGGCATGGAACGTGGCGGAGGCTCTGGCCTCTTTGCGCGGTATTCCCATCCGGAACTTGCGAAGGGACGCCGTGGCCTTCCTGAACCTGTTTGAGAAGGAGAACTGGACTGCGTCTTCCTGGGATTCTGTCTGGGACGCCATGGTCTCCGGCGCCCAGTCCAGCCTGCCCTTCCAGGGCTGGATCCGCGATGAGAGCAAGACTGACCGGCTGTACTGGGCCATCGCCAACGGCGACGATACCTACCGGCAGCGGATCGAGGACACCTACCGGAAGGAGGACGGCTCCCGGGATCAGCAGAAGCTCGATATTGCCATCGGAAAGGGCCTGGCGGAGAATGACCCCAGGATCCGGGAGGCGGCTCAGCTTCAGCTGGACGGGGACATTCTGGGACGGCAGAAGATCATTGACCAGATTGTGGCGGAAGGACATTTCAGCCAGGATCTGGCGTTCCGGGCCATGTGGCAGGTCTACAACAAGATCCACAAAGGGGAGCCGGCGGAGTATACCCCCAAGGCCTACGACGTATATTCCATGGACGACTACTTTACGGCAGTCACCAGGGGGGACACCAAGGCGGCCCAGGCAGTCTATGATTATCTGGTCGGTCAGATGCAGGAGGAGCACTACCTCATGTATGAGATCGAAACGTCCATAGCCTCCAAGTTCACCACCAAGGTACAGGACGCCTATATGGACGGGGCCTTTGACGCGGAGCGGGCGGTGGAGCTCATGACCACCTACGGCGGCAAGGACCACGCGGCCGCGGAGACCGAAATCAAGAAGTGGGACTTTGAACTGGAGCACGGCTTCAGCTGGAGCCGCCGGGAGCGGGCGTATCGGGGCGGCGAACTCACCAAAGAGGAGGTTCGGGCGGATCTGGTGTACATCGAAGAACTGACCGAGGCCGAGGCCGACGAGGTAATTCGAGGCTGGGACTTCAAGATCGAAAACGGCTTTGCCTATGAAGACAAGAAGCAGCAGTACATGGACGGCAATCTGACCGTGGACCAGCTGGCTTCCATGCTCCAGCAGATGGAGGGCCTCAGCAAAGAGGAGGCGGCTCTGGAGGCAAAGGACACCGCCAATGCCTGGGATTTCGAAGACAACTGGGGCTTTGCCTATTCCAGCCGGAAAAGCCAGTACATGGACAAGAACATCACCCGGGATCAGCTGATTTCCATGGTCCAGGAGTTTGAGGGTTTGAGCTATGAGGATGCTGTAACGGCTGCGGATAAGTCTATCAAGGGATGGGAGTTTGAGGACGACCACGGCTGGAACTACAGCGAGCGGAAGTACCGGTACAAGAACGGCCTGATCACAGCGGATGACCTCCGTCAGGCGATCATGGAAATGGACGGTAAGACCTACGCCCAGGCGGACCGGTATGTGACGCTGTATGACTGGGAGACCCGAAACCCGGATGCGGTCGGCATTGACTATGAGTCCATTGAAAAGTACGAAAAATACGGCAGGCCGGCAGGAGTCAGCGAGGAAACCTTCAGCCAGGCGTGGAAGATCAAGGAC
>CALXFW010000056.1 GCA_944387685.1 uncultured Oscillospiraceae bacterium
CTTGTATATCAGCTCTTTTGTCAACCCCATGCGCAAGCTCAGCAACTTCTCGGAGATGTTCGCCAACGGCTTTGCGGGCCTGAACCGGTTTGTGGAGGTCATGCGAACGGAGCCCACGGTTCAGGACAAGCCCGACGCCAAGCCTCTGGGCCATGCCAGGGGAGAGATCCGGGTGGATCACGTGTCCTTCGCCTATGACGGCGATTTGGCGGTGCTCCATGACGTGAGCCTGAATGTGACGCCCGGGGAGACGGTGGCGGTGGTGGGCCCCTCCGGCGGCGGCAAGTCCACCCTGTGCCAGCTGATTCCCCGGTTCTATGATGTCTCCTCCGGCGCCATTGCCATCGACGGTCTGGACATCCGCAAGGCCACCCAGCGCAGTCTCCATGAAAACATCGGCATTGTACAGCAGGATGTGTTCCTGTTCGCCGACACTATTTTTGAGAACATCCGCTACGGCAAGCCCGACGCCACCATGGAGGAGGTTGCGGAAGCAGCGAAAAAAGCGGAAATCTACGAGGACATCCAGGCCATGCCCGACGGCTTCCAGACCTATGTGGGAGAGCGGGGCGCCCTGCTCTCCGGCGGGCAGAAGCAGCGCATTGCCATCGCCCGGATTTTCCTGAAGAATCCTCCCATCCTCATTCTGGATGAGGCCACCTCCGCCCTGGACTCTGTCACCGAGGCCAAGATTCAGCGGGCCTTCGACGCTCTGGCCCAGGGACGCACCACTTTGATCATCGCCCACCGGCTGAGCACCATCCGCAGCGCCCACCGGATTGTCTCCATTGCCGACGGGGTAATCAGCGAATGCGGCACCCACGAGCAGCTGCTGGAGCAGGGCGGCATCTACGCCCAGCTGTACAAAACCCAGAACGCACTGGCTCTGGAAGCCCTTAATCGGTAAGGAGGACATATGCCCCAAACCAAAGTAGAAAACCGGACGCTGGATCTATTAAAGGGGCTGTGCTGTGCGGTGATTGTCTCTTCCCACCTCCCCTCCTTCTGGACCAGCGAACAGGTGGACAATTTCTACCTCAGCTGGTTCCTGCGAATCTGCGTACCCGTCTTCTTTCTGTCCTCGGGATACTATTTCTTCCTCTCCCAGGATAAACCGCGCCAGCTTCGGCGCATTGCCTTGCTGTACGGTTTCGGGTATCTGCTGTACCTGCCTGCTATTCTGAAGGGTATCCCGAGTTTTTCCGAAGCCATATCCGCACTCAGGTGGAATCTGGTTATCGGATACGAGCACCTGTGGTATCTCAACGCCACACTTTTTGGACTGGTGATCTGGTTTTTCCTGGACAAGCTTCCAGCCGCCTTTCAAAAGCGCCTCTATCCCGTGGGCATCCCTGTTTGTTTGCTTCTGCTGTTCTGGGGCGCTGTTCTGGATGAATATTATCCCCTGATTCCCATCCCGTTTGTTTCGGCAGCAGGGGAGCTCCTGTCCCGGTTCGGCGGGCCGCGCAATGTGGTATTTCTGGGATTTCCTCTGCTGTTTCTGGGCGGCTCCCTGGCCAAATACCGGCAATTTGGGGACAAGGTGCCCACCGTCTGGCTGGCTGTATTCTATCTGGTTTTCCGAGCCGCAGCTTTTGGGGAGTGCTGGTTTCTCCTCGACCGCCGGGGGGGCGGGATCTCAACCGACATCACCTTCTTCAACTGGGTCCCCGCCCTTGTGCTGGTGCTTCTGACCTTCCGCTTTCCGGTGGGGATTTCCGCCGGCCTGGCCCGGCGGCTCCGGGCCATGATTGTATATGTGTACATTCTGCACCCGCTGGTCGGCGCCTATCTGTCCCAGATCGGTCCCATTCCCCCCGTTTTTCTCTGGATCGCCACAATGCTGTTCTGCGCCGGTGTGTATCTGTTTTTGGAGGCGCTGTTTTCCAGAAAAAAAGCATAGCAATTGCCCGGCAGTTCCTGTGAACTGCCGGGCATTCAGACTGTCGAAAAACCCCTACGGGGCTTTCCGACAAGTTTTTGCAGTCTGCTGCGCGCATAATTTGTCCCCCTGTGGGGGACAAATTCCACACTTGCAGCCTGAGAAGTGTTTTCTGCCAGGTACACGCCCCGGCAGAAAACGATTTAGACTTTATTTGCCGCCGCTGGCGGCAAACTATTTGAGACTTTTTTGACACGCTCAATTGCCCGGCAGTTCCTGTGAACTGCCGGGCATTGTCATTTCTCAATATGTAGCTTCCCCATCGTGGGTCATCAGCGTGGCGGACGCCACCTGGGGAATGGCCAGCACCTGCTCCAGCAGCGCCGCTTCCCCGGCGGTTTTCAGTTCCACAATCAGATCAATCCCATCTGCCGTCCGGTTCCGGGACTTGACCTTGTAGAAACTGGTGTTGGCCTTCAGAACCTTGTCCAGCTCCTCCTGAATCCGGGGGTCCCGCCCGTTCACCAGCAGCAGCAATGCGGGCCGGGCGTTGGGCACGAAATGCAGCCCCAGCATCACAACGGTAATCATCACCGACGCCTCCAGAGCCAGTTCATACAGAGATGCCCCGCAGATGATGCCAACCGAAA